>NZ_QMKS01000019.1:0-345068 GCF_003290055.1 Ralstonia sp. GX3-BWBA | reverse complement strand
TCGCGCTCGAGCTCCTTGATGCGGCGGCGGTCCTGCTTGGTCTGCTGCGCACTGGCGGGCTGCTCGTGCGGCTGCGCCAGGGCCTGGGTGGCGCTGCCTCGCCACTGCGCAAGCTGCTGCGCGTACACCCCGTTCTTGCGGCACCAGGCGCTGCGCGCCGTCTCGTCCATGGCTGCCGTCGTGATGACCGCCTCCAGCCGGGCCGCAGCCGTCCAGATGCGCTCGCGCGCCGGCTTGGCCAATGCCTCGGAGCGCCAGCGCTCCAGCGTGTCGGCGTTCACGCCGATCTCCCCTGCCACGGCTTCCACCGCGGCGCTTTCGGGCGGCAGCAGCCTGGCCACCGCGCGATCCTTGAATGCTTGTCCGTATCGAGCCAATTCGTCCTCTTCAACGCCCCCGTGCTTCAAAAATCGGTGGGAAGGCGAGGCTGTGGATTTGTGGACGATGCGCTTCGCGCACCGGCCAGCTTGCCGTGGACAACGCTGGTGCGTTGCCCACCGCGCAGGCCTTCGCCCACAAGCTCCACAGCCACCTACCACCAAGGTAAGAGTCTTGAAGTCAGAGACTCAAGAATCTATCGGGGCGACAACTATTCTGACGCGGGGGGCGGTGCCGACGACTTCCCACACGCGATGCAACTCATAGCGGCGCTGTGCTGGGTTGACGAATGTCGGACCGATTGCATCGGAGACCTTCACGTTGAAGTTCTGAGCCTGGAAGTTGTTGTACGGCACGTACATTTCCTTCTTGCCGACAATCTTCCAGTCAAAGCGATCGGGGTTACCGTAGAAAATGAACTGCGAATCCGATGGGTATTGGTTCTCGAAACCGATCAGCGGAGAGTCGTACGCGTAGCTCGGCAGACGGCGCACGCGACGCTGTCCGGTGAAGTAGTAGTAAGCATCGGTATCTTTTGAGAAGTAGTACCGCTGCACCAGACCCTGACCTGCCAAGGCGGCAGGATCCTTGTAGCTGTAATACATCGCGTTTTCGATCCCACCGTGATCGGATGGAGAACTGGCTCCCTTCTTACCCCAGGGGAAATAGATGAGCTGAGTCCAAGAGATCTCGATGCGGTTGGAGCCACCTGGCGATGCCGATACGACAGACACGCCAGCGGGCCAGTCTTGGCCGACACCTTGATAGCGAGCAAGCCAGTTCCACATGGCCTCGATGCCCGACTTCGGTTGCGGGAACGGGATGGAGGGGAGCACTGCCTTATCAAGTGACCAGCCGTCCGAGCCGATTGCCGCCTTGCCAGCATTTGCCTTCGTGTTTTCGAGCACGAAATCTGGGAAACCGCAATCGCGATGCGACGGATACACGGGCATCGTGTAGCCCTTGTTTGTTTTGATCAGCTGAACTTGGCCTGGCGAGAGCTTGCTTGCGTACTTGTCGACGTTGGAGGCATCGATGACAAAAATCGGCTTCTCGTCCTTATGCGACCAATAATCACCGCGATACTTTCCAACCGACCAGCCCGAAGTAGGCGAACTCTTGCCGTTGAACGCCGGAATGGTGCCATCTTTGTTGCCAGCTTTCTCTGCTCCCGCGGGCGTGAGCTCTTCTGCGAAAGAAGCGTGCGCTGAAAGCAATGCTGTAACCGCCAGCACAATTACCCGAATGCTTGATTTCACTTTCCTCTCCATCTTGGTTAAACGTCAACCTGATAGCCGACGAGATCTTCCATTGGCATAACTAAGTTATCCGACTGCTTCCCGGCGATGACTTTGAGTGAAACCGGAAAGCTTGCTTGAGCATCTGCCATAGGGCAGAGAACCGGCGGCTGATCAGCTTTGCTGCGGCTTACTTGAGCGTATTACCGCAGGGATTCGAGACAGCGCGGACGCTTAAAAGCAGGAACAATGCCAACTTCTCAAGAAGGATTTTTCTCAATATAAATCATGCACTTAGCATATCCAACCAAGGGAAATCCCGGGAGTACGAGGTGATGCAGTTCTGCGTGGACGACTGATGCAAGTGATGCGCGTTTACTACTGCCGCCATGCTCCACTGCGATTCAACTCGTTCCGCGTTGAATTGCCGGAAAACCCCTTGCTTAAGCCTGCAAGCTCCGTATCATTAAAAGCCCTGCGCCAGCAGGCATAAGCGAGACATGTCCTGCTCATAGCAGCGACGTCTAAAGCGTTACAGGCGACCACAGATGGACCTCAAGCAGCTTCGATACTTCATAACCGTCGCCGAGCAATTGCACTTTGGGAACGCTGCCGAACTGCTTGACATTGCCCCTTCTGCACTAAGCATGCAGATCCAAGCCCTTGAACGAGAGCTGGGTGTCAAGCTGCTAACCCGTACGAAGCGTTCAGTCAGTCTCAATACGGCGGGCGTTCTGTTTCTCAAAGAAGCTCAGCAAACGCTTGCTACCGCCGAGAATGCAAAGCGTGTGGCGATGATGGCTGGCCGGGGCCAAGTAGGTGCGCTAGAAGTTGGCTACGTGATCTCTGCCGCCTGCGCCGGCGTCGTTCAGCAGTTGCTGGCAAAGCACGGAGAAAAATTTCCGCAGGTGCACACAAATCTGCACTCTCTTGAGAGTCCGACGCAGATTCAACTGCTTCAGCAACGCGTGCTCGATGCATGCATCGTGCGAACCGCTGCCGGGCACCGCGATGAAGTGGAGCAGATAAGAATGCTCCGCGAAAAGCTTGTGGTTGCTCTACCCAAGACCCACCGCCTGGCGGCCGCTGCCGCCGTGCACGCGAAGGACCTGGCCAATGAAGTGTTCACCGCTCCGCAGTTTCACAAGGACATTGGATTTGCCCGCCACGTGATCGCAATCGGAAAGGGGGCAGGATTCACGCCGAACATCGAATTTCAGACGAAAGACTTTCTTACCGCCCTTGTCCATGTCGCATCAGGTCACGGCATCGCGGTGATTCCCAAAAGCATCAGTAGCATCCAGCTTCCGGGGCTGGTCTTCCGGGAACTTTTAGACGTGGAGGACGACTCGGAACTGTTTCTGGTGATGAGGCGCAACGACTCATCACCGTTTGTGTCCAGCTTGCGCGATATCGCGCTTGAACTAGGTGGACAACGTATCGACTGAGTGTGGCTCTCGCCTTATGGGCAAGAGCCACGGGCGCCAGTGATGTTTGGCGCTTAACAACCGTCAGTGGCCCCGCTCATCTATCGCTCGAGCGATATGCTGACCAATCTCGATAGACGCAGTTGCTGCAGGTGACGGCGCATTGCAGACGTGAATAGCCCGATCGCTTGGGATGAGATGAAAGTCGTCGACAAGCGTGCCGTCTGCTTTCAATGCCTGGGCACGAACGCCTGCGGGTGCCGGCACAAGATCACTCTCTTCAATCTCGGGAATGAGCTCCTGCAAACTCCTCACGAACGCAGCCTTGCTGATCGAACGGTGCATTTCCTCCAGACCTTCCCGCCAGTACTTTGACGAGAGCTTCCAGAAACCGGGATAAGTTAGAACTTCGCTCAAGTCGCGAAGACTGAAATCGCGTTTGCGATAGCCCTCACGTTTGAAGGCAAGCACCGCGTTAGGTCCCGCTTCGACGTGCCCTCCGATCATGCGTGTGTAGTGCACACCCAAGAAGGGGAAGTTTGGATTGGGCACCGGATATATCAGGTGCTTTACGAGATGCCTGCGCTCAGGACGAAGCTCGTAGTACTCACCTCTAAAGGGGACGATCTTGAGATCGTCGGCGACTTCGTCCATGCGGGCCACACGGTCCGAATGTAGACCCGCGCAGTTCACGACAAACTTCGTTTCAATGACACCGCTACGCGTCTCGACTTCGACGTGCGAGGACATTTTGCGGATCGCCGAGACTTTCTCGCCCAGGCAAATCTCCCCGCCCCCCATTGAGATGATGCGACCGAACGCCTGACATACCTGCTTGTAGTTCACGATGCCAGCGGCAGGAACCCGAATAGCTTGCAGGCCTGACACGTGCGGTTCAATTTCCACAAGCCTCTCTGGACCGATCCTCTCGATGGTTAGGCCGTTTTCCAGTCCCCGCTGGTACAGATTCTCAAGAAGAGGCAGTTCCGCCTGCTTCGTGGCGACAATAACTTTGCCGCAGATCTCATGTTCAATTCCATGCTCCTCGCAGAAGCGGACCATCGATTCGCTACCGGCGCGGGCGAACTTGGCTTTAAAACTCCCAGGTTTGTAGTAGATGCCCGAGTGAATTACACCGCTATTGTGTCCCGTCTGGTGCTCTGCGAGGGAATTCTCTTTCTCGATGACGATAATCTTCTTTCCGGGATAGCGCTGTGTCAGCGCCATTCCCGTAGAGAGCCCGACGATGCCTCCGCCGACGATCGCAAAATCATATGGCTGCTTCATAGACCTCGGTCGCCTCACAGTTGCGAGAACTCTCCGCGAATACGCATGAGTTCGCGGTGCAGTTCAGGGTTCTTCTCGAAGGGCGCGCGACCGTGCAACCAGAACAAATTGTTCAACATGACGAGGTCGCCGACGGGCAGCGGAATCGCCGCAGTTCCCTTCGACGCTTCCATCGAATTCGAGAGGCTTTGCAGGTAGTTTGCGTGCTCAATGGATTCAGGGCACGCGAACTGGTCAATGAAGCAGATCCCAGGCTTGCCGTCGACTTTGAAGAACGTGCGTCGCTGAACTTCCTGCGCAACATTCTTGCTCGGCGGAGACTTGTACGTGAATTTATAGCTGGCAAGTGGATGCTGACTGAACTCGTCCAGTTGCTCCCAGTCGTCCAGGTGCAGCAGGCGTGATTCGCCGCCAACGGCATTGAGCTCGCTGAACTTCATCATCAGCAGCCAGTCGGTCGGTTCGTCGACAAACGTACCGTCGGTATGCAGCGTGAACAGGCGATATGCCTGTCGGAGGTAAGAGTCGCTGTTGTCGGTATCCTTCACGAGAAAGCGCGCGTAGTACGTGCCCGACATCGAGTCGTGATTCGCAGGTCCGACAAGATGCCCCATCGCGGTACCAAACTTAACGTAGTCATCCGCGTCACTAGTCATGCCCTGCACGCCAACGGTCAGAGCACCGCTTTCGCGATCTCGAAGGATGGCGCGAACCGTCTGCGTGAACGTCGGGCCAAGCAAAGCTGCGAGTTTCCCGGCGAGTACGAAGCGCATGTACGGCACGTACTCAAGGTTTTGGCTGTTAATCGTGCGCGTCTGCTCAAAAAACTGCTCAAGCACTTGTTGATCAATATCGATATGACGGATTCGCGCGTGATGCGGATTGTCCCCCACGGTGAAGCGCTGCATCTGGTTAAAAAGGCTCGAATCCTTGATCTCTGAAATATTGGTCATATTCATCTCCTCAATCTCCTTCGCGTATCTGTTTCGGATGAAAACCATTCTAGTGACGACATAGATCGCTCTCAATTCGATTCAGGTACGATTCAATTCAGAAAAACTGATTTGTTGCGAGGATGGCCTCAAACCTTGCGAACAGAGGAGCGCAGGGGCACGCTGAGCTGCCTGTTTCCGGACGATGAGACTTGTTGACGAATACGGGTGATGGCTGGAACAGTGAGCACGCCCGCGTTGAGTTCCTTGATGCCGACGACGTTCAGAAGCGGCTGTGACTCATCTCCCATATGCGGCAGGATCATGTGCGCCGCGTCGAAGTCCTGGTCTGCGCTCCAGAAGGTCGGGAGCGCGACTGTCCAGATGCCGGCGGCAGCCGCGGCTCGAACGCCCAAGGTTGTCGCTGCTAAAGCCACCGCCGTATTTGTGGGCAGCTCAAGCGCACGCAAAAGCCGTTGGAACATGTCGCTTGTGACCTCGCTGAAGCGCGTGCCATCGCCAGCAACAACGGCGCAGATCTTGGCTGGCCAGTTGCTGCCCAAAAGCGACTCAAGCGCGAGCGACACCGAGCTCGGAGCCTGACTCGTGATAACAGCAATGCGATACCCCTCTTGCTCGGCTTGCCTCAGAACGCGAGACACACCTGGCCTGAAAGCGAGACCGCGCTCCTTGAGCAGTTGGTTGAATGCGTTGATGCGCTCAACCTCGATGCTATTCAACAGATCCTCTGACCAGAGTGCCTCAACTTGCTCCTGGTAGCACGATGGCAGTTGGGATCGGCTACTGACCGCAAGCAGTCGTTGGTACACCTCGGGCGTCCATCGCAGATCCAGCCCCAAGCGAGCAAAGGCAGTGTTGAAGGCCAGGAGATGGAGCGCATCCGTATCCGCCAGAGCTCCATCCAGAGTGAAAATCAAGACTTCTATCGACACGTGTCACCTCGAATGAATAGTGGCCAAGACGCACGCACGGGTGCTTTGCTCACAGGCTGATGAGCGGTCGATTTGCTTTCCGATTCAGAACCCACGACCGCGAACAATGGACAAATTACAATCACGTTTCGTGCCAACCCGGGCCATCCACGCTGATAAAGGCTTGGCGGCTATTTCCACAGCGACCAAACGATTATTTGATGCGATTTTTCCTTGGCCGCGTAGCGCGACATGGCGGAAATGAATCACCGCAAAGAAAAAAATGGCATCGACGAATCGATGCCACAACGTCCCTAGGAGCCCGGACGAAACTGTTTAGCGTATTCAGCCGTTATATGCCGTCTTAACTGTGGTAAAGAATTCCGCAGCGTAGCTACCCTGTTCACGGCTGCCATAACTCGACGCCTTGCGCCCTCCAAACGGCACGTGGTAATCCACGCCCGCCGTTGGTACGTTAACCATGACCATGCCGGCTTGCGCCTCCCGCTTGAACCGCGTTGCGAGCTTGAGCGAGGTGGTGCAGATGCCTGCCGACAGGCCGAACTCACTGTCATTGGCCTTCTGCAACGCATCGTCGAAGTCACGCGCCGCAATCAGACTCACGACCGGTCCGAAGATTTCCTCGCGCGCGATGCGCATGGAACTATCAACATCGGTGAAAAGCGTGGGCGTCAAGAAGAAACCATCTGTGTCCCGCTTGATGCGTTCACCACCGAATGCCAGGGTTGCACCTTCGTCCAAACCAATACGGATGTATTGCATGTCGGTTTCGAGTTGGCCTGCATCGACGACCGGGCCGATATCGGTTTCGGGCGACAAGGCGTGGCCAACACGCAAGCGCGAAAGGCGGTCCACAAGAGCGTCGCGGAAACGCGCGTAGATGCCTTCTGTAACAATGATGCGACTGGAAGCCGTGCAACGTTGCCCCGTCGAGTAATAGGAACCCTGAACCGCACAGGTCAGCGCCGTTTCAAGGTCGGCATCATCGGTGATAATGAGCGGGTTCTTGCCACCCATCTCCAACTGCAGCTTTGCAAACCGCGCACCTGCCGTTGCCATTACGCGAGAACCTGTCCCGGTTGAGCCGGTAAAGCTGATCGCGTGAACCTTCGGGTTTTCAAGCATCGCCTTTCCGACAACGCTGCCTCGACCGATGACGAGATTGAACACACCCGGTTGGAAACCCGCGCGGCTGATGATTTCGCTGAGTGCCCAAGCCGATGAAGGAACCAGCTCAGCGGGCTTGAAGACCACACAGTTTCCGTAGGCCAACGCCGGCGCGATCTTCCACGCCGGGATTGCGATCGGGAAGTTCCACGGAGCAATGATTCCCACGACGCCGACCGGCTCGCGCGTAATGTCAACACTCAGGCCGGCGCGAACAGACTCCACGTGCTCCCCGCGCTGACGAAGGACTTCACCCGCAAAGAACTTGAAAATCTGTCCGGCGCGGGTGACCTCTCCAACCCCTTCAGCACGCGTCTTTCCCTCTTCGCGAGAGAGCAGCTCGCCCAGCTCTTCCTTGCGCGCAAGCAGTTCGCTTCCCACGCGGTCCAACGCTTCCGAGCGAGCCTGCACTCCCAGCGTTTGCCTCGTTACGAATGCCTGGTATGCGCTGTCTATTGCCTCGTTTGCCAGCGCTTCGTCAGCTTGGGAGAACTCATCAACGACATCCGACGTATCGGACGGGTTGATATTGCGATAGACCTCGGAGCCCTGACGCCACTGCCCACCAATAAAGCTCGATTTCATTCCTGTACCCCGATAACTTGTTGATTCAGTAGAAGGTCAATCTTCTCGTCGGACATGCCGAGCACACCGCTTAGCACTTCCCTCGTGTGCTGTCCGAGCAGGGGTGGTGGGGCGTTGTACTCGGGAGGCGCCTCGCTCATGCGAATGGGATTGGCAACTGTCCTGACCACACCTCCCAAAGGATGCGGTTGCTCGATAACCGTGTTGCGCGCGATCACATGCGGGTCGCTGAAAGCTTGACCAATGTTGTTGACCGGGCTGCATGGGACACCGTTCGCCTCAAGAGCGCCGAGCAGTTCCGATGTGCGCCACCGCCGGATGTCTTCCTGAAGCATTGGAATCAGCGTGGCTCTTGTATTGACGCGCCCACGATTGCTCGAAAATCGTTCATCGTCAGCCAGTTCCTCTCGCAGAAGCACTCTGCACAGACTGCTGAACTGTGTGTCATTTCCCACTGCGACAACCAGCCTGCCGTCCGATGTCTCGAAATCTTGATATGGGACGATGTTGGGGTGAGCGTTGCCCAAGCGCACCGGGGAAACGCCCGTCGTTAGGAAGTTGGAAGCCTGATTTGCGAGAGCTGCGAGCTGAACATCCAGTAGGGAAATGTCGATGTATTGACCAACCCCGCTTGTCGCTCTGCGATGCAATGCCGCAAGAATAGCGGTACTGGCGTAGATACCGGTCATGACATCGGTAAGTGCAACGCCAACCTTCTGTGGTCCGGCGCCGGGTTGACCATCGGGGACGCCCGTAATGCTCATGAGCCCGCCGATGGCCTGTATTGCAAAGTCATAACCAGGTCGATCAGCGTAGGGGCCTGTCTGTCCGAACCCGGTAATCGAGCAGTAAATCAAGCGCGGGTTGTGCTCGCGAAGGCTTTCGTAATCCAAGCCATATTGCGCAAGGCCCCCAGCCTTGAAGTTTTCCACCAGCACGTCGGACTGGCACGCAAGACTCTTGACGATTTCCTGGCCGGCAGGCGTAGCGATATCCACAGCGAGCGAGCGCTTGTTGCGGTTGGCCGTGAGGAAATATGCCGACTCGGACGTCGGCCTCCCCTCCTGGTTCGTCAGGTAAGGCGGTCCCCAGGCACGCGTGTCATCCCCCAACCCACGTCGCTCAACCTTGATGACATCAGCGCCGAGGTCCGCGAGGATTTGAGTTGCCCACGGCCCGGCGAGGACCCTCGACAGATCGAGGACGCGAACGTCAGATAATGCAGAAGCCATCGGATTACTCGGTTATCAGTGCAGAGCGAAAGGGGCGCGAGCTTACGCAGCGCCCTCTTCCAGATGACGATAGGCAGTTGATACGAATCGTTCGGCCGCTCAGGTTCCGGTACGCAATTCAGCGCCGTTGGCTCCAGCAGAAAGCTTCAGCAAAATGTTCTCGATAATGTCGAGGCCTTCATCGATGAGGGCATTCGAGACAGTAAGCGGCAGCATGACGCGAAGTACGTTGCCGTAGGAACCGCATGTGAGCAGCAAGAGCCCCTGCTTCTGCGCCTCGGCTTTCAGCGTATTCGCGATGTCCGGTGCGGGCTGGCCATTTCTCATAAACTCGACGCCGGTCATCGCGCCAAGCCCTCGCACATCGGCAATTTCGGGCACATGCTCGCGCAACGCGTTGAAACGACCACGCAGACGCTCGCCAATCGCTTCGCTTCGGGCGCACAGCGACTCTTCTTGCATCACGTCGAGTACGGCCAACGATGCAACGCACGCCATGGGGTGCCCAGCGTACGTACTGCCAAGCCCACCCGGCGGAATCGAATCGAGGACATCAGCACGGCCGACCACCGCGGAAATCGTCATGCCCCCGCCGAGGCCCTTGGCCATCGTTGTGAGGTCGGGGACTACGCCCGAATGCTCCATGGCAAACATGCGGCCGGTACGGCCCACGCCGGTCTGGATTTCGTCGGCAATCAGCACAATGCCGTGTTTGTCGCAAATTTCGCGCAGTTGTTTCAGGAACGCGGTCGGAGCGGGAATATAGCCACCCTCCCCTTGAACGGGCTCCACAATGATTGCCGCCACACGCTGCGGGTCAACCGTGTATTTGAAGAGGCGCTCGACCCCGTGAATGGCGTCATCTACCGAAATCCCGTGCAACTCAGAGGGGAACGGTGCCTGGTACACCTCCGCGGACATCGGACCGAACCCAGCCTTGTACGGAGCGACCTTGCCCGTCAAAGCCATCGCCATGAACGTACGTCCATGAAAGGCGCCGTCAAACGAAATAACAGCCGAGCGCTTGGTGTAATGGCGAGCCACCTTGACGGCATTCTCGACAGCTTCAGCGCCCGTGGTCATGAAAAACGCCTTCTTCGCAAAGTTGCCCGGCGCAAGGGCCGAAAGGCGTTCAGCGAGTTCCACATACGATTCATACGCAACGACCTGGAAGCAGGTATGCGAGAACTTCTCGGCTTGCTTGGCAACAGCCTCCGAGATTTTTGGATGGCGGTGTCCCGTATTAAGAACGGCGATGCCAGCGCAAAAATCGATGTAGCGATTGCCCTCTACGTCCCAAATTTCTCCGTTCTCGGCGCGCTGCGCGAAAACCGGGTGAGCATTCCCAATGCCTTGCGGCACCGCGTTTGCACGTCGTGCCATCAAGGCCTTGTTCGTTTGCTCTGCATTCGACATCTTTTCACTCCTGGTGGATACGATGTGGCCATCTGACCACGACAATTCAAAGACTCAATACGTGCCGCGACGCCCCGCTACTTGGACAGAACGATTTCACCCTTGCCACTTCCAAAACCCGTCCAGTGGGTGTCCGACTGGCTCGTGAAAGCCTCTTTCGAAACCAGCCGACCAGATGCCGTCTTCCATTTACCGGTTCCGCCGTCCAACTTAAAAGTGATGCCGTCATAGACTGTGTCGATGGCGCTGAACAACTTGTCGCCATCCTTGTCTTTCATCTCGCATCGGCCGCTGCCCTTTGCAGTCACCTCTTTACCGACGGTGGTATCGGTTTCTATGCCGACACAGGTTGTATCGAAGAAGACGTCGCCCTTCGAGGCCAAACTGAGCCGATAACTTCCGCGCAACTGAAACACTGCGGTCGACCGATTCCCACTCTCAGCCATGCTTGGCGAGAAATCCGCTGTCCAGCCGCTTGACAGCACAACGGGCTCCGCAGACGCGGCTGCGGACACAAACAGGACGCCCAGTCCGAGCAACATCGCTTTTGTCTTCATGGCACTGTTTTGAAAGGTAATAAAACCGTCGAACTCGCTCGACGCCTGAAATTCAACCAAAGGGTTTTAGATGCCAGTCCTGGAGGCAAAGCACAGTACAAACGCCTCGGCCAGAAATCTGCAAACTCGGGTAGAGATCTTCTTCATTTCACTCTCCTTCTGGCAGAACCCCAACGAGGCTCTGCCGAACAATCTTGCGGAGCGGAGTGAGCCCAAAGTTTGCGAGCCCCTCCGCAGGGCACGCGTCAGATATCAGCTGTTACGGGTCGCAGATACTTCCGGGAATGTGCTTGCCTCATGCGTCGTAACTCGCTGGCGCTTTTGCAGCAAATGAGCGTCGCCAGCGGGGGCATCACCGCGTTCATACGGGCGACGGAGAACCATGTAGAAGAGCCCAACGCCGACAACGACCGCCGCGGAAACCAACATGGCGTAGTTCGAGTACCAAGGAGCATTAGGCGTACGCGGCCACACCATATTGACGATTGCTGCGACACCGTAGGCAAATGCGGCGAGATTCACCGGCCACGCCCAGAGGCCCAGGCGGAACTTGCCCGAAGGTACCCAGCCACGTGCGCGTGCAATCAGGGCACCAAGGACAATCATCTGGAAGCCAAGATAAATGCCGACCGAGCCAAAAATGATGATGGTCTGAACAGCGTTTTCGAGAAAGAGACCGAGAATCGCGACACCGGCAGGGAAGAAACCCGCGACCAACAGTGCACCGACGGGAACTTGTGTGTTGGGCGAGAGCTTCGACAGCTGCGCACTACCGAAGATCATCTTGTCGCGTGCGTATGCAAACAGGAGGCGGCTAGCTGCTGCCTGAAGGCTCAGCAAGCACGAGAAGAACGAAACGAGCACGACTGCGATAACCACTCGGAAGCCCACCTCTCCGACCGCAGTACGCAGCACAGTTGCTACCGGATCGGTGTCCTTGCCTGCAAGCACGTCTGCCAGATTGGGAACAGCGAGGATGAGCGCAAGGAGAACGAACATCGCTGAGCCGCCGCCGATGTAGATCGTCATTCGCATTGCCTTCGGAATGGCCTTGCCAGGATTCGGCGTCTCTTCAGCAACGTCACCACAGGCTTCGAAGCCGTAGTAAGCAAACATCGCCGCAACGCTCGATGCGACGAAAGCCTTCAGGTAGCTGCCATCGACGTTCACGCCGTGCGTCTGAAACAGGGCGGAAAAATCCAAATGACGCGCGAAGATGAGTAGGTATCCGCCAACCACAACAGCACCAATCAATTCGCAGATGAAACCGAACATCGCCACGCGTGCAAGCAGGCGGGTACCGCTCACGTTCAGCAACGTCGTGAAGACAATCATCGCAACCGCAATCCAGACCTCAATCGAGTGCGAGACCTCCAGCCCAAGTAGCTGAGCGACATACGGTGCTCCGCCTGTGGCCACTGCCGCGATGGTCGTACATAACGCCCAGATATAAATCCAGCCTGCCATCCAGGCCCAGCGCTTGCCAACCAGTCGGCGCGCCCATGGATACAGACCGCCCGAGATTGGGAACTGCGACACCACCTCGCCGAAAACGAGGCACACCAGCAACTGCCCAAGTCCGACGAGCAGATAGGTCCAGAACACCGGCGGGCCGCCCGCAGTAAGCGCGAACTGGAACACCGTGTAGACACCGACGACAGGGGAAAGGTAGGTGAAGCCAAGGGAGAAATTTTCCCAAAGGCTCATCGACCGATCAAAGTTGGACGAATAGCCCAGGGCTTCAAGTTGCGCCGAATCGTCAGCGGCATCATGGTGGTTGGATAGGGGCATGGTCTCTCCCACGAATTCAATGGGGGTTTTTAAGGGACAGTCTTGCGCTGCCGTAATGCAAGCTTGATCTGAGATAGGACACTGGCCAGGCACGGCGCCGTCACCGAGAAGCACGGCGGCGTGCCCGTGGGCTTATTCCAGGTTCAGCCACACGGACTTGCTTTGCGTGTGGGCCAGGATGGTTTCGAAGCACTTGTCGCGGCCTTGGCCCGATTGTTTGAAGCCGCCCCAAGGCTGGGTCATATCGCCATGGTCGTAACAGTTAATCCAGACGATGCCCGACTCAACGTTGCGAGCGACGCGGTGAGCACGCGTGACGTTCGAAGTCCAGATGCCGGCAGCCAGGCCGTAGATCGACGAGTTGGCGATGTCGACCGCTTCTTCTTCGGAGTCGAAGGGCATGATTGCAGCGACCGGCCCGAAGATTTCTTCGTTTGCGATGCGCATGCTGCGGTTCACGTCTGTGAAAAGTGTCGGGGCAACAAAATTGCCGGCGCCCAGTTCCGTCGGAATCTGGCCGGTAAGCGCCAGCACACCGCCTTCGCCATGGCCGATGTCGATATACGACATGACGCGCTTGAACTGCTCCTTGGTCACCAGCGGGCCCATCGTCGTGTTCGGATCGAGCGGGTCGCCAGGCTTGAACATTGTCGGAGCAAGTTCCACGAATTTCGCGACAAACTGGTCGTAGATGCCACGTTGAACGAGGATACGAGAGCCCGCGCTACAGACTTCGCCTTGGTTTCCGTAGATGCCCGTGATCGCATAACGGACAGCCGTTTCAAGATCTGCGACGTCATCGAAAACGATTTGCGGGCTCTTGCCACCACACTCGGTCGTCACGCGCTTCATGTTCGACTGACCGGCGTAGATCATCATCAGCTTGCCGACTTCCGTGGAGCCGGTGAAAGAGATCTTGTCCACGTCCTTGTGGAGAGCCAATGCCTTGCCTGCGTCTTCGCCGAAACCATTGACGACGTTGAACACCCCGGCGGGACCACCCGCTTCGACGAAAAGGCGAGCAAGCAAGAGTGCGCTCGTCGGTGATTGTTCTGCAGGCTTGAGCACCACCGAGTTGCCGGCAGCAAGGGCCGGCGCCACCTTCCACGCTGCCATCATGAGCGGGTAGTTCCAGGGCGTCACGGCACCAACGACGCCGATGGGCTCACGGGAGATGAAGTGAAACGCGCTGGAAGCGGTGTTCGTCACGACGCCTTCGATCTTATCGATGGCTTCAGCGAAGTACTGGAAGGTATGCGCCGAGAACGGTACGTCGCCGTTGAGCAAGTCGCTGATGGGCTTGCCCATATCGAGACTGTCCAGAAGGGCGAACTCTTCAGTATGGTCCGAGATCAGTTGAGCCATGCGGAAGAGCACGTCCATGCGATCGCGGGGCGCCATTCTCGACCACACGCCTTCCTTAAACGTACGGCGTGCCGCTGCAACAGCCAGGTCAATGTCCTTTTCGTTACCGCGAACCATCGTATGCTGGTTCAAGCCTGTGGCAGGATTCACCGTCGTGAAGCGACCACCGTCGACTGCGTCGACGAACTTGCCGTCGATGAAAAGTTCGGTCTGAACCTTCAGGTTCTTCGCCCGGGCATGCCAATCGACCGCTTTGACTTCTTCGCTCATTTTCCTGTTGCTCCTCAAACATGTTTTAGCTGGTGCTCCGAACGAACCGCCAGTCGGGGCCAATCAATGCACCTTCCGTGCCAACCTCGTGTTTAAGCCGTAGAAGCCTTACAGGTATTGAGTCTCTCTAATCTGTTTGGATCTATAAAATAGTCATTGATGCGGCAGAGCATCGAACGATGCGAATGCGCATCACGTTTCTGAAGCGCTTGATGACCGACTCTTGCGCGAGATGGTGGCGATGTCGGTTTGCAACAGCTCAGCTGCCTTACGTTTGCTACCGCCGCGGCGAATAGCGTCTTCAATGACCTTGCTTTCGTACCGGCGTACAAGCGCCTTCAGACCTAACCCTGTCGCCGCCTCTTCGTCAGAGACATCGTCAGTCGAAGCTCCGCGACCGGTGACCAGCATGTTGCCGCCGTCCAGCGCCACTTCCTCGGGAACCTCAAGAAGAAGGTCGTCTTCAGTCGCCGTGGTTTCGCAAGCCACAGACAGATACTCAACCAGATTTTGAAGCTCGCGAATGTTGCCCGGGAAGTTGTAGCTTCTCAGCTTGTCCCGACAGCCCTTCGTGAGCTGCAGAGGGGTTTCGCGACGCTGGTTGACGTCCGTGAGGAAGCGCTCCAGGAGCGGGTCAATAAGGTCTCGCTGCAAACGCAACGGAGGCAGTGACAGCACAACAACCGACAGACGGTAGTAGAGGTCGCGCCGAAAGCGCCCCTGCTCCACCAGTTCGCGCAAATTCTGGTTGGTCGCAGCAACGACATTCACCTTGACCCGACGTGGCTGCGTAGCCCCGACTCGCTGTACCAGACCCGACTCGAGGACCATCAGAAGCTTCGCCTGTGATTGCAGCGGCGTCTCACCGATTTCGTCGAGAAAGAGCGTCCCTCCATCTGCCGACTCAATCAGTCCAGGCTTGCCTCGAGTCAGCGCACCGGTGAAGGAGCCCCGCTCGTAGCCAAACATTTCGGATTCGAAAAGTGATTCGGGAATACCCGCGCAATTCACATGTACAAAAGGCGAACTCTCGCGACCGGAGCGACGATGCAGCAGTTTGGCGAATTCGGTCTTCCCGACGCCAGACTCTCCTAACAGCAGCACGCGACTCCCCATGGCGATCGCGCGTTGCCCGACAGTCAGGAGCTTGGCGGTGAGCTCCGTAACGCCCATCAAAGAGTTGGCCTCCAAGTGGGATTTGCTTGCGGCTTTCGTCCCGTTCGCAAGCGCCCCTTGTGGCCCTTTACTGAACGCATCGAGATTGCGCTGCATGATGATGTAACAGGTCATTGCGCCTTTTCTGTCACGCAGCGCCCGCCCTGTGACCACGAGGCTCCTGCCTATGCCATCAACCAGGTTCTCGACAAAGCGCTCGCCTTTCGTGAAGGCCTCGAGAATTCCCGGACATTGGATAAAAGACTCGTTCACGAACTCGGCAAGCGGCCTGCCAACGATGGAAGCGCGGGGCATTTCATTCATGCTCTCGCCAGCTGCATTTACGAATCGCGTCACCCCGCCGCGATCGACCATCAACATTCCGTCCGGAAGGAGATCGCACACGGTGCTCCACCGCGGGTCGTCGAGGAACTCAAGCAGTTCTTCATGCGACCAACCCGCCTCATCGAGTTCAGAGATGTTAGCGAACTTCATCGGTGGACCTCTTTGATGCAGCATTGCCCCGACGTACCTGCGTGGGCTTCCGAACCACGGGGGCAACCGGACGAATGGAGAACACAAACTCAGAGAACAAGTCGTCCCCCACGGGACCCACCCGGACATCACAGTCCATGACGGCGCCGCTCTCGAACTTCACAACATCAACCCAACGGTGAGTCTCACCATTGGTCCACCGGCGCTGAACCTCGGCATCAGACATCGACAGGAAGTCGGTCACCTGTGCAGTCAAAATGCGCGATGAGGTTGTTTTGAAGAGCCGCTCACAGGCAGGGTTCATCGCTGTGATAGTGCCGCTTCTGTTCGCTACCAGCACGGCATCGGGAATTGCGCTCAAGATGCGTTGCACAACTTCTGCCGCCTGAATGAGTTTGTCCCGCTCATTCCGGAAGTCCGTCAGATCTTGCAGCGTTCCCCACATTCGAGTGAGAAAGCCATCTTGTATCTTTCCGCGCACGTTGTTCTCAACGTACATGGTTGAGCCGTCGTACTTCAGGTCGATGGTGAGACTACGATCAACGTTGAAGTTGTTCCGTATCAGGCTGCGAACGAATGACTCGTTCTGCGGACTGCGCGGGAAGTAGGTACGCACCGGTTGGTCGTTGATATCGACGCCTTCGGGAAGCGAATAGAAGCGAGACATCGCCTCGTTGCAGTTCGACCAGTGACACTCGTTCGAGAAGATTTGGCGAATAATTTCCGGCTCTGTCTCACGCAGATTGACAGGCTCCGTGAACTCGATACACCACATCGGCTGACTCGTGGTCTCAATGTAGCCCCGCAGAAGCTCAGCGCCACTCTCAATCTGGGCGTACAACTGGCGCTCACCCACGGCCTCCACGGCGAAGACTTGAAGTGCCGGCTCTCCATGGTGCCGCACCCCCACAAGCCTCGCGCTGACCGCAACGGGTTTACCCTCAAGGATCATCTCGAGCTCTTCATTCGCCGTGACCGTGTCGAGCGTGCTCAAACTGAGGTAGTTATCCAGGACCCCAACAGATTTGTCAGTGAACAGGTGGGGGCTTGGCAAACCGATGACGGAAGCGGCATCGCCGCCACTCAAATCCAGCAGTAACGTACTCGCGTCGACTACGACTCCAGAGCGCGAAATCGCCAGTGCAATGACTGGCATGTCTGACAGCACGGTGAACCTCCATGAGGACCGCTGCCGGGGCAGCGCTGATGCGTGTTTGCTATTTCTTGCTGCGAATTTGCATCAATCAAACATAAAACGAAAGCACTTCCTTTCTAAGGATTTCCCCTATACGCCCACAGTTATGGGCCTTCCGGGGAGCTGGCACACATCTCGCTTACATGGCCTCCGAATTCGCTTCGCACGATCGGTTGAATCACACACCGCATCGGCGATGCGAAGTAAACGAACGTCCAAGGAGGCAAACCATGTTGATCACCGGCATCAAAAGCCGTCCGGTGTATGACGTCCTCACGCCGATGAGCAATGGCGCGATGCACGTCATAGCAGGTCAAGGAAGCGGAGGCCAAGCGCTCTTGCGTTTGCTTGGCGAACTAACCGGCAAGTCTGAACAGATCACCGTCTTCTACTCCGCCGAATCGTTTTCCGGGAAGGACTACTCAACACAGCTGCGCTCCGCTGCAGCAGACAATCTCACGCTCTTCGAGACCAATGCACAACTGGTCTCGCACCTCGACTCCTACCTGTTGACGGCAAAGACCGGGCTGCGCCTTTACCTCGCTGGCTCGGAAAGCTTCATCGGCACGGCGATGCAGGTTGCCAACAAGTTCAATCTGAACAACGACGAAGTGCTGCGTGAGCATGGCGGCACATTCGTTCGGCGAGTCTGGTGCGTGCACTGCGACACGTACACGGAAAACGTCACGCACCGAGTCTTCAAGTGCCCTGGCTGCGGCCTCGACCTTGTCGTTCGCGACCATTATTCGCGCCACCTGGCCGCATTCATGGGCGTCAAAGCAGACGCGGAACAGACCGGCAACATGCCGGCGGCAGAGGAGCTCGATACATGAACTCGCACGCAGGTACCTTGCCGGTTGTTGTCACGGCAATCGAAGACATCACTCCCCTCATCAAAGTGTTCACGCTTGAAGACCGGGAAGGCAAACCGCTTCCCGGCTTCTCCGGCGGGAGTCATGTGGTTGTGCTGATTCCCGACGAAGGGAAGATCTATCGCAACCCGTACTCGCTGATGAGCACGCCTTTCGATACCACGTCGTACAAGATCGGCGTGCGCCGTCAGGACAATGGCCGGGGCGGCTCGCTCAGTATGCACAACGACGTGCACGTGGGCATGACTTTGCACATCACCCACCCCATTAACAACTTCCCCCTGAACCGTCGCTCGCTCAAGCACATTTTCATTGCGGGCGGCGTTGGCATTACGCCCATCATTTCGCAGATTCACGACCTTCAGGTCGGCTCGGTTCCGTATGAGTTGCACTACGCAGTACGCAACGGGGACCACGCAGGAATGAAGCAGTTCATCAGGGACGACGAGATCGGTACCACGTCGATGTACTTCGACAGCGCGGATGCGCAGATTGACTTCGACACCATTCTGGGCAATCAGCCCTTGGGCTCGGATGTGTACATCTGCGGTCCGGCGCCCATGATTGAGGCGGTTATCGCTTCGGCTCGTGCGCTTGGTTGGGCCGACAGCCACATTCACTGGGAAGAGTTTGTCGAAGCTTCTACGGGTGAGGCCTTCGAGGCGTTTCTTAAGAAAGCGAACAAACGAATCATGGTGCCGCCGGAGCTCAGCTTGCTCGAAGCAATTGAAGGCGCCGGTTTGGATATGCCGTACCTATGCCGCGGCGGTGCCTGCGGTCACTGCGAAACCGAAGTGGTCGAGCTCGACGGCGAAATCATCCACCGAGACATCTGGCTCAGCGATGAGGACAAAGCGGCTAATCGAAAGATGATGCCATGCGTTTCGCGCGCCAAGTGCAAGAAGCTTGTCCTCGACCTCTAACCGGAGCGAATCATGTCCATCGCGTTCAAAACGACTGAAACCTACCGCGACGATTACACCTTCAAGAACAGCAAAGAGAGCATTCAGCGCTTCCCTTTCCCGTTCTTTGAAGACAAGTACGAATACACGATGAACCTTGAGCCGCACGTGCGCATCCCAGGGGGAGTGTATGAGGCGAACTTCGACATCGATGAACACTATGTCTCGGAGATGAAAGAGCGAGCCATCGCGCTCGCCGAAAGCCCCGGCCAGCACTACAAGGCCTTGCCCAACATGATGCAGGCACAGTGGGACCTGCTCGAGCTCATCATGGAATCCTATGCCAAGGATTACCCAGAGTATTTCTCTTTGAGCATCGACGGGGCAAAGTGGACCTGGGAGAACAAGCTTCTCGGCTTGAAGGATACATTCACCTTCGGTGATCCAAAAACACTGCCATATGAGCCGATGGAGTACATCACTCGTCAGGCTCAGGGGGAATGGATTGTCGTGGATGACCGCGATGACACCCTTTACTGGTCCGCGGCCATGGCGACCGAACGCGCGGACTATTCCCTGCGCTTCAATCTCGGCATGAGCTGGAAGGAGTGGCATGGCCCGACAATTTCGTCGCTGCATGACAGCGGCATTCTCGAACGAGGTCTGAAGTTCCTCAAGCGCATGCGAATTGGCCACCCAGTTCGCCGTCTTAACTGGACATTTACCGTCAACCCGCGTCTCGAAACCTCTGCAGAGTCGTTGCCGGTATGGGCGCCTGACCGTGCCAACCTGACGCTTGAAAATGTCGGCAAGAAAGTCAACATGCGCGTGGAGTTGCAGCCCCTGCATCGTCTGCCGCGCAGCAACGCTATCGTGTTTCCTGTGCGTACGTACTTCGCAAGTCTCGAAGAACTCTGCACGATTCCGAAATGGGCACGTCGCATGCACCGTGTGCTACGTGATCTCAATCCCGAACTACGAGACTACAAAGGGTTCACGCTCTACTACGACCTGATGGTCGAGTACCTCTCGAAATTCGACGATGGCGCTCCCACGTCACCAGGTAACGGTCCGGAATAAATCCCTCAAAAGAATCACTCAGGCGCACGCGGCAACACGAGCGCCCGAGCATTCAGCACGACTTGATTTTCGTGCCACTACCACATCAACCAAGGAGACACAGGATGTCGCAAGTTCAATCGGAACAGCAGCTGGACCGGGAATTCCATGAGGCCATTGCTTCCAAGTATGCTGTCTTGACCGATGGCTTCGCAAAGAACGATTCCGGCACGATTGCCAACGAGTTCTTCACGCCGGATGCGTGGTCGGTTGGCGAGGGCGAAGAGACTGCCATGGGCGCCGACGCAATCGACCGACTGTATGCCGACTTCGTGGGCGCGTACACCTTCGAAGCAAAGAGCGTATCCGCTCACCGCGTGGGTAACGCCGGTTGGGACTTTGCTGAAGTGACGCTCGTGTCCACTGATGGCCAAGAGGAAGTTCACCCCTATAAGGTCCTCTACGTCTGGGAACGCATCGACGGTGTCTGGAATTGCAAAGGACAAATGTACGTTGAAGGCAGCTTTAAGGGAGCGGTTGCCTGAGATCGGCGAGTAGCTGACCTTGCCTCGCTCACTCGCGGTTGCGCCGCGCGCGAGGCAAACTTCAACTTCCAGCATTCAGACTCTTCTGATCGCGTCGGCCCAGGGTTACTCTGCCCATGGCTATGCGGACCAGGAATCGCACCGTCCAGTGGTTGAAAGCGTTTGCTCGTGAGCGAACGTGGAGACGTCGGCTAACGCGCCCACATAACAAATCCACCATGGCTGCTCCATCGCGCCCACACCGACCAACAACCGCCCGGCTTCAACCGCGCCTAAGCGCGTTGCTTGGGCAGGTCCGCGAGACGAGTCGCCATGCCATCCGAATTGCGCGTGAAGATGCCCAGCATGGCAAGGGCGATTTTGTCGATTGCCTCGCACGTCTATATGACCACTGGATACGCTTCAGTCGGGGATCACAGCGCCTGATCAGGATTGCCAGCGCAGCCGAAGTCGGTGCACTGAGTCTGCAGCATCTGCAGCACGGGGAGGCCGACATCAATATGACCGACGACCCAGCCCTGCGCGCACTCTACTGGACCACCGCACGCCGCTGGCAAAATGCTCGTCGGGACGTGAAGAACGTCGACCCGCACATCGCTCAGCAGCCCGACCGCAACCCGCTGAACTCTGAGCAGCAATCCGGCACGCTCTTCTGTCGATGCAAGGAGTGCACTACGCAATTGGAACGCCATCGAGCCGCCCACGAATTGTTTGCCGCATGGACAGCAATAGCCGCCCGACTATAACCGGCCCGACAGCTTCGGCTGGCGCGCCCTGGTCTGTCGCGCCAGAGCTACTCCTAACTCATCGCGCCGACGCTTACTTCTGCCGCCGAAACGGCGATGTCTTCGCTCCATCTATCACACTCGCGCCGTGCTCGACCACAAAGTCGCGGAACAGGCTGGCAGCCTGAGAGATGCGCCGGTCCGCCAGCGTCACTACATACCATTCGCGCTCGACTGGATTGCCGGTAAACGGCAGTTGCGCAAGCAGTCCAGTCCGCAACTCGAGCGCGCATGCGTGCAGCGATAAAAACGCGACGCCAAGCCCGGCCTCCGCCATCTGCTTGATTGCCTCGTTGCTCGAAAGCTCTGAGCCAATGTGAAATTTCAGGCCCGACGCCTTGAACAAGCTTTCGACCGTAGAGCGGGTGCCTGCACCGCGCTCGCGGACCAGCAGATTCACCGACTCAAGATCCCTCAACGACAGCCGCTTGCGCTGCATCAGTGGATGACCAGGTGCGGCAACGAACGCCATCGGATGCTTTGCAAACTCCGCCGCGTTCGTGCGCAGCTCCTTGGGCGGGCTGCCCATCACCGCAAGGTCAATTTCGTGCGTCGCGAGCATCCGGATGATGTCCTCACGATTGCCAACTTTGAAGTAGGTCTTTACGTGCGGGCGCGTTTCCGTGAACTTCACGAGAATCGGTGGAATCAGGTACTCGGCCGTCGTGATGGCCCCGATGCGCAACGTGCCTCCGAGATCCCCTTTCAGCGCGGCGACTTCGTCGCCTGCTTCAGTCCATAACTGGAGGATCTCCCGTGCGTAGCGCGCAAGAATTTCCCCTGCAGCGGTCAGCTGTACGCCACGCCCTACACGTTGCAGCACGCCCGCGCCAATGGCTTCCTCGAGCAGCCGGATCTGCAGCGACACCGCAGGCTGCGTCAGGTTCAGTTCCTCTGCCGCTCGCGACACGCTGCCGAGCCGCGCGACCATGTCGAGCGCTTTCAGTTGCCGGAACGTTGCTGTTCTAGATATAAGTGAAAGCATATATATCAGGCAAAAACATTAAATTGTCTCTCATGAGGTGAAACTATATCGTGGGTACTCATGGCCCGACAGCGGGCTACCGAACATCACATTTCCCGTGGAGCGCCTCATGACCTACGCCCCTCCCCTGCTCGATTCCGACAACGGCTCCCACCTTCATCGCATCGTGATCGTGGGCGGGGGTGCCGGTGGCTTGCATCTGGCGACGCGCCTCGCCGGTACCCTTGGCCAGCGCCGGATCGCAGAGATCTTTCTCGTCGACCGGTATCCGACGCACTTCTGGAAGCCATTGCTGCATGAAGCAGCCTCCGGTCATCGCGATCCAGCCAATCACCACATTGAATACGCTGCGCAGGCAAAGCGCCACGGCTTCCGTTTTGTTCAAGGAGCGCTCGAGAGTATCGATCGTGATGCGTGCTTCGCGACAATCGGGGCCGTACGTGACGAGGAAGGTGTGGAAATACTGCCGCAGCGGCGTGTTCGTTATGACAGCCTCGTGCTGTGCGTTGGGAGCGTGACGAACTTCTTCAACGTGCCGGGTGCAGCGCTACATGCGTTGCCGCTGGAAAACGTCCAGCATGCCGAGGCTCTCCGTCGCAAGTTCCTCGCCGCATGCACGAAGGCCAATCACCAACTCGAAACTACCGGCCCGCAGAGCACTCCCGCGGTCAACATCAATGTGATCGGCGCGGGCGCGACCGGGGTCGAACTCGCCGCCGCACTCACGCACGCGGTCGATCAGTTGTCGGTCTACCGTTTCCAGGCGTTAGATCCAAAGCGAGACGTCCGTATCCGATTGATCGAGGGCAGCGCACGCGTGCTGCCTGCGCTCGACGAACGCGTGTCGGCTCGCACTGACGTGGCGCTGCGCCGGCTCAATGTCGACGTCGTGACGGGAGCCCACGTGGCCGAGGTCCGAACCGATTCGCTTGTGACTGGCGCTGGCAGCGCGCTGGCCAGCGACATCACTGTGTGGGCCGCTGGCGTCGCGGGGCCGTCGGTTCTGCGCTCGCTCGACGGCATCACGCTGAGTGCTTCTAACCAAGTGATTGTCTCCAACAAGCTGCAATCGCCTGACGATCCGCGCATCTTCGCGTTCGGCGACTGCGCGGCGTGCCCGTCAACTGCAAGCAGTAGCTTCCTGCCGCCCCGCGCGCAGGTCGCCCATCAGCAGGCCCTGTATCTCAGCAAAGCTTTTGCGCAGCGTTTGGCCGGCAAGGCGGTGCCATGCTTCGCATTCCGCGACGCGGGCACGGTCGTGTCGCTCGCGCAGGCGGGCGCAACATATCAGACCGGCGGCGTGTCGTCTCGCGCGCTGATCGTGAACGGTGCCGCAGCGAGCGGCTTGTACCGGCTGCTGTATCGCAAGCATCTGTTTGGCGTGTCTGGAATCAAGCATGCGGTGCTCGAAGCGTTCGCGCAGTGGCTCGGGCGTGGAAGTAGGCCCGTAATCAAACTGCATTAACGGACGGGCGCGAATGTGTTGCGCCGAGCGGAATCAAATGAATCCGCGAGTCCTGATGCAGGATCGAGATGCGAAGCAGTCCGTAGGTGGATCGTTTAGAGGCGCGCATGAGATGACCAATTCGCAGCAATCATGATCCCGAGGGCAGGCCGCAGATCTTAAGTAATTCGCCAGCGCGACTGTTGTTCCTGAATCAAGACCGGCGTGAGCGTTTTTCTGCAGTCGGCGATGCCCCTTGGCCCCGTCCTTGGTCTGATGTTCCTGTTGACCGCTACCTTTGCAGAGCGGCACGAAGCCATGGAAATTCTCATTGCGGCGGCAACCACTACCGTCGTCGGTTGCCGGCAGAAATGCGAGGATGATGTTTGATCGAGTGGGCATCAACATGCTGCGTCTCTTCCAGATGATTCTCGAAGAGTGCAACCTTAGCCAAGGCGGTAAGCACCTCTTGAACGTATCCGTGTCTTGTTCCACAACCCAATGTTCGTGCCCCCCTTCTGACGGCATGCTCCCAGCGCCACCGCAGCGCAGCTCGGATAACCCTTGGTATCGGCCCAACCACATTCCAGCGAACCCATGCAGGTAGGCCGGTTGGCACGCTCCTCACCGGACTGCCGGCGTCGCTCAGCTCGACACTCTCAACCAAACATCAAGCAGCGCTGAGCTGCTTGCCCCCCAAGCGCTCCTGCCACCCCATTCTGTTTCTCGTTAGAGGGAACGAGGACAGGCTGACCGCTGCGTTCTGTTTGCATCGGACTACGCACTTACGTCATCGGCTTGGGGTAAGTACGTACCCTTCCCTTATTGAACGTTAACCTCTATATGTTAGAGTGTTACTGGGCGATCATCTCGACACGAAGGAAGGAGGAGGGGCGCCCCAATCGTCTACATCGCGACCGGCCCAAGTGATCTCGCCTTACCGAAATCGTCGTTTGGGGTTATTTGCCGTGCGGGCGGCAATGTAGGTGGAATAGCGTTCAACGCCCGTGTTTTCACACGGGGTGGACGCCCTTTTATGTAATAAAAATCGATAATAGAACTGGGACGTTTTTATGAAGATTGCTCTGAGTGCCATTGCGGCATCGATTCTTGCGGGACTGAGTTCCGCTTCTTATGCACAATCAAACCTTACGCTTTATGGCGTGGCTGATGTTAGCTTGGTTTGGCAGAATCATGCTAATCCTCAAGGACAAAGTCTTTTACAGATGTCTAATGGGGCAATTAACCACAGCCGCTGGGGGCTGACTGGCGGCGAGGATCTCGGCGGCGGGACAAAGGCGTTCTTCAAATTGGAGAGTGGTTTCAACCCCCAAGATGGAACAATGGCATCAAACGGAGTTATTTTTGACAGAGCTGCATTTGTTGGCCTCTCTGGAGACTATGGAAAACTATCCGTTGGGCGGCAAAACACTATTTTCTACAATACCATGCAGGTCTACGACCCCTTGACGGTCGGCGTTTACTATAATACGGCGTGGTGGTATGGGACCGATCAAGTCCGCAGATCCAGCTCCATCAACTATAGTAAAGACTTTGGTCCTGTAACCGTCGCATTGGAATATGGAGTTGGCGGCGTTCCAGGCAGCATAGCAACGGGATCGCAAATTGGCGCAGCCATTTCATACGCTCAAAATGGCTTCTCAATTGGGTCAACTTACCAACAAACGAAAAGCTCAACAGGAGCAGGTGTACAGCGGCTGTTTGGCGCCGGCGCATCCTATGCGATTGGACCGGCAACTTTGTACGCGGGCTACCAAAACAACCACGACTTAGCTGGCATCGGCGATGCGCAACTCAATATTATCGGAGCGCCGAGTGGAACGGCTGATGTTGCGCGCAAAGATTCTGGCTTTTTTGCGGGGGTGTCTTACCAATTGACACCTCGCATCTTGTTGCGAGAAGCCTATTATTACGACAGAATCCGCGACGCCATGAAAACCCCAGGGAACAATGGCGTCAGGTGGTCAGTTGTCTCAGAAGCCGAGTACTCCTTCTCGAAGAGAACAAGCGTTTACACCCAAGTGGATTTTAATCACGTAAGTGGTGCGGCGAATGTTCAGCTCCCAGGCGGAAATAGCCAAACTGAAGTTGCAGTCGGGTTGAGGCATTGGTTTTAACCGCTTACTTTTAAAAAGAGGGGGACTCCCCCTCTTTTTTCGAAGACCTCGTGCATCACCGTTTGGACTCAGTTGTAAAGTTTGCCCGCATTGGGCAACAGCGAGCGAACCACCTTCCCCGCGCCTCGGCATAGGCTCTATCGAGCCTGCCGCCCCCAACCAATCAAGAACGAGCCTCGCGGTTCATCTGAACGTTGATGACGCGGGGAAGCACCGTGCGTCGACAGAATGCCTCACGCTTCGTGCCAGACCGCAGCCATAGCTTGTCGCGGGTTAAGTTGTTGAACGCCTGCGACGACTCACGGGGGCGCCCGACGTGGTTATCAGGCTAAACACCCAGTCATAAGTCGATTCAACGTGCTCAATGGTCTCCTGCCGAGCGCCCTCCGCATCCCTCCGAAGAATCGCAGCGACAAGCGGATGATGTTGCATTGCACGCGTTGTCTTGGCCAGTGACGGAGTCGTCTGCGCCAAAATCAATTTAGTGAGCTGCTTCTGAATTTGAATTTCTTGCTGGAGCAAGTCCGCAGATTTCGATGCTTCCGCAATCAACGTATGCAAACGTGCGTCCGCAATCCGGCGCTGCGGGTCATCTGGCGTACAGCGTTTGAACTCGTCTGCCGCAACTTGGATTGCGGCAAAATCTTCGGCCGTCCCTCGCTGAGCCGCAAGATATGCAGCTTCTCCCGAAATGGCTCTACGCCAGTCGGTCAGGCTACGAAGCTCCTCGACCGTCATCGTGGTCGCCTTGGCGGCCTCCCTTAGGCGCTCCGCCAGGTCGATCGAAACGTAGGTCCCTCCGTGCCGGCCTCGGGTCGTTTCGACCAAGCCGAGCTCGCGAAGTGACGCAAGTGCGTTTCGCAACGTCATTGGCGCAACACCAAGCGCACGCGCGAGTTCACTTTCTGAAGGCAGTCTGTCCCCCGGCTTGAGTTCCCCAGCCGTAATCCTCTCTGTGAGGCGCCGCACAATGGCCTCTGGAGCACTTTGCCCACTTACTGGGGTAAGCCCTAATGCGGAAAAATTCTTGACCATAACATCTATATGTTAGAGTTTTAAATAGTACAACACTTTAACGTATAGATGATATCGAACATCGACTGCGGCGCCACCCGGAACCCTCGCGTCTTGGTTTCCGGTTCCATGGACTCAAAGCTGGTGTCGCCCGAGCTCAACGCAACGCTTCGAACACTAACCAAGAGCGTGACCGATCAACTGGCGGCCGCCGGGTTGGATGCCGACGTTGTCGATGCCGCAACCTCGTGCGAAGCCGCAGAGGATCTGACAAGTCTGTATGACGGCCTGGTGATACTCGGTGGGGGTGACATCCATCCGGAAATGTATGGGCAGGAAGCAGCGAGTTGCCTCTCATATGGAATCGACGTCAAAGCGGACACCTTTGAAATTGCCCTCGTTCGCTCTGCCGTAAGCGCCGGGCTTCCTCTTGTAGGCATCTGCCGCGGAATGCAAATTCTGAACGTTGCCCTTGGCGGCACGTTGATTCAAGACCTTGGGCCCGAAACGATGCACAACTCCACTTCCGATAACGCGTTCATGACTGGACACAGCGTGCGAGTACTTCGGAATACGAGGCTGGGGGAAATTTTTGGCGAGTGCGACATGGCGATTCGGTCAGGCCACCACCAAGCGGTGGACCAACTGGGTAACGGATTAATCATTTCTGCATTCGCAGCAGACGGAGTGGTAGAGGCAATTGAGCTGGACGGACATGCGTGGGGCGTCGGCGTCCAATGGCATCCCGAAGAATCGCTTGCTGACACGACCCAAATTGGTAAGTTGTTCGAAGCATTTGCGCGGCATTGCGCCGTATTCGCGGAGCGTCGAGCACTTACGTCCTTGTCGTAATTGCTATTAGGAGATAGTCGTGCTGAAACGTTCTTCGTTCATCAACTCCGCCTTGCTTGCAGCTGCACTTGCAAGTGCATGTTCAGCGTCTTTTGCCGCCACTTCGGCGACAAACGGATTCTCTTTCGGTTCTTGCAAACCGACAGGAAAACCTGGCAGCGTTACGCTCGTAACGCAAGAGGCGGACACTCTGACAGTTGGTACAGTCCTTCCTAATCCAGGATGGTGGAATGGCATCTCGCCAACAGCAGTCGATAGTGGCTTCGAATACTGCCTTGCTGCGAACGTTGCTTATCGTGCAGGTCTGCACCATGTGAAAATCAAGAACATGGCCTGGGACCAGTTCATTTCCGGTACGGCAACGAACTACGACATTGCATTGGCAACCATTACGATCACGGACGCTAGAAAGCGAGTTTTCACTTTCTCTCGACCGTATTTCTCATCTAATCTCGGCGTAGCAACAACGGGTTCCTCGGATGTTTCGGAAACCAATCTGCGCGGAAAGCGAATCGGCGTTCTCCAAGGGAATGCAGGATCAGATTGGGTGAACCATGTTCTGAAACCTCGAAGTGTGGCCGTGTATCAAAGCCAGCCGGATATGTTCACGGCCCTGATCGCTGGTCAGATCGATGCCGTCATCACAGATACAACGCTAGCGCTAGCCCAAGCTAAGACATCCAACGCAATGGTACGGGTTGTGGCGCAGTTCAAGATTGACCAAGGTTACGGCGCCATTACACCACCCGGCTCACCCAATTCCAAAACCATCGATTCGATGGTTGGCGAGTTTTCGCAGGACGGAACACTCAAAGAGCTTTCCGCTGCATACCTTCAACCGAAGTTCGGTGTGGATCCTGCATCCGTTCCGTTCTGGAGCGTGAAATGACAACCACAGCCGCACCAATGGACCGAGCTCCCAATAGGGGAACGCTGAGTCCCGCATCGCCAAGTCTTGGAATCTCGGTTGCATCGCTGCTATCGGCGCTGGGCCTACTTATCGCTATTGCCGCCATTGGAGGCAACATCGCTCGAAATGCCACAACCGATGCGGCTCATGCAATTGGCATTGCATTGAGTACCGCGGGAGTGGCTGCAAGCGTGGGGATTCTTTTCTTTGCGGTTCGCGCTATGTTTTCTTCTCGCCGCAGCGGACGAGAGGCAAAGCTTGGACAAGTGCTGGCTTCGCGTGCAAGCGCGGAACTCGCGCGTCAGGATGCGCTGATTGCATTTGGACTCATGTTCACGCTGTCGATTGGCGTTCTTTTGCTGCTGGCCGTTGCGATGAATAACGCCAGCATTCAAAAGACGTTTTTCCGCTGGGATTTCATCCGCGAAAGTGCCTTAGACATCTTTAAAGCGTTTTGGCTAAACATATGGATGGCAATTGTCGCCCAATTCTTTGTTCTGATTTTGGGCCTTGTTCTCGCCATAGCTCGTATGGTACCAGGAAAAGCTGGCAAGCCGGTGCGCGCATTGGCAATCGCGTATATCGATACGATGCGTGCTGTGCCAGCCATCATCATCCTCTACCTTATTGGGTTCGGATTGCCAATCGCGAAAGTACCCATTATTAGCGACCTATCTCCGGAATTTTTCGCCATTCTTGCACTCACCCTGACATATAGCGCATATATGGCTGAAATATATCGTTCTGGCATCGAATCCATTCACCCGTCACAATGGTCAGCCACCCGTTCCCTAGGCTTTTCCTACGGGCAGACGCTCCGTTACGTGATCTTGCCACAGGCGATTCGTCGGGTTGTTCCTCCACTGCTTGGAGCTTTCATTGCTCTGCAAAAAGATACGTCGCTCGTAAATATCATTGGAACGATGGACGCATTTAACCAAGCCAAATTCTATGCCTCTGCTAACTTCAACCTATCCTCGGTTACCGTAGTAGCGCTGCTGTTTGTCGCCATTACTATTCCTCAAACTAGGTTCGTCGACTGGATGCTAGCTCGCAGCACCAAAGTCAGAGCAAAGGGTTAAATGATGTCGTTCATTGAACTGTTTGATGTAAAAAAAAGCTACGGCCAACATGATGTTTTGAAAGGCATCAATCTAAACATAGAAAAACATCAGGTCGTTACGTTAATTGGGGCATCCGGAAGTGGAAAATCCACGCTGCTTCGTTGCTTGAATTCCCTAGAGGCAATTGATGGGGGCCAGGTTCGAATCGCCGGCGATGTGGTTTCTGGTCCAGGTGTAAACGTCAATCAGCTGCGCCGAAAGGTTGGTATGGTTTTTCAATCATACAATCTCTTTCCGCACATGACGGTTGTGGACAATATTGCCCTAGGCCCTATCAAGCTTTTGGGCAAGAGCAAGAACGAGGCGCAGGCGGAAGCGCACGAATTGCTGAAGCGAGTGAACCTCCAGCATCGAGCTAACTACTACCCAGATCAACTTTCAGGGGGACAACAGCAGCGGGTCGCAATCGCACGCGCGATCGCAATGAAACCGGAGGCGATTTTATTAGATGAAATTACTTCGGCACTCGATCCCGAACTTGTCGCGGAGGTCCTGAACATGGTGCGTGCTTTGGCTCGCGACGGCATGACGATGATCCTGGCCACGCACGAGATGCATTTTGCTCGTGAGGTTTCGGATTTGGTTGTGTTTTTGGAGCAGGGCCATTTGTTAGAACAAGGCCCTCCAGAGCAAATCTTCGGTGATCCCGTGGAGCCTCGTACGCGAGAGTTTCTTAAGCAGATCATTGAGGCTGGGCGGCTCTGAACGGGGTGTTTCGTCCTTGCGCTGGCTTGCTGCTGATGCATGTGACAAGACATTGGCGCAATACATCGGCAGCATGGCTGCTTGGGCCGACGCCAATCCGAGTTGGCGACAACGTACGAGCACCTCTGCACCAAAGTGCCATTGACTGCCCTTCTCGGTCCAGCTCATATCAGGCTCACGCTATCGCTCTTGTTCTGGGTCGAGTTTGGCGCTGTAGTGGCGTCCACGGAAGGCCGCCTTCATGGCGGCGAACCCGGCCGTTCAGTTCTTGTATGTGTTGCCCGCCAGGATGTCCTTTGTGTCGATCATGGCTAGTCGGTTCGCGGCCTTTCCAGCGCGGCGTTCAATGCATCAATGTATTCCCAGAGCCGGATCGGCTTGGTCAGGTACCGGAAGAAGCCGGCCTTCATCCCCCGTAGAAGGAGCCTGGCAGCCGCGTCTCTATGACGCTTGATTGTCACTCAGTACATCGATGCGTCGCCATGCGAGCGCGCCACAAAGTATGCAAGGACGCAGACAAGCATCCGGGGCAGCACAACCGGATAGTTAAGCGTCATCTCGAAAATGTGTCGGCCGCGCAGACCCAATAGCGCCGACAGAGCAGATTGCGACAAGTACATTGGGTGCGCTGCTTGAACGGTTGGTTCCCTTTGCGCTGGCAGTGGCAAGCGTGTTGCCCTGCGTAAGCACGCTTTGTTTTCTAACTGACCAGGAACGGCACAGTTATCGCAAATGTAACGACTGCCCTAACATTGTGGATATGGCCTTGCCTATGTCGTCCAGAAAGAGAAAAAAAGCGACGTAAAAACGTCGCCACCCTCCTCACATACGTGCCGTGACAGGTGGATAGTGTTCGGTACGTGCTTACCAGGCTTCGACGAGGGAGAAACCGCTGCGAGGCTGAAGAGAATGCATACAACGCCGTCCTTTTACGGCAGGTCGCTTTGTTTCTCATTCAGCCACTGAATGAAGACCGATGTTCTGAGCGGAACATCCTGTAACGGAGGACGCACCAGATAATAGCTGTAGGGGCTACATTGAGAGAATGCGCCGAACGGCAGCACCAGTTCCCCGCGTTCAATACGCTTCTGCACCAGTCTCTGACGCCCGATCGCGATGCCGGCGCCGTTCAAGGCGGCGATAGTGCAGAGGTCCGAGCGATCGAACGTAAAGTTGCGCTCCGGCAGGCTGACATCTGGAAAGCTCTTGCTTGCCCATAGCGTCCACTCTGCGTCATATGCCGCATGGTTCCACGCCAGCGAATCATGCAGCAACGTACAATCGATGACATTCTCCGGTTGACCGTGCAAAGCATGCTGCTCTGCATAAGCGGGACTGCAAACCGGCGCGATGTGCTCGTCCATGAGCTTTTGGCTGATTAGGCCGGGGAATTCGCCATTGGCATAGTCGATCGCAACGTCAATGTTCTGGGCTCGGAAATCAATGTTGTCGTTGCCTACACGAAGGTCCAAGGACAACTTCGGGTACTTCGCCGCGAAATCGGCCAGCTGTGGGACCAGCCAACACTGCGCCAAGGACGGCCGCGCATAGACGGTAATTCGCCCCTCAACATTTTCTTCCGTCATGGGCTGAAATGCCTCTGCGAGCTCGCCCATGGTCTTCTGCAAAATACCGAAGATGCGTTCGCCCTCGGGCGTGAGTGTGATTTTCCGGGTCAGACGCTGAAAGAGACGCATGTCCAGTGCGTCCTCAAGGCGTCTGATGCGGTGGCTCACGGCACTCGCAGTCAGGCATAACTCGTCCGCCGCCCTCTGAAAGCTCAGGTACCGGGCGGCCACTAGGAACGTGTGCAGATTGGCGAACTGGGTGCCATCTAACCGATGACCGATCTGCGGCGGCAGGTTGTACATGATGTTTGCCCCTTTTGTCAGTCGCTGCGAGTGCAACATTTCACCGTGGCGTCTTCCCTGTTCTTGCGGTGATCCGTATTCAAGAGGTGACTTCTCTCCCAACTTCCAGCAACTGACGGCCTTTCGACAAGTAGGCCGCCATCTCGTCGTCTGGGACCATACCGCCGCCCGTTGCCCAGACAATGTGTGTCGCATTCCTCTGAGCGGCATCATCCATTTGGATACGAAATCGGTAAGCCTGCTGTTCCTGTGCCAAGACCCGAGCGATACCAGGTACCCCCGCTAGGGCCGACGGCTCCAGGCGGAGCCCTTCCTCTTGCTCCAGCAGGGCGAGCAAGGCATAGAGCTCCTCATCTGCGACGGTGAAATAGCCGTCAACGAGACGCTGCATGGCTCGACCAACAAAACCCGACGGACGCCCTACGGCGAGTCCATCTGCGGCGGTCACGTTATCGATACCGAAATCCTGAACGGACACCGCATCGTGCAGCCCAGTGTAGACGCCAAGCATCATGCACGGAGAATGCGTAGGCTCCGCGAAGATGCAGTGCACTGCGTCACCGAACGCCAACTTGAGACCAAATGCTACGCCACCGGGTCCGCCGCCAACTCCGCAGGGGAGATAGACAAACAGAGGGTGCTGGGCGTCCACCACGATGCCTGCAGACGCCAGTTGTGGCTTCAGTCGTTCTGCTGCGACGGCATATCCCAGAAACAGGTTCTTTGAATTCTCATCGTCAATGAAGTGGCACGTTAGATCTTGGTCGGCCTGCTTTCTGCCCTCAGCAACGGCTGCGCTGTAATCCGAGTCATATTCCACCACCGTCACTCCGCTCGCGCGCAACTTGTCCTTCTTCCACTGCCTAGCATCGGCCGACATGTGAACGGTCACTTGGAATCCAAGTTTGGCGCCCATGATCCCGATAGATAGGCCCAAGTTACCGGTGGAACCAACCGCGATCCGGTAGTTGCGAAAGAAAGCACGCACTTCTTCGCTATCCAGCTTTGTATAGTCGTCGCCCTTGGTCAACAGCCCGTGCTCCAGTGCCAAGTCTTCTGCGTGCTTGAGCACTTCATAGATGCCGCCACGCGCTTTGATTGACCCCGAAATCGGAAGGTGACTGTCAAGCTTGAGCCAGAGTTGACCCGGCAAGGTCACGTCATATCGTTTGGCAAGCGCTTCCTGCATATGGGGTACCGCACGAATTGGCGACTCGATCAGTCCACCGGTAACGGCCGTCTGCGCAAACACGCGAGCGATGTAAGGTGCAAAGCGCGCCAACCTTGCGCTTGCATCAGCAACATCTAGCTGCGTGAGACCAACGTCCGGCAGTGCTTCGGCAGTCGGACACACGGCGGGATTAAACCAGGTCGCTGGTGTCAACGCGATGAGTTCTTGGATCAACGGATGATCTTGCGACCACTGCTCAATGGATTGTCCTGCAATCATGATTCGCATTCCTTGCTTCGATATGGATAACCGCTCAACCCACTAGGATTGACAGCACCAGGGTTAGACCCAGCGCGACGACGGACGCCAACGTAGTTCCGCCGGTGAACTTCTTGAGGGCCTCAGAAAGCGGGACACCCAGGTATTCCTTGACCACCCAGAAAGCTGAATCGGTCACGTGTGTCCAACCGATTGCACCTGCACCAACTGCGATGACCATCACCTCGCGGTTGAGCTCTGGATGGCTGACCAGCAACGGTGCAACCATGCCGGCTGCGCTCATCATCGCTACCGTGGCTGAGCCCACAGCGAAGTGCATCAAGCCAGCAACCGACCATGCAAGAACGACTGGATTAAGGCTGGACTGCGCCAGTTCGTTGGCAAGTACCTTGCCAATCCCGCTATCAATCAACATACCGTTGAAGGCGCCACCGGCTCCGATGATCAGCAGAATGCTGGCCAGCGGCGGAAAACTCCGTTGTGTGCTCCGCAGCAGATCGGCCATTGCAGCGCCACGGCGAACGCCCAGCGACCAATACGCGAATACAACGGCAACTATCAGCGCGATCAGCGGGTTTCCAAGAAATGCAATGGCCTTGGTCGCGAGCGACGCCTTCGGCAAGCCAGTTGCGATCGTCTTCACCACCATGAGCAGCAGCGGAAGCGCAATCGTGAACAGCGTGATGCCAAAACCAGGCAGGTTGCCGGCGTGGCGATGCGGCTCACCACGCTCTTCGAGAAAGACGTTCTGCTCTTCTGACCCCTCGCGTTTGCAAACGAGGTGAACCCAGACAGGGCCTGCGACGACTGCCGTGGGTGCGCCGACCAATAGGCCGTAGAGGATGACTTTGCCAACATCGGCGCCCAGCAAGCCCGTGATTGCCATGGCCGCCGGATGCGGCGGCAACATGCAGTGCACCGCCATCAAAGACACTGCCAACGGAACGCCCAGATAAAGCAAGTTGATCTTGGTTTCCCGCGCGACCACGTAGACGAGCGGAATCAAGAGAACAAAACCGACCTCGAAGAAGACAGGAATGCCGGCAATAAAGCCCACCAGCATCATGACCCATGAGGCACGACGATGGCCGAGTCTGGACAGCAACGTCTGCGCAATGCGTTCTGCCCCACCGGATTCCTCGAGCATTTTGCCAAGAATGCTGCCTAGACCAATGATCGCCGCGAGAAAGCCCAGTGTGTCGCCAACTCCCTTCTCAAACGAAGACACGATGTTCGATAAGGGCATACCGGAGCCAAAACCGACGACAAAGCATGCGGCGAGCAACGCCAGAAATGCGTGAACCCGCACCTTCACGATGAGCACGACGATCAACGCGATCGCTGCAAATAGAACAACCAACAACCCAGCGCTTCCTGCCACGGCGTCTCCTCTTGTCAAATGGTGGCTTTCTTGATTCGGTGTACCCCGAATAACCACGCTTGGATTTGACAAGTGAATTGCCGCGCCGACAACGGATGATTTGTCAGCCAACACGTGACGGGACATCACCCATCGCATGGCTATTGGTCTTGACGACGTGAGCCCCCGTCTCAGGAATGAGGCTCCGACTCAATTAAACGATCTGAGGAAGGTACTTGCGCGCGGTCTTGATGTTCATACCTGTGTGCTCTACAAGCTGGCGAACGCTGATTCCATCACTGTGTTCGGCGGGCAGGTCAAACATGCGCCGGATGAACACATGCTAAGTGGGATTGCGCGGAAAAGACTGATGCCTATGACCGGCCTCTAGTGGAACCTCGGAGACAAGGGCCCTACGCTTCTTGAAAGGCTCGCATCTGGGAGCTGAGCTGCTGAAGCAGGCGGTTAGCCCCGGCGGAAAGCTCCCGACCGACTCGCGTCAGCAGTTACGCCTCGGAACTACGGAGGGCGATGTTGTCGATTGGAATTGCTCTCAGTTCACCAGCGGCGAGCTCAGTGGCAATCGAGAACGGTGTTAGCAAGCTGTAACCAAAGTCGCTCTTCGCAAAGAGTTTCAGGATGGCGATGGAGTTCGTCGTGATGGTTGGATTGAACCGTATCTTCTCCAACATCATTGCGGCATCAACCAGTTGCCTCGTTCCATGCGACGGATGCGTCAGAGCGACGGTGACTTGCTCCCCGCAATTGGTACGCTGACGACGTAGAGTCCGTTCCGAAGAGGAGCGGTCATGAAGAGGCGATTCACCGAAGAGCAGATTATTTGCGTGCTGAAGGAAGCCGAGGCAGGTCTGAAGCCGGCAGAGCTGTGCCGCAAGCACGGCATCTCAGAAGCGACCTACTACAACTGGAAGGCGAAGTTCGGCGGAATGACGGTCTCTGAGGCGCAGCGCCTGAAGGAGCTTGAGCAGGAGAACAACAAGCTCAAGCGCTTGCTGTCCGAATCGATGCTGGACAACGCCGCGCTGAAGGACCTGCTGTCTCGAAAGTAGCAAGCCCGCAGGCCAAGCGCGAAGCGGTCCGAACATTGATGGCCGAACGCGCTATGAGTGTCACCCGGGCCTGCGGGCTGGTGGGGATTTCACGTTCGCTGTTTCACTATGAATCGCAGCGCCGAATCGACGATGAAGAGCTGACTAGTCGGATGATGACCATCGCCGCACAGAAGCGTCGCTACGGCTATCGCCGGATTCACGTGCTGTTGAAACGAGAGGCTGGGCTGGCTAACCACAAACGCATCTGGCGGCTGTACAGCAAGGCCGGACTGAGCGCACGTAAGCGGCGACGCAAACGCATTGCTGGACAATCTTGCAAAGGCGCTTCTCGGCAAGCACCACAACACTGTCGCAAATCAATCCTTGAAGGCGCCGCCCCAAACGGTCCGGACGGGCCCAGTTGAGAACATGCTTTGGCGAGACAGTGTTATGGCCCTCACAACTTGAATCCGCAGCCAATTTCATCCATTCGTCCTCGCATCCAAAGTGGGGCATTGACACGGCCGCGCGAAGTTGGCGAATCATGGTCAGCGTCTGAGACGCCTCCACATACGACTGTCAACGCGCTCCTTCGGCACAGTGCAGTCCAGCCAGTCTCTACCCTGCAGATCGCTTCAGCCGCATCGACAACGAAAAGCTGTCCGCAGGATGCACGGTCACGGAGAACTCAAATGCTTCACCGGCGGCGTCTAGGTAGCGGCGCGAAATTCTCAACACTGCCGCGCCAGGCTCAAGCCCAAGCCCCTTTCCGATGCGTTCGTCCGACAGAGTGGAGGCGCGCACGCTCTGCTCGATCTCGGCAATCTTGCGACCGTGGTGTACTTCGATCAGTGCGCTGACGAGTTCCGTCGATTTGCGCACCATCTCGCCGACATCCGTGTACGCCGGATCGATATAGATGTCCGTCCAAGCCATCGGCGCATCGGCCCTGCCTTCCTCCAGACGGATGCTGGAGATTCGCAGTAAAGGCGTGCCCTCTGCGCAGCCGATCTCGCGAGCCAGCTCGCCTTTCACCTTGACTGTTCCCACTGATTGCACATGGCGTGAATGCTCGACGCCGAACTGGACGAGATCGTCCACCGAGGCAAGCGTCGGCCGGAACCTCGCCTGCGGCCGCGACGCCTCCACGCGCGTGCCCACGTTCTTGCGGCGCGACACGAGCCCCTGATCCTGTAGTTCCTGCAGCACGGCACGGATCGTGTACCGGCTCGCATTGAACTGCTCGCACAACTCGAATTCCGTGGGGAGCAGCGTACCGACTGGAAAGCGCCCGGTGGCGATCCCGTCAAGAAGTTGTGTGGCGATCTCCGCCGCGTTGGTTTTGCTCATCTGGTTTGACAACATCACTTTCCGTTCGGATTGGGTAAACCCGGATTTGCCAAACATGTTCGAACATATTTAATGTCATTTGTTCGAACATATTAGCGAACCCGTCCCCCCACCACAAGGTAGCACCATGCCCTACAACGCCATCCCCGCCGCCAGCACCGTCGTCGATTCCGCCTTGTTCCGCGACGCGTTCGGTACGAAGCACATGCGCCAGATCTTCGCCGACGGTGCCCTCGTGCAGCGCTACATCGACGTCGAGGTCGCGCTGGCGAAGGCCGAGGCGCGCGTCGGCGTGATCCCGGCCGAGGCCGCCGAGATCATCTCGCGCGAATCGCGCATCGAGCGAATCGACTTTGACCACATGCGCGAGGAGACCGACATCGTCGGCTACCCGATCCTGCCGCTGGTGCACCAACTCGTGCAGATGTGCGGCGATGCCGGCCGCTACGTGCATTGGGGCGCGACCACGCAGGACATCATGGACACCGCCGTCGCCCTCCAGGTGCGCGACGCACTCGAGAGCATCGACGCCGACATCCGCGAGCTGCGGCGCATTCTCGCCGATTTGTCGGCTAAGCACCGCAATACGCCGATGGCCGGCCGCACGCACCTGCAACAGGCGCTGCCGGTGACCTTCGGCTACAAGACCGCGATCTGGCTCGCGATGTTCGACCGGCACCAGCAACGTATTGCCGAACTGCGCCCGCGCGTGGCAGTGGTGGAATTCGCAGGCGCGGCCGGCACGCTGGCATCGGTTGGCGAGAAGGGCTTTGCGATCCAGCAGGCGCTGGCAGAGGAGCTGGGCCTGGGCGTGCCAGCCACCACATGGCATGTGGCGCGCGACGGCTTTGCCGAGGCGGTCAACCTGCTCGCACTGGTTACCGGCTCGCTCGGCAAGATCGCGCTCGACATCATGATCATGGCGTCGACCGAGTTCGCAGAGGTCTACGAGCCCTTCGTGAAGGGCCGTGGCGCCAGCAGCACGATGCCGCAAAAGCGCAACCCGATTTCCAGCGAGCTGATGCTGGCAGCCTCGAAGGCCGTGCGCCAGCACGCCGGGCTGATGGTCGATGCGATGGTGCAGGACTTCGAGCGCGCCACCGGCCCGTGGCACGCCGAGTGGATCGCCATTCCGGAAAGCTTCATCCTGACCTCCGGCGCGCTGCACCAGGCGAAGTTCGCGCTGGGTGGGCTGATCGTCGACACCGCCCGCATGCAGCACAACCTCGGTATCTCCAACGGCCTGATCGTGGCCGAGGCCACGATGATGGGCATGGCGCCACATATCGGCCGCCAGCAGGCTCATGACGTGGTGTATGACGCTTGCCGCACCGTCAACGAAGCCGGCGGCACGCTGGCCGACGCGCTCTGCGCGCTGCCCGCTGTCACGAAGCATTTCGACCGGGCAGCCATTGAGCACCTGTGCGACCCCGCCAACTATCTCGGCCTCGCCCCGCAAATGGTCGATCGCGCCATTGAACTCTCGAACAAGGTGGCCTGAAGCAAGTCCCGGTGGAGGAAGACATCATGCAAGACTCATCGAACCCGACCCCTGCGGTGCCGCCTACTGCGCCGCGGCTTCCCTGGTACCGCAAGCTCGGCACGCAGGTGCTTGTCTCGCTGATCCTCGGCATCGCCGTCGGCTTTGCGTTTCCGGCGTTTGCCGCGAAGCTGAAGCTGCTGGGCGACATGTTCCTGTCGCTCATCAAGGCCGGTGTGGCGCCCCTCGTGTTTCTGACCATCGTGCACGGCATCGCATCGGCGGGCGACGTGAAGAGCGCCGGGCGCGTGGGCTGGCGGTCGATCCTCTACTTCGAGGTGATTTCAACCATCGCGCTGGTGGTCGGTATGCTCGCGGGCAACCTGCTGGAGACCGGCAAGGGGATGGCCCACGTCACGGCCAGCGCCGCCGCGCCGGCGACAAAAGCGGTAGCCCCGCAAGGCTTCCTCGAGTTCATGATGCACATCGTGCCCGACAACTTCGTCGGCGCATTTGCCAAGGGCGAACTGCTGCAGGTCGTGGTGCTGGCGGTGATGGTCGGCATCGGGATCCTGGCCATTCCGGAGACGCGCCGCGCGAAGATCAACGAGGGCCTCGACACCCTCTCCGAAGTGCTGTTCTCCTTCATCAATCTCGTGATGAAGCTGGCGCCGATCGGCACCTTTGGCGCGGTGGCCTACTCGGTGGGCAGTAACGGCGCTGCCGTGCTGGTCGCGCTGGCGCAATTCGTGTTGAGCTTCTACGCGGTGGTGGTGCTCTTCATCGCTGTCGTGCTTGGCATCGTGGCGAAGGTGGCGGGCTTCAGCTTGTGGCGCTTCCTGCGCTACATCAAGGACGAGATCCTGATCGTGCTTGGCACGGCTTCGTCGGAAAGTGCGCTGCCGCGCCTGCTGATCAAGCTCCAGCGCCTGGGGTGCGCCAAGCAGACGGTTGGGCTGGTGCTGCCTACCGGCTACGCCTTCAACCTCGACGGCACATCGATCTTCATGGCGATGGGCGTGATGTTCATCTCCCACGCCTACGGTGTGCCGCTGACGCTGGATCATCAGCTCGGCATCCTCGTGCTGATGCTGCTGACGTCGAAGGGCGCGGCAACGGTGTCCGGCGGCTCCTTCGTCGTGTTTGCTGCGACGGTGACATCGACCGGCGTGCTGCCGGTAGAAGGTCTGGCTGTGATCTTCGGCGTCTACCGCTTCCTGTCTATGGCCATTGCGACCTGTAACACCATTGGCAACAGCGTAGCGACGGTGGTTGTGGCGAAGTGGTCCGGCACCTTCGACGCCGACACCGCGCAACGTCACCTGTATCCCGAGCGCTATCCCGACATGGCAGCGGCCGACGCCGCGCTCGACGATGGCACCCTGCTGGGTGACGACGCGAACGCGGCCAATCCCCATTCTTCTGGCATTCCAGTTCAGCGCACGACGACGAGTGCCTGACTAGAAGCGACTCTCGCTAAATTGACTATGGCCACATACCGCACGGAGTGTGATGCTTTCGGCCCGGTGGACATCCCCGCCGACCGCTACTGGGGCGCACAGACGCAGCGTGCGCTGGCCGTGTTCGAGGTCGGCGAAGAACACTTCCCCGACAGCCTCGTCCACGCCTTTGGCTTGCACAAGATGGCCGCCGCTCATGCGAACATGCACTGCGGTGGGCTTGATACCGGGCTCGGCGAAGCCATCATCGCAGCAGCAGAAGAACTGCGCTGCGGCCGGTTCGACTCGCACTTCCCGCTGACCATCTGGCAGACGGGGTCGGGCACGCAGACGAACATGAACGCCAACGAGGTGATCGCGAACCGGGCCAACGAACTGCTCGGGCAGCCGCTGGGCACGAAGTCGCCAGTTCATCCGAACGAACATGTGAATGCATCACAATCGTCCAATGACAGCTTTCCGTCGGTGATGCACATCACGGCGGCCATCGAGCTGGAGGACAGATTGGTGCCGGCGCTCGGCCGCTTGCGCGACAGCCTGCACGAACGCGCCCGGGCCTTCGCCGACGTGTTGAAGATCGCCCGGACGCATCTGATGGATGCGGTTCCCACTACGCTGGGCCGTGCCTTCGACGGCTTCACGGCTCAGGTCGACAACGCGCTGGCGCGTTTGCACGATACGATGCCCCGGCTCCTCGTGCTTCCACAGGGCGGCACGGCGGCCGGGACCGGCCTAAACGCTCCCCACGGCTTCGACCGTGCCTTCTGCGAGCAGGTGAGCCGCCTAAGCGGCCTGGCGTTCCGGCCGAACATGTGCAAGGTCGAGGGTATGGCCGCGCACGATGCGTTGCTCGAACTCTCCGGCATGCTCAACGTGATTGCCGCGTCGTTCACCAAGATCGCGAATGATGTGCGCTGGATGGGCTCCGGTCCTAACTCCGGCGTTGGCGAACTGCTGCTGCCAGAAGACGGCCTGACGTCGTCGATCATGCCCGGCAAGCGTAATCCGACCATCGCCGAGGTCATGGTCCAAGCTGCTATGCAGGTGATGGGCAACCATGTGACAGCGACGATGGCGGCCGCATCGGGCAACTTCGAACTGAACGTAGCAAAGCCGGTGCTGATCTATAACGTCCTGCAGTCGATCCGGCTGCTGGCGGACAGCGCCAACGTGGTGGCCGTCCGTCTCATCCCCGGCCTCCGGCCAGCTGAAGAGCGGCTGGCGCGCGACTTGCAAAGTCCACTGCTCGCTGTGACGGCTTTGAGCCCGGTGCTCGGATACGACAAGGCGGCTGCCATCACGCGTCATGCCGCACATCGGGGTATCCCGCCCCGCGAAGCGGCGATCGAGCTTGAATTGCTGGATGGAGAGACGTTCGACAAGCTAGTGGATCTTCGGCGCATGGCGGGCAGATGATGGCGAGCCGATGCGACCGACCTCCGTGCTGACACCATCCAGTAGTGCCTGCGCATGGTCCTTAAGGGTGATGTACCCACTGATCGTTGACGTTAGACGGGAGGGCTCGGGCACCACTTCGATCATGAGACGGACGGCTGACGCTGCAAAGCAGTCATCGCTCGCTTATACGTCTTCGTCACTTGCGCCATCGGGATCTCGCGTACAGGTGAGTCACTTCAGCGATCTGCAAGGTAGTACTAAATCGCCACGAAGAATCTGGGTTCGAAGGACTCGTTCTCTGAACCCCGCCCCTTAGGGACGTAGCCCCGTGGGTTTCAGACAACCCGACATTCGCCCACGGTATAGTCAAAGCTGTCATGCATATGGCCATAGATCCATAGGCTCGCTAGCTGAACAACGCTCTCCATACTACTGGCGTATGCCGGCGTGAGTGGATCATCTCGGTATTGGGGGCCACCGTTTGCCTCAATGGCGCATGGTGGGTGATAACCAGGCGGCGTGGTGAGCGAAATCCTGTATGGCGTCGGCGACCAAGTGCCTGAAGGTGCCCAGCTCCTCGCGCTTGCATCCTCTTAAGATCCGCCGGCGAGCACCCGAAAGCCTCTTGATAGCTTGATTGCTCGTGTCCCGCTATGATCGTATTTCCAAAAAACCTGATAAGGAACAGGCATGGCGACATACAAGGAACTGCTGGCTCAAAAAGCCAAGCTGGAGGAACAGCTTGAAGGCGCTCGACTCAAGGAACTTGAAGCGGTGATCCAACAGGTGCGCCAGATCGTTGACGAATATGGACTGACGGCAGAAGACATCGGGCTCACGTCCAAGCGTGGCCGCACTGCCAAGAAGAGACCCGTTGCCGCGAAGTACCAGGATCCAAAGACCGGTGCTACATGGTCTGGCCGTGGCCGTGCTCCGGCATGGATCGGCAAAAACCGCGACAAGTTCTTGATCGCCTAATATCGCAGCGACCCAGCATGGCCCAATATAGATGGGCCATGCTTTCATTTTCGTTCGACAAACGCCTATCGATCCCTGCCGGCGGATTGTGTAGTTAAGCTCCTAGAGAGCCGCCCCTTGCTCACAAAACGAAGGAGCGGCCACTGAATGCAACGAGCGTTTTACTCGCACCGGTCCATCTGAGTACGGCCGGATGAGGCCTCTCAAAGATCCGAATAGCCGTTCCGGCGATCGGTACGGGAGGGCGCCAAGAATCCTAGCAACCTCATTAAGTGGGATGCGCAATTACCTGCGTCCACGCTTCGCGAGAATAGCTGGGGACGCCCCAATGAAATTGATGATTCCAGACATAAAACGAAGCCTCACAGGCTCCGCAAATTCGCTCTTAATTATTATTTAATTTTAATTAGCACAACGATATTATAATTTCGCGCCTAAAAATTAGCGCAATTTAATCATTAGCAAACACCCACCACAATCCCCCGCCCTCCTACCAAACAAGATCTGACTCAACGATTTTGTCCGCCTCTGCGTCACCTCAGTGGATTATTCATAACCCCACCTAAATAGTGATCCATGGGCCATATAGTTTCAACGTTGAAACTGAATTTTCGGCGCACATAGCTGGGGTTGGTTCGAGCCAACTTAGTGCACGGTAAGCCTCACTGCATGCAGGCCTACGTTCTCAACACTGGGAACGCGAACACTAACGAATATCTTTGCTCATCTCATAAATATTAAATATTCAAATTAAAGCCATTCTGTTACAAAATAAATTCGATTTTCACGCCAATCAATTCGACCAGAGACCTATACTTTTCCCAAGCCTCGACAACCCAGCGAACATCGATTGAAATCAGAACAAATCTTTTCCATTTATCTATTGGAATTTAGATAAAAGAAGCACTCCTCATTCAAACAACCCGGCGGCGCGTATCTCTACATTGCAGCAGCTCTGCCGGCCTCTCGTTCTTTGGCACACATTGCGGCACAGTTGCAAATGAATTGATGTCAGTTTGAACGAGCCTTACTCGCCCCTCTGGTTGTATTAATCCCAATTCCTACAAGGCCCGTGGATAGCAATTCCTCCAGCAAGGACCCGAATCTCACTACCACCACTTCAGAAGGCTTGGTGGTTCATGACAATCCCCTCCTGGCAAACGCTCCCCCCCTACCAAGTCTTTCTCAAGCTATGCGGCTAATGGATCAGCGGAGATTAGACGAAGCTTCCGTCTCGTCGCGCGAGGAAAGGATCTTGCGGCGGGCCGCCAGCGTCTACGTCCCCACAGCAACACACGCACGTGTTCTCATCGCTGTCGTGGCGCAAATACGTAGCTCGTATCTTGATAGGGACCTATCAACTGCCGTTTACCGCGACTACGCCATCGCCGCGGCAGACTTCCTCCATCCGAGATCAACTCCACATACTGCAACACCACCATCTCGATTTGGGATAGCTCCGCGAGCACGGCCTAGTGGCATGGTGGTCGCCGCGCCGGTGCGCATGGGACGACGCTGCCTCGCCGATGCGATCGAGTCTGCTGTCGGACGCGGCCCTGTGATGACTCGAGTGCGAACCAGTACCGGCTTTGCCCAGTATGTCCAACTCCGATCGTTGCGCGTTCAGTGGCCAGTCGAAGGCAAGATATCCGGTTTTGCACACGCGTTCGTCGGAGCATTCGATGCAGCCTTCAACACCAACTATGCGAGGCATTTTGGCAATCCAGTCTTCCGAGAGAACCGTGTCACCTCTGCCGTAGCTGCGCTTGGCGTTGCCTCGAACCTCGGCCTACTCATTGTGGAAGGCATTGGCGTCGATCGCTCGATGGCACGAGCATCGGACTCGACGTGGCAAGCGCTTGCTCAGTTCACACGTGCCACTGGCATCCCGGTGCTATGTCTTGCGACGCCAGGAGCCGCAGTGTTCGGGTTGTCCAAACTCTCCAGCGCAACGGGAACTCTCGCCCCAAACGGGCTAATCGAGATAACCCGCTGTCGGAAGGCATCAGAGAAACACTGGATTGACATTTGCAAAGCGCAATTCGACGCAACGCTGCGCGAAGCGGGAGTTACAGAGATGCCACTATGGTTTCCCCCCTTAGCATATGACTTGACACTGGGATATCCGGGGCTGCTGGCATCCGCCCTCACCAACATTGCGCTGCATCTGCTGTCCCTAGGTGTACGTAAGTTCAGCGCCGAGATGCTCCAGACATACGGCGCTCAGGCACTTACCTTGCACGAAGGCGAAGTCTCCGCAGTACGCCAGATCGACAGAGGGGGTAAATACACGAAGGCTAGTTTGATTCGACACAGCGATTGGCTGTCCCTGAGCCAGCTGTCATCGACGCATCTTGTTCCAGAGCTCGCTCCATAGGAACAGATGATGTTCAAAATCTTGTACGCTCCGGCGCCGTTCGAGACCGCTGTCAGCCTTCTGGCAGCGCTCGCGACGACCACGCTCGACCCAAAGATCCAGCAACTTCGAGTTGCTGCACTTCGAAGCAGCGCGCCTCTTTTGCAGACTCTGCCATGTTCGTTGCGGTTGTTCTGTGCACTGACCGATGATTTCTATGGAGACGTGCTCAAGCTCTTGGGCGAGAGAACGCTTTTTCCCTTCTATCTCGGGTGCATGCGCCCCTGTGCGGCAGCAAAGCTCACAATGCAAGCCTGCGATGGAAATCCAGGGCGGCTGTGTTGCCCCGCACCACCCATCCACCTTCAGGCCGCCAATCGCTATGGGATGGACTGCCCGGAATGCTCGAGAATCAATCTAGAACTGACGGGTAGACGCTGCTCGTTGACGCTGCACTGCCTTCCGTACTTAACAAGGTGCCCCATTCATCGGTGTCCATTGCAAGTCGTCGCATCTTGCAGCAGGAATGAATTGCTTTTCCTCGCACAGTCCAACAGGGCACGACGAAGCAATAGCGTGATCCTGGGAAGTGCCTCTGCAGAGCTGCTCGAGAGTGCAAGGAGTTACGGTGCGCTGGAAGCTATAGGCCGCGCGTTACGCGACCGCGGCTATGTCGCAGAAGATGGAAAACTGAGACTGAGTGCCCTCACCAAGGATGTCACCGCGACTTTCTCGGCAGGATTCGAGGATATGAGACTCAACACCTGGCTATCTTCAGGGAACTTGCTACCGCAAGTGCTGCGGCACCTTGAACATCCAAGAAATCTTCTTCACCCGACGGGAGCGGCGCTTCTAGGCGCGGCCCTCTCGCGAATCGAATACGTAGCGCCCATAACGGTAACTGCGACCACAAGACGAAACTCACGCGTCACCTCGCCAGAAAAAAGGGTTCAGCGGACCATGGAGATGCGAAGTTTGTGGCTCGCACATCAAGCGAATCAGGCCGGACGAACTCGCAAGGCGGTCCGCACGAGCGCATCGGCGCTATGGATGTGGCTCTACCGGAACGACCGCCAATGGCTTGACAACAATCAACCCCGCTTGAGAAGTGACCGAAAGCAAAACTCGATCATGCCCCGATCCCGCGCGTAGCGTCCCAATATCTTTGGAGTCACATCCATATGCAAACTCACGGCCATGCTCTGAGCGGCATGTTGGCTGCTTCGTCGATCTGTAAGGATGAGGTTTTTGCTGGATTTATTTCAAGGCAACGCTGCCGAGCGCTACGAGCACCGATGCGGCAACTATTGGGCTCTAACAATAGACGCGTGCCGTGGTTCTTACCCACACGGCTGAAAGAGCTCGTTCCGCTATGGGGCGATTGCGTTGGCTCTCTGGATTCGGTCCTAGCCAACAACACACTTGTCCCTGGCTTCAACCGGTTCCTATCGCCAACAGACAAGGATCTTCAATTTCGGCACCACACAGGCACCGAGATTATCGGCATCACGGCGACACTTGGCCTGATGTCGAGTAGGCATCGAGACTTAGCCCGCTCTGCCTGGAGCCCCGGCGTCTGCTTCGATTGCCTCGACGAAGACATTGCCCCAACGGGAGATCGGATCTGGCGTCGAGACCTACTCATGCGACACGTCCATCTGTGCCCAAGGCACAGCACAGCCGTCTACGATTTTTGCGGCTCCTGCTATCACGGCTTCGGAAATTCAATGGCCATAGGAGGACCTCGTAGCCGATGCGTATGTGGTGGGCCGTTAAGGCGACGCGAACACCTTCGCGGCAAAGCACTTGAGCGACTCGAACTGGCACTCGCAATCGGCTGGCACCGTTTACTCGATGCGACCTTCGCACCGCATGCTGATGGGCAGCTCATTGCAGCCGTGGCATGCCAGAAAGCGCGCGAACTGGGGATTGTGAAAGGACGGCAAGTAAAGTGGGAACGATATATCCAGACGTTCTTGAACCCAGTCTTTGGTAAGTTGGGTGACAGCCTTCGGTTTCCTTTCAAAAGCAGGAGGGTCAATGGTTTCCTTCTTGGTCAAACTACTCTTCGCAATCCGTTTCACGCGCTATTCGTACTACTTGCGATGTTTGGAAACTGGGAGGAGATCGAGTCTGCGCTCGGCTCGACCACTACTGCTCCAGACCTCTCTCTAGCAGCGGGCAAGCCAACAAAGCATAGAAACAGTGCCGAAGCAAGGGCTCGTTGGTTGGCCCAGTCAATCCAGCGCCTTCCTCAGACGTGCCTGCTCTACGAATCTTTGCGTAACAAACACCCATATCTTTCTCATTCGAGCCTCCGCGCACAGTTGCCATCCATGAATGCGCTGGCTGCGACGCAGGAACGACTTCGTGCGCATGGCGTGCGATTTGACGAGAGAGATATTTCGCACGCATTAGACGCGTCTGCAGCCACTCACATCGAAAGGCAAGCGCAACAATTGATAGAGGCTGGTGCGCCCTATCGCCTCTCGAGGCAGCGCTTGATGACAGATCACCCTCTTCGCAATTCCTGGCAGCATGCCGGCGTGCGTAACCACTCCCCCAAAACAGCGGCGGCGCTTGAAACACACCTCGAGACGTGGGTGATGTTCTATAGGCGCCAGCTGCCCGAAAAAATTCGGGCGGGACTCGTCCCTGGTTGGCAACCTCAAAGAGCCGACGAAATTGACCAGCTCACGGATGAAGAGGTGCACGCTCTCTGGCAACGCCACACGTTGTTTCTTCGTCGGTCATGCAAATCCTGAACCTGAACGTGCCGTTTGTGACGCCTCGAAACGTCGCGTTGCCCAATCGCGATGCCTTTGGAGTACCGCACGGCCACGCCTATGTCCCACTACATAGCGCGGCCGATATAAGTTGGGCAACGCGGGCCAGCTTCAGTGCGGTGAAATTCCGACGTTCCCACCAGGCCCTGTCTCTCAATGAGATGCGGCCCCTGTTCGCGTTCGGGTTCAATCCCTATGTGGTGGACATTCGCGATCAGTATCCCGTCTACGATCAAGAGGCCTACAACCGCGCAAGGTTACGCGGCTCGCGTATGCCAGTCTCCGCAGTCATGACCTACGACATTGTCCTGACTTTGGTGCTCCCTCCTGACAATCGTCTGCACTACCACGGTGTCTCAATAAAGGACGCTGGACATCAGCTTTCTGACCAAGACTGGAAGAGACAGGAGCGGGAGCTTGCCAAATTTGCCGAACGCGGGTGGACATGGGAGCTCTTACGAGGAGACCAGTTCAGCAAACTGATGTGGGGAAACCACGCGCTGATGCGAACATGGATCACCAACATTGACGTATGGACCAGATACGACGAAGCGCGCACCTTCGCAGCACGTCTCATGACCTGCTCGCAGAGTAGAACGCTCGATTCAGTTCTGACGCGGCATGCCCGATATCTTGGAATGCCGGCCGATCGCGTATTCGAGCTGTTTGCCGTCGCCAACTGCTTTGGATTCCTACGCCTGGATCCGAATCACCCACTGCGGGTCGATCTGCCCGTCTATTTGCTACACGAGTAGCGAGGAGCAATCAATGACTGTCGCTCGAATATTGCCTCCCGTCGGCGATGAGCATTTGATTGCGCATCTGCGCGAACTCCACAGAGAAACATGGCCGGCAAACTTGGAGCGGTTCTCTGCATTCGCACTGGCGGGCGACACGCCAGGCAAGGCATATGTAGCGGTGGCGTGGCAACCAAACTCAAGGACACTGCACGCTCAAGCCATCACCCTCGACAAGAGACCACCAAAATGCCGAATGCCAACCTCGTTCACGGCAACGGAGGATTGGCTTGCGCGGATCGTGCCCGTTTCGCAACCCATCAGGCCTCGATGTATGCAACCACCACTTAGCGAGGTCCAAGATAGCATGCTCGTTGGCACCAGTGAACGCGTGGCGCTAGTCAACGCCCTTCTGATGGTGGATACGACTGGGCTTGGGCAAGAGGCGGACTACATTGTCAACGACTACATATTCTGGGACTCGCAGATTCGCGCTGAGCGAATCAGACAGATGGTCGAAAAGCTAGGAGAAAACGCGAGCTTCCGTCCACACCTACTGAAGCTGTTCACCAGATATATGTGGTATGGCGGCGGCGAACACTCCATGCTTTCGTTGACGCCGTTGCAAGGAGGCCCCGGAAAGATTCGGCTTGCGCCCGCAATGAAGCCTGGTGCCTTGTCGACTAAGGAAGAGTTGAACCGTGCGAGGGCGCGTGTGAAGGGTGTCGAATTCAAGCGTGGAAAACGTGTCGACCCAAGAGACATCAAACGAATGAAAAAGGCGCTGTTGACGGAATGGGCCGAAGACAAGGTTTCGCTGGCCACTACTGTTAAGCGAATGAACAGTACGGTTAGCGCAAAGCAAGCACTAAGTTACGGTCAGTTTCAATATCACTATAAGAGGATCGTGCAAGAGCACGATCTCTTGGAAAAGCGCTTCGGACACGTCGCAACAGCGCAGTACTTTGACTCGAGGACAGGCAGTTCCAGCGACCTCACTCAGGGTGCGCTAGAGATACTGGACTTCGATGGGTTTCGACCTAAGATTCCCGTCGGAGCCTTAGTCAACGGAAAAATGGAGCCGATGGATATCTGGATCATCTTCGGAGTTTCGAGGTTGTCTGGGGGCGTACGAAGCTATGAGATATCCCTGAAGGGTGAAGTAAAGGAGGCGTATCTGAGATGCATCATCGCTTCCATTCTTCCGATAGCGAATGACCGCGCCGCGTCGCTTGGCTTGAAGCCACTGCCCGGGATCTTGACGGGAAACATAGACGGCGTCTTCGTAGACAATGGCCCCGGCAAATCGAAAGTCGTCCGTGCGGCAGTAGAGCGACTTGGGGGAATCATGTTCAATCCGCCTGGTGCGCGAGGCGATCTGAAAGGTATGGGAGAACGACTGAACAGAACCATGATTCACCTAATGGCTCAGGAGACCCAGGGAGGGTACACCCGGGACAAAAGCTTACTGGAGAAAATAAAGCGGAAGCTTCGACGGAACGTTAAACCGATGGCACTCGACGACTTCGAACGCCTTCTCTTGAAAGCGATCAACCATATTAATACAACGTATAGCAAGCGCAAGCTTCGCTCCGCCGCCATGCGAACGGCAAGGACGGGCATCACGCCGAACTCGATACATCAGTACTGCCAATCTTTGCGGCGTGGGCAAGCTGCCCGAGTTTGGTCAGAGAGAGAACTGTTTGATGCACTCATTGAATGGAAATACGTACCCTGCCGGAAGGGCCTCATCAAACACAAAGATGCCGAATACAGTGCCGACAGGTTAACCGCTCTTTGGGATGAATACTCGAAGTTGCCGGGAAAAAATCCACCGTTGATGGTCGGCATCAAACGAACCCGACCCTTCTCGGATTCGCTGTCGTGCAAAGACAGCGATGAAAACGTGTTCGACATTGAAATGGTGGACGCGGACAAGCGTCGCTTCGGACAGATTTCATGGAAGGCACATGAGTTTGTACGCTTCGACGAATCGGTTAGCGAAGAGGTTCTCAAGAAGAAACGCACAAAATCCTCCGGCAAGCTGACGACCACCAAGCAGGAGAACATCAACGCTATCGAGCAAGGGCGAGGAAACCCCTATGCCGGAGCCATCGGCAACAGCGTGACCAACGCCAAACAGAATGCGAAGGCTTTGCGCGAGACTGAGTTAGATGAGCGACAACGCGCCGCCTACGAATTGCCTCCATCGTCGTCACAGAACCAACCCGACGCTGACAACGTGCCAGCAGAAGACTCTAGCGAAGACCAACTTGCCGCAGCAGCCAGGCAAGCGGAAGACACATACCGAGAGACACGTCAGTCGGCTTGACCCCAATGGACCGTGAGGAGAATGCTATGTCGAATCGTACGATTCCAACTGATTTTCCGCGGGATATGCCTCAAGCCTCCTTGTCCGGTGCGCAATCGAAACTCGCCGTACGGCTGGTTAATGGCCAGTACGTCAACGGGCTCACCGACGACGAATGGCTGGAGCGATACGAAGGTTGCGAGGACCTGGCAAAACAGTTCGCTGCTTACTGCACGCGTAAGGTTGATGGGAATCCAGCCTTGACCCAAGAACTCTGCCTGGAGCGCGCGCGCAAAGGGTTCGCGCTGAAGGTCCGGCGAGGTGAGTGGGACTTCTCAGAAGCTGAACAAGATTGGGTAATGAAACGGGCTCGGCAGATTCTTGGCTGGTAGATGAGTGCGTTGGGCTACACCTATCGTGTTTTTGCTTTAGCGAAATAGGGTAGTTTTGCTGTACAGCAAAACTACCCTATTTCGCTAAAGAGTCGTGAACTCCTCTTCTGTTGGCGTGCCGGCGTGCCACTTCATCGTCGACTCGGCGGCGTACACCTTTACAAGGTAAGAGACCTAACACAGGCGCAGAAGAGTGTCATGTGGCCTCATACCAAGGACAGACCTGCTGATCAGCGCGTACCACACCATTTAGCGGGCCTGCTCCATCAGGTCTTATCCAGATAGCATGAGAGGCACTCCATGAGCACCAAAGCGACCCTCGCCTATCACCCTTCCGAGGGTGATGAACCGGCGTGGCATTTCTATGAGGAAGTACTCGAATCAGGTGTCGTGTACTTGGAGCTTTGCGGGGTTAGCACGGTATTAAGTACACGCGAGCAAGATGGCGCCGATGTGGTTTTGCGCCTGCCGATCGAAACCGCAAAACAACTTGGGTTGCATATGGTTACGTCCCCCGAGCGATGGGAGCGGGCTTGCGACAGTGAGAAATAATTTTGCGCATTCGCTCTTGCTGTAAGTCCGCTGTGTAGTGACCCGGCGTAGGCTGCACAGGTAACGTTACGGCGAGACAGGCTCTCTCTGCAACGCGCACACCCCGAATGCGCGACGAGTGATTCGCGTTTGCAGCTCGTAACGCATCCCCAGCCAACTCAAAAGTCGGTACCGTGCACAGAGAGGCTTGCATCCAGATCGGGAGCATCCCAAGTCCTTCGCAGAGACCCCGACGAATCGACATGCCTGGGTCGGGTCGGCGAGCAACCTAGCGAGTTGCATCCGGACTCGATGGCATTCTGTTGGCAGCAAGCCCTTGAGCCAACGCAAAGCTTGGATGACGCGCATTGCGGGTCGGTCCGCCCAATACATTCTGCTCGGCGGCGCCACCTTGAACTGGATTGCCAATTTCCCGTCTTGAAGCGTACGTCCTCGGCTGTCCGAGTAGATCGTTACACCCGCCGGCGCCACATCGCTCAGGCCTAGATCGTTCGGCGCCGCGATGCCGTCGACCAGCAATAGAAATTGATCTCACCGCGCGATAGCGCCGCCCCAATGCCCTCTAGTTGAGGTAGTTCAAAAGCCGCAGATGCAACTGCTTTGACTCATCCGTCCACATCTCGACCATGGCGGAACGCTCGCACTCCTTTGCAGCGACTCTGATCGCAAATTTTCGTCGGGTACCGTCGTCCATCCACATCCCAGTATCAAAGAACCCGCCCTGTTGCGGGGTACTAAACTTGGACTGATTGTGATGACCCCAACGATGAGCGACCTCCACGAGCCTTTCCGGATCTTCACTGCGCAGCTGAAAACCTGTGTCATCGAGAAGAAGTGTGTTAGCCCCTTGTGCGCACAACGGTGGTGCTATCTGCTCAATGTAAACCCGGCAATTTGAGAACGTCTGACCGCCAGAGTTCCTAATCCCGATTGCAACAGTGCTTCGCCAGTGCCCATTGCGCGCCGTGACCATGTGATACGGCGCAGCTTGCGCGATGCACAACTCGATCTTAGGTGGTGCAATATTTGGTAGTACGCCCTTGCCAATTTCGTTGCCTGACGCCTGCTTCCGATACCCATCCAACTCTTGATCTTTCGCCGCAAGCCTCGCATGCAGTAGGTCGATCGTCGCACTGTGCTTCCACTTGGAAGCCCTATACGCAATGCCGCAAGCCAAGACAAAAATCAATGCAAACGTAGCAGGAGCCGCCGAGACGGTAGACCACTCGAGTTGAATGTACTGAAGTATCTCTTTCACGCGTCACCACAGAGCAAAATTTGGTGAGGAGATTATATGTGACCCAAATTTTGCCAGACTTGGCATCAACAAAAGAAATCGCCCAAAATGCCTGTCGCCACCCATCCTAGGTGGGGTATGAAATTTCGATGATAGCCTTAGCCTAACCGAAATCCTGCCTTGGTTGGCAGTCCACTGAAACCAGCCTTTCGGAAACCAGATCAGAACTACCCAACTGCCCGTGTTCGTTTACGCGCCACGAACGGGTATGACCGAAGCAAGAGGTCGGTGGTGAGCAATCACGGCTCCGGCGATCAATTTCGATTATTTTCTTTAGATTCCGAATTAGATTAACCGATGTCAGACAATATTGAATCCCTAATCACAGAATCATCTACCGAAAGGGCGGGGAATAGGCTCCCGCACCAAGCAATAGTCTCGCTGTCGAGTTGGGTTACCCTCGCCTTCAGCAAACTTCCCAAGCTAGGTTTGTTGTGCACGGGACTAGGGGGTGCATTACTCTTCGCTTATCAGATGGAAATCGGTTTTATGCCTGATTTCTCTTTTACAGAAATGTTTGGCTTGTTTACGGCTGCCTTCACGCAAGGGGCAGTTATTCTATTTGTGTTGATAATTTCATGCCTCATGCCTACGGTGGTAACGAGGCACTACGTCAATTCAAAGCAACCTTCCGATGCGGTTGTAAGTGTCAAGGACGTCGACGTCGTTTTGCGTGAAGAACCACATCGATCCCTCATCCGCGGACCATTTATCCTAATAGCGACCATGTTAGCCGCGTCGGGTTGGGGTTGGTTTTTCTTTCAATTTTCGGACCCAGCACCCCAAGATAGCCTGTGTCAAGCCTTTTATCTGATCCTAACGGGAGCAGCCATGGTCATCTTGCTGGGTCACGGGCATCGACAACGAGCAACTCTTTCTAGATCCGCGTTGAGCGTTTGGCTTGGATCTTTCGTTGGCCTTGTTGTGCTACAGAATATCGTAATAGCAGACGGCCCTGCGACTAAAAAATCGGTTGCGAGCAGCGTTTCCGATGCCACTGCTGTCAGTTTTCCCTTATCCAACGAGACTCTAAAGCTTGCAAGTGATCACAGCTCCACGCTTGTAATTGTCCTATGCCTTCTCATCGCTGTACTTTCTTACTTGCTCCTGAGACCGGACGCAATTGGGAAAAGACGTCGAACGAAGATAAATCTATCCAAAACCTTTTTCAAAATCCCCGTATTAAACTCAAGATTTGAAAGAACAAAAATTGGAGCAGCTGCGATTTTTTGCATCTCTTCATTCCTTCCTATTTTTCTCGCAATATCGTACGCCGAGAATGCCAGCGCCGATCAAGAGATATTAATATTTCTAGCATGCATTTTAGTATTCTCCGTAGCAAACTGGCTAGTCTACATAGGAGAAAATTTAAAACAAGTCGCCATCGGAGTAATATTTGTCCTCCTGATTCTTGTCTATTTTGTTCCAATGATGACTGGACGCCCGCTCCTTCTCGTGAACTTCACAGTACGAAGCATGGGGCTTGGTGACCTACGCTTGTCTTCTATAACGCTGTCAGGCGAGAATTGTGCCACCTTAAAATCATACGGCGCCACCTGCAGCGCGGGTCACGACAACTCCCTGGGACTATCAAATGTCAATCTCTTGAGCCGGATCGGGTCACCTATCATTCTGGAACTACAAGTAGCATTGCCTTCCGATGAAAAAGCTCAAAAAGCTCTGCTGGTGAAACAGCACGACAAGCCCTTGTATATATCGCGACAACAGTTGGAAAAGGCGGCAAGTATGTCATGTGACAGCGTCCTGCTATCGCGGCTTGTTCGGATAGATAGGGCAAAGGCGGATTCCTTGCGATGCATCCGCATTGTCGTGCCGAAGGCACAGGTACTGAGTTATGTTCTTGATGGACGGCGTAGATACACTGGACCATTCTCCAGTTTGACGTTTGTCTCTTCGAGCCAGAGCGACAAAGATGTACAAGGGCGAGGAGTAGCCCACTAGTCCAAGATTATTGAAATGTAACAACGCAAGGCGCATTTTTCGGCGTTGCCAACGTTCATGCGAATTATTGGAGCGTTGCCACGATAAGTAAAAAGTGTGAGCACGAGGGGATATGGATTTGAAGCTTCCGCCTGTCATGGGCATAGATATAAGGTTCAAGGCGGGGCACGTTCAGCAGATTATTGCCCCAGAACGCACAGTTTCCTGCGACGCGGTTCGTTACACCATTCAATCGGCGCGTGGGGTGAAATTTACGACTGAGCATCGAGAGGATCTTTACGTTTTCTCGAAGAAGCCAAACATCTCTCAGCTTCCCCAAGGGGCCGCGGTTCTTGTCAGCTCATTGCCCACCGACCTACCAAGCACACTTGACTTGTCGAGCGGCCTGTGGCAGCAACATCCACTGACTGTAGCCCCTCGGGCAGATGCCACTGCAAGCATCCGGCGCAGTTGGCAAAGTGCGTTCCGATATGTCGATGAAGATTCGGTAACTGCAGGGGTAATTGCAATGCGGCGGCCCCAACTCGGCGCGCTGCATGCAATTCACGCTCATTGGTCGGTTTCAGCCGGCGTCGCCACGGTCGTCATGCCAACCGGCACTGGCAAGACTGAGACAATGCTGGCAACGTTGATTTCGGCGGCGTGCGAACGGGTCCTGGTCTTAGTTCCAACGGATGCGCTTCGTATCCAGATAACAGAGAAGTTTCGGTCGCTTGGCATCCTTAAGCACGATCGAGCGACCGTGCTCGCTGAGGATGCGGCAACACCTATCGTTGGCATGCTCACCAAGCAGCCTCAGTCTCCAGAGGAGGTTCGCGAGCTGTTCAGCATATGCAACGTTATCGTTACGACGAGCGCGCTAGCAGGAGGATGCTCAGACGAGGTGCAAGAAGAGATGGCCAACTCATGCTCGCATCTCTTTATCGATGAGGCGCACCACGTGGAGGCCCCGACATGGAAGCACTTCAAGTCATTCTTCAAAAACAAGAAAGTTCTCCAATTTACAGCTACGCCGTTCCGGGAAGATGGGCAACCGCTAGACGGCAAGATCATCTATGTCTATCCCTTGAGACAGGCGCAGGCCGAGGGATACTTCAAGCAGATCCGGTTTAGTGCTGTCTATGCGTTTGACTCTGCTCGCGCAGACGCAGCTATTGCCGCAAAGGTGATTGAGGAGCTTTCATCGGACACGACAGGGAAACACGTGGCGATGGCTCGAGTCTCAACGACGGCACGCGCTGAAACGGTGCTGGCAATCTACCAACGCCTTGGGCGTTACAACCCTGTAATGCTGCACAGCCGGCTAAAGAAGGAGGAACTCAAGCTCGCTCGAGAACAGTTGCTGAACGGGAATTCCCGAATAGTCGTGTGTGTGGACATGCTTGGCGAAGGCTTTGACATGCCCGAGCTGAAGATTGCGGCCTTCCACGACTTACGGAAGAGCCTAGCCGTTACGCTGCAGCTTGCCGGACGCTTCACTCGCGCGAGATCTGATCTTGGAGCACCCGTATTCATTGCGAACACCGCCGACGTCAATTTACGGGAAGAGCTGCGGACGCTCTATTCGCAAGACCCTGATTGGAACGTGCTCCTTCCAACGTTGAGCGATGGGGCAATCGGGGAAGAGATCGACGCGCAGCAGTTCTTAGCTGGTTTTGACGGAAAGCTTGACGAAATTCCACTTACTGAACTACACCCCGCAGCAAGCATGGTGGTGTACCGAACACGCTGTTCCGCATGGAATCCCCACGCGTATAAAAGTGCGTTCAGAGGGCTCTCGAAAGACGAGCATGTTTACCCCATTCTGAACGCTGCAGAATCAACGCTCGTGGTCCTTGCCGCTAGGCGTCAAGGTGTTCCCTGGACAGATCTTGCATCAATCCAAGGCGTCGGTTGGGAGCTCTGCGTTGCTGTGTGGGATCGCGAAAAATCGCTCCTGTACATCCATGGATCGACAAACACCGGGTTGTATGGTGATCTAGCCAAAGCCCTCTGCGGAGCAGACGTCTCTCTTGTCACTGCTCCCGAGGTATTCCGTGTTTTGTCCGGTATTAACCGACTGATGCTAACAAACGTTGGCTTGGATGAGCATATCGGACGTCAGATTCGATATACCGGTCGAATGGGGCCCGATGTCGGGGCTCGCCTATCTGACGCGACGCTAGGTACAACCAAGAAGGCGGTTCTAGCCGGTGTGGGCTTTGAGCACGGAGCCCCTACATCGATAGGAGCGGGGAAACGCGGACGCGTATGGTCAAACCTACGCCTCCGAATCAACACTTTTGTAGCTTGGTGCAAGCGGACAGGCGCCAAAATTGCCGACGAGACGCTTAACCCTGAGGAAGCTCTTGCCGGCACGCTTATCCCAAGACTGGTGACTGAGCGACCGCGCGTCCACTGCGTAGGCGTGGATTGGCCCACGGAGATTCTGGACCACGTAGAGTCTGCGACTAGCATCATCTTTACGCCCCTCCATGACGAGCATTTAACGAACGTTGGGATTGAAGTAAAAGAATGCTCCGATGTTGGGCCGTTGGTTGTTCGTTTGTTCACCGACTCTCACGAAGTCTTTGTTCGCCTAGAGTTTGTCGGCTCAGGCTCCTCGGCCGACTTCCGCTTCGTGTACGACGGGGTAGCGCCCATTCAAATCCGCCGTGGGACAACAATGCACGATCTGTGTGAATTCCTCACGGAGCATCCACCAACAATATGGTTCGCCGATGGGTCCAGCCTTGAAGGCAACCAGCACATTCAGCTCAGGACTCAGAGTGCGCTATATCGCTTGGACAAGCTTGTAGCTTGCGATTGGTTCGGTGTCGACATTCGGAAGGAGTCGCAGGGAGAGACACGACGTACCGACTCTGTTCAATACCGAACCATCCAACGCCTCAAAGCAACGGGCAACTACAATGCTCTCATCGATGATGATGGAGCTGGCGAGGCCGCGGATATCGTCGGAATACAAATCGACGACTTGACCAAGCCGCGGCTCGTCACCGTGGACCTGTTTCACTGCAAATATGCACACGGAGACAACCCGGGCGGTCGCATCGACGACTTATATGTTGTCTGCGGGCAAGCTCAGAAGAGTGTCATGTGGCTTCATAACAAGGACAGACGTACAGACCTCTTTGCCCATCTACTTAAGAGAGAGGGCTCGAGAGTGGAACGCGGACGCCCAACACGCTTTGAAGCTGGGGATCGCAGAGCGCTTGAACAGATCCGAGATCTGAGTCGGACATGCGCGATCAGCTTGCGCATTTTTGTGGTTCAGCCGGGTCTTTCAAAAACACACGCTACTACCCAGCAGCTTGCCCTGCTCGGTGTGACTGAGCGCTTTCTGCATGAGACCTACCAAGTCCACTTTGAAGTCATGTGCAGCGCGTGAAAACGCTTTCGCTCCGATCGCAGCCTTGCACCGGATGTGAAAATACGATCGACGAAAGGCTCGTCGACGGTACTAAGAACAACTTCAGCACAGCCTCAGAGCCATGCAGTACATCTTGTGGGCTGCACGCAAGGCCAGCGTCTAGTCTGACGCTGGCATGTTCATGGGTTCCTGTGCCTCGCCAATCTCATCTATCGCAACAGGTGGTCCGACGCGCAACCATTCGCCGAGCACTTCCCTTACACAGTGCTGGCATAGGTCAAGGCTAACCGTGCTGCCATCGCCAAACACTGAATCGAAGCCGCAACTGTGGTCCAACGACAGTCGTTCCTGCCACTCGCCGGGGTCATCCGGCGTCAGCCGACGATGACAACGATCACAGGTACTCGCAGCGAGCACTTGGATTGTCCGGGCTCGGTATTCGCGCATGGCAACCTCTAATTGGGGCGTCCGAATACGAACTTCCGTATATAGCTTACGCCGTCCGCAGGTCGATTGTCGCGCCATAAAGGGGCGATTTTGCATGACCTACCGGCAGCCTGGGCTCGCAAACGGGGATACGTCAGCGGAACGCTACGAGGCAGAATCCTGGAAAGGTCTTCATGTGCGCCACAAGGAACCCTGGCGATCGCCGTATCCGAAACTAATCAATACCTCACACGTCGCCCCTGCAGACGCAAAATCTCGATTCCCTGGCGCTGTCGAGGTACCGCTGCTCGACCTGGAAAGCCACTAGACAGGCCAGTATCCGGAACCAATCAACAGCGTGTATCCGGAACTAATCGAGAGCCTCAAGTGATGAAACGATCGATTAGTTGCGGATACAGCGCTTGATTAGTTCCGGATACAAGCTGCGACGGCGACCCGCAAAGCCTGACGGGGCGAGGCGTATCCGAAACTAATCAGAGATCGTGAGCATGGGCGCCTACAACTGTCATATCGAGTGATGCTGCGGCGCAGCATTCGTAAAACCTATTTCGAGCCCATGCCAAGGAAGAAAGATTGCCTCGGCTCAGTTCGAACGACACTATCCCGCCCCGCTTGGATCATGCTGGCGAGAACGTGTCCTACCGTGCATCGGGCACGTTCCAACTCTGCGCCACAGGCGTCGTCCAGCGCCGTCGTCTGAAACGCTTGCAGCAAGCAAGTATTGGTGCATGAACTTCGGGAGCAGGATGACATCGCGCTGTCCCGTTGCACGCATCGGACCAGCAGATCAAAGCGTCCCCTCGGTCGGTACGTGCTCGAGCGTCTGCCAATACCCTCGAAACGTCCTAACTGAGTTTCGAAACGTTAAACCCTCAGCAAACTTCGCCCTGGCCATTACACGGCCGCATCTCCCGGCTGCGCCACCCCTTCACGAGTTGGTGCCGACTTTGCGTGTAACGATCGACGAGAACTTCTGCCGTGACGATATCGTCCAAGCCGATCACACGATATTCGCCATCCGATTCGCACCAGGCCGCAATGAATCGTCTTCCATCGACAAAGCCAAGCATGATCGGCCAGATAATTTGCTCTGGAATCCGAGCGAGTGCATCGCGCAAGTTGATGCGGACCTTGCGCTGCTCCCGGAGCGCGCGCCTGAGCGCACTCAGGTCCACCGGCACGACGAGCCTTTGCGGGTGTCCAACGTATACCGTGTCGTCATCAAAGGCCACCCGCATCTCCTGTGGCAGAACGGCATAGATCTTGGCGAGCGCGTTTTTGATGGCACGGGCGAGGGCGTCATCTGTTTGACGGCTGACCCACTGCGCGCCGATCACTAAGGCCTGTATCTCTTCTTCAGTGAACGACAGTGGCGGCAGAACAAAGCCCGGCCGCAGGAGGTACCCCACCCCGGGTTCGGCGTCGATATCGGCGCCAATACCCTGGAGCGTCGCCACATCGCGGCGGATTGTGCGAAGCGACACGCCCAACTCGCGCGCGAGCGTTTGCCCCGACACCGTGCGTCGGTGCCGGCGTAGCACTTGCATCAGATCAAACAACCGATGGCTTCTCGACACATTCACTCCATGGCCACGAGACCTTTTCCGCCGAGCTTCCGCCCGGCCTCGAGTTCGGTGATCAGTTGAATGGCGCCGCTCAGCGGAACAGTGTTTCCCACCGGGATCTGGAATCGCTGCTCCGCCGCAGCCACAGAGATTCGGTCGAGAATCTCTGCCCGAGGCGAGCCAATCACCGGCTTCAAGCGCCAGTCGACAAGCGCACGCATCAGCTTGGCCGGGCTCGGGTTCAGATCGAGAAACACGCCGCCGCGCCGCACCAGCACAACGCCTTCGGACACGGGCATTGTGGCGGACGTGTCGTACACAACATCAAAACGCTCGCCGATGTCCGACAGCCTCGTGGCCCGATAGTCGTAGACACGGTGCACACCCAACGCCCTGGCGCGGTCCATATCGCGCGCGCTGCAACGGCCCCAGACTTCCGCGCCAAAAAGCCTAGCGATCTGCACTGCCGCCTCGCCCACGGCGCCGGCGCAACCGTTGATGAAAACGCGTTGCCCCGCCTTCAGCTTGGCCTTGTCATTCAGGCCATTCCACGCGGTGACCCCTGGTGTACCAAGACACGCGGCTTGCTCGAAGGAAACGTTGTCCGGTTTCCTTGCAATAAAGCCTTCCTTCGTGACCACTGCCTGCGCCAACGCGCCGCTTTCCTTGAAGCGGGCGAGCCCGAACACTGGGTCGCCTAACCGAAAGCGTGTCACGCCCTGGCCGACAGCCATGACAGTTCCGGAAAAGTCCATCCCCATGCCCCGCGGAAACACGCGGCCCGTCACGATCTTCATCTGCCCATTGCGCAGCTTCCAATCGATGGGGTTGATCGCAGCGAACTTGACACGGACGGCCACCTCCCCTGGCGCTGGAGGGGAAAGCTCGAACGCGCCGATCACCATGCATTCCGGCCCGCCGTATCTGTTGTATTGAATACGTTGCATATGTGTGGCTATCCCAAGCGTTACGCCGTGCAGAGGTCTGGCACGGCGACCTTTTCAAACAGGTGCGGCCGCGCGATCACAGAGGCAGGATGCGCTTGGAGGCGCTCGCGGAATTCGGGATGGTTGAAGGCGTCGCGCCACGCTGCCACGCTGTCGAAAACCGCGTAATTGAAATACGTCGGGTTGGCGCCGAGGGCGCGGTGCAGCTGCGTGGAAATGAAGCCGGGCTGAAGCTTCATGAAACGGGCATCGCTGGTCCACGCAGCCAGAAATGCGTCCTCATCCTCGGGCGCCATCGTGCATAGGTTGACCATAACAATAGGGCCTGCGTCGATTTCCACCTGCCGGGCAACCGGAAAATCAGGATCAAGCGGTTCAAATGTGGGCATGTTCAACTCCTCATCGAGATCATCACGCGAGGCGCCCTTCGACGCTCCCAGCGTGGTGGAGCCCACTCTAACTACCCGTGAGGACAGTTTCTGTCACCATCATTCGCGCATGAGTGCAGCGAGCAAGCGTGCCCTGAACTTACCCATCTCAACGGGTACGGCGCCTCCCCGGTCCTGAGGATGATGCTGGGCCTGCCGTGACACGTTGTTGCTCCTGCCAACCCGGATGCACGATGGGCGCCTGCACACCCATTGCGTGCGGCAGGTTCTCCACTAAGGTGTCGATGGCCAGGCGTACGCGCAGCGGCATGTAATCCGTTGCCGGCCAAATGGCATGAGTGTCCATGGAAGCGGCCGGTCGATCCTCCCACAGCACTGTCAGTGCGCCCGCGTCAATGCGGTGGCACACCAGCCAATGCGGCAGCCACGTGATGCCCATGCCGGCTACCGCCGCGTCGGCGGTGACCTCCAGGTCATCGAACCGCAACCGCGAGGCAAGCCGAACTTCAGTTAGGCGGCCATCGGTATCGGGCAGCAGCCACGGATACGGGTGGCCGGTCCGCCAGTGAATAAGCACATCGTGGGTGGCCAGCGCCTCAATCGTGTCCGGCTGGCCACGCTTCTCGAGGTAGGCGGGCGCCGCGCACAAGACTTTTGGCTGGGTGGCGAGCGGGCGGGCACACAATCCCGTAGCCTCGCCCAGCGCGCCGTTGCGGATGCCCAGATCAAAACCTTCGGCGATCATGTCGACGGGCCTGTCGCTGAAGCTCAGTTCCAGCTCCAGCTTGGGATGCTGACGGGCAAAATCGAGCAGGATCGGCGCAACACAGTAGCGGCCGAACAGCACCGGCATCGTCACGCGCAGACGCCCGGCCACTTCCTGCTTGCCGGAGTCAAGCAATGATTCGGCCGCGCGCAACTCCTCGATCGCGCGCAAGCAACGCTCGTAGTAGATCTGGCCGTCCTCGGTCAGGTTCTGGGTGCGGGTCGTGCGGTGGAAAAGCCGCACGCCAAGGCGCGTCTCCAACCGGGCAATCGCTTTGCCCACCGCCGAGCGTGAAAGTGCAAGCCGTTCGGCAGCACGCGCAAAACCGCCAGCCTCCACCGCTTCCACGAAGACGGCAACGCCGTCCAGCCGGCCGCGCATGTCGGTTTTCATGAACACCCCCCTTCAAAGATTGCATGCGCGCCTTTGGCATACGCGTGCCAACCATAACCGTTCAAAGCGCTCGTTTGGTAGCACTCAGTTCTACAAAGGTGGGAAAAACCGTCGCCACTAGAGCATGCCCTTCCACAGTAGCATCGTCTCACCACCCGAAGCGGGGCACCTGCAGGCGCCTCTCTTCATGTCCTCTTCGTCCTCAACAACATGCCGATGCAGATTTCGATCGTGTATGACAGCGGCTACGGGCACACCGCGCGGCAAGCCAACAGCGTGGCGGATGGTGTGCGCCGTGTCACTGGCGCCGTGGCGCGGTTGATCCCCGTCGCGGAAAGCAATATCCCGTGGGACACGCTCGAAACGAGCGACGCCATCATCTTTGGCGCGCCCACCTACAACGGTGCCCCCAGCGCGCGCTTCAAGCAGTTCTGTGAAGACTCCACCAAGCGAGCCTGGATCGACATGAAGTGGCGCAACAAGGTCGCAGCCGGCTTCACCAACTCGGGGGCGCAGAACGGTGACAAGCTGCACTCGCTGATCTCAATGGCGCTGTTTGCTGCACAGCACGGCATGTTGTGGGTGGGGCTGGACCTGAAGCCTGGCAACGACAGCAGCCGGGGCACGGTGCATGACCTCAACCGCCTGGGAAGTTGGCTCGGCGCGATGGCGCAATCCAATGGCGACCAGGGCCCCGACGATACCCCCATCCAGAGTGACCTCGACACCGCCGCCTACCTCGGGCAGCGCGTGGCCGAGACGCTGCGCCGGCTACAGCCGGCCTGATACCAAACCGCATATCCACAGGAACCTCTTCCCATGAAATTCCTCTGCCTCGACATTCCGCACCCCGGCGCCACCCTGGAGCAATACCAACCGCACATGCAGGACGAAACCCGCCATGCCTGGAAGCTGTACACCGGCGGCATCGTGCGCGACTTCTACTTCCGTCAAGACCGCCCGGGCGTTGCCCTGATTGCCGAGGCCGACTCGGTTGAAGCCGCACGCGCCGCGCTGAACGAATTTCCGCTCGCCAAGGCCGGCCTCATCGGCTGGGACGTGATCCCGCTCGGCCCCTTCACGGGCTGGCAACTGCTCTTCGCACCGGGCAATTCCTGACCTTTCCTTCGGAGCCCCCCATGAACGTTTCAGGCTACGCCGCATCATCGGCCACCAGCGGGCTCGCGCCCTTCGTATTCGAGCGCCGAGCGCCCCGCGCGGATGATGTTGTTATCGACATCCTGTTCTGCGGGGTGTGCCATACCGATCTGCACCTGGCGCGAAACCACGGCGGCTTCACAACGTATCCGATCGTGCCGGGCCACGAGATCATCGGCAGGGTCCAGCAGGTGGGTAGCGAGGTGACTCGCTTCAAGGCCGGAGACATGGTTGGAGTCGGCTGCATGGTCGATTCGTGCCAGCACTGCCAGCCGTGCCTGAAAGGCTGGGAGCAGGACTGCGCAGAGGGCCCCACCTTCACCTACAACGGCATCGACCGGCATGACGGTTCCGTCACCTACGGCGGCTATTCGGATTCGATCGTCGTCCGCGACAAGTTTGTGCTCTCTGTTCCGGATGGACTGGACCCGGCCGGAGCGGCGCCGCTCCTGTGCGCCGGCATCACCACGTGGTCGCCCCTGCATCGCTGGAACGTGGGCGCAGGCAGCAAGGTCGCGGTGATTGGCCTGGGCGGACTGGGTCACATGGCGTTGAAGCTCGCCAAGGCGCTCGGCGCCGATGTTTCGCTGTTCACGCGTTCGCCGGGTAAGGAAGAGGACGCCTTCCGGCTTGGCGCCGATCACGTCGTGCTATCGACCGATCCCGCCCAGATGGCCGCCGTGGCGAACCGGTTCGACGTGATTATCGACACGGTGCCCTACGACCACGACGTCAACCCCTATATGCCGACGCTGGCGCTCGAAGGCGTGCTGGTTCTGGTGGGCTACCTGGGCCCGCTCGGCACACCGGTGAATGCCGGAGGCGTTGTGCGTGGCCGCCGTGCCATTTCCGGCTCCTTCATTGGCGGCGTGCCGGAAACCCAGCAGATGCTCGACTTCTGCGGGCAGCACGGCATCGTCTCCGACGTTGAAGTCATTGCCATCCAACAGATCGACGAAGCGTATGAGCGCCTGGTGAAGAGCGACGTGAAATATCGCTTCGTCATCGACATGGCCTCTCTCAAACATTCAGGAGCCGCTACATGAGCGCGACCATCAAGCCCATTCTGTGCGTTGTCACCAGCCACCCGATTCGCGGCGACAGCGGTGAGCCCACCGGCTTTGCCATGGTGGAGCTGACGCACCCGCTGGCGGTTTTTCGTGAGGCCGGCATTCCCACCGAAATCGCATCGATCCGCGGTGGTCACCCGCCCATCGACTTCTTCGACCTCAGCGATCCAGTCAACGATCGTTTCTGGCATGACGCAACGTTCCGGGAGGCGCTTGCGCATTCCCTCGTGCTTGGCGAGGTCGACCCTTCGCGTTACTCAGCTGTGTTCTTCGCAGGCGGCCATGGCACCATGTGGGACTTTGCCGATAGCGCTGCTGTGCAGCACGCGATTCGCACCATCTACGAGGCCGGCGGCATCGTGTCGGCCGTCTGCCATGGGCCAGCGGCACTGGTCAACGCAACGCTCTCGGACGGCAGCCATCTCGTTGCCGGCAAGAAGGTCGCCGCCTTCACCGACGAGGAAGAGGCCGAGGTTAAGTACACCAACGTCGTTCCCTACCTGCTGGCAACGACACTCAAGCAGCGTGGCGCGCTGCATCAGCCCGCCCCCAACTGGACGGCCAACGTGGTCGTGGACGGCCGCTTGATCACCGGGCAGAACCCCGCATCGGCGCACGGTGTTGGTGAGGCGCTGGTCAAGCAACTGACAGGCACGGCCTGACATGAAAATCATCGCCATCGAAGAGCATGTGTTGCCCGAGGCCGTACGGAAGGCGTGGAGCACGCTTCCCGGTGGCGACGATGGCACGCTCGCCCTGAATGGCGGCCAGGTTGGCGAGCGGCTCGCCGACCTGGCCGAGCAGCGGTTAGCGCTCATGGACGAAACCGGCGTCGACGTGCAAGTGCTCTCGCTCACCACGCCGGGGCTGAACAACCTCGGGCATTACGGCATCGAGCTGGCACGACGCGTGAACGATCTCCTGGCGCAGACTGTTGCAGCCAATCCGTCGCGCTTTCAGGCGCTGGCCGTCTTGCCCTTTGCCGATGGCGAAGACGCCGCGCAAGAGCTGACGCGCAGTGTCGAACAGCTCGGTTGCAAGGGTGCCATCCTCTACGGCCGCGTCGGTGAGAAGAACCTCGACCACGCGATGTTCGAGTCGACGTTCGCCTGCGCAGCAGCACTCGGCGTGCCATTGCTGATCCATCCGCAAATTCCGCAGGCCGGCGTGCGCAACGCTTACTACGCGGGCCTGGGTGCGCCGATGGATCTCGCGTTGTCGACCTTCGGCATCGGATGGCACTACGAAGCCGGCATGCAGTTTGTGCGCATGGTCATGTCGGGTGTGTTTGACCGGCATCCGCGTCTGCAGGTGATCCTCGGCCATTGGGGCGAACTCGTGATGTTCTATCTGGAGCGCCTGACCATGCTCGATCGGGTATCGACCGTGCAGCGCCCGTTTGCCGAATACGTGCGGGACCACCTGTATCTGACCGCCAGCGGTATGTTCAGCGCGGCGTACCTGCGCCAGGCGATCGAACTGGTGGGGCCCGACCGGATTCTGTTTTCGACCGATTTCCCATACCAGTACCGCCCCGGTGCGGATGCTCGGCGCTTTGTCGAAACGCTGCCGCTTGGCGACGAAGACAAGCGGAAATTCGCGCATGCCAATTGGGACAGACTCACACAACGGGGCCGGCCTTGTGGCTGCGCATCGCTTTGATCTGGCTGGGGTGCTCTGCCATGCAGATCGCCGCCGCACAGACACCCCACCCACAATCGGGAGACGCCGCCATGCAAAACCCAGGTCTGTGGACCGCGACTGACCACCCCCAAAGCGCCGGCGGGCCGTACGTGCGCATTGCGCAGCTCGAAGTCGATCCCCAGCGTTTGGCGGATTTCAAAACCGTGCTTAAGCAGAGCGTGTCCACCTCCGTACGCCTGGAACCCGGCGTCTATGCCCTGTACGCAGTCGCGATAAAGACGCAGCCGAACCGGTTTCTCGTCTTCGAGATGTATAAGGACGAAGCGACCTACGCGGCCCACCGCGAGACACCCCATTTCCGCAGCTTCTTTGAAGCCACACAGACCATGGTGACCTCTCGCACATTCCTGGATGTCGACCCTGTTGTGCTGGGCGCGAAGGCCTACTGGCAGCCACCTGGCGAGTGACGGCGTGGCGCATACCAGCATCCTGACATTGGCACTGGCGCTCGGCGTGAAGAGCATGGGCGCTGATGCAGCAACGCTCCCTCATCCCCCCGACGATCCCCTCATCCCCATGACGACCGAAACCAACGAAACTGCCCTGCAGCCTCGACAACAGGCCATCGTCCCGATCGCGGCTCACGCCGCCATTGGCGATATGCCCGGCCTGAATGCCGCCTTGATCCGTGGGCTAGATGCTGGGCTAACCGTGAGCGACTGCAAGGAAATTTTGGTACAGATGTACGCCTACGCTGGGTTCCCGCGGAGCCTCAATGCGCTCTCCGAGCTCATGCATGTGCTACAGGCTCGCAAGGACCAGGGCATCGAAGATGCGCTCGGCCGTGACGCTGGCCCGGTCCCCCAGGGCGCGGCGCTTCTGGCCGCTGGAACCGCCAACCAGACCAAGCTCGCAGGCGCGCCGGTCAAAGGTGCTTTGTTCGACTTTGCCCCGGCCATCGACCAGTATTTGAAAACCCATCTGTTCGGGGACATCTTTGCCCGCGACAACCTCGACTGGAAAGACCGTGAGATCGCCACGGTCGCCGCACTGGCAGCCATGTCAGACGTGGAGCCCCAGTTGCAGGCTCACATGCGCCTGAGCATGAATGTAGGCGTCTCCGCCCAGCAGTTGCGGCACGTAGCACAGGTCCTCGCGGACACGGTCAGCACCGATGCCAGCCAACGCGCCCAAGCCGCGCTGCAGGTGCATTTACAGCAGTAAGGTCGTTATTGAAGCGCCGGGCAATCGCCAACCAACACGGAGAACCGACGGTGAGATCCCTAGCCATTCCGGTAGGCATGCGTACGCTAGGTGCGTTGGCCATTCTGCTTGCCGCACCATTGCACGGCCAAACGCGGACGGAGAAGCCAGACTTGCCTCGCGCCTACTACATTGCAGAATTTGAGCCGACTGTACCAGGGGCCATCAAGCCGTATAGCGAGCGTGTGGAGTCCACGCTGAAGCCGTTCGGTGGACGTTTTATTGCCCGCGGGGGCGCATTGGAGGCGTTGGAGGGGTCCGCGCCCAAAAGCGTGGTCGTCATCATCGAGTTCGACAGCCTGGAGCGCGCTCAGGCGTGGTATCGATCGCCTGCCTATGAGGCACTTAAGCCGATTCGCCAGCGTGCGGGGAATTCGCGCGTCTACATCACTGAAGGCGTTCCCGCAGTCAACGGCTGATATGCGCTCATCGACGGGCCGAATCGCCTGTTGCCCTCACACGATGAACGGCACCGGTGCGACCATCATGCAAAAGCTGTATCCGATTTCACGGCAAGCGCTGCCCCTCTCAAACGTCTCCTGAACCAGATTCAGCTGTCGTTGATCTGATGCCGAACTACATTCCGCCATCCCCGTCTATCGGGATGGTTACATCGCTGCCGACCGTCAATACGTTGTTGGCGCGGACGGTGTCAGTGTCAAGAATTCGAACCCGTCTCGGTGATCGCGGCTAGCACCAACTGGCGTTAGAAAAATCGTCAATCACCGCGTTGGCGATACCTATCAAGCCTTACTGCTCCCCTTCACGTGCGCTGACCGATGGCGATAGCGCTCTCTCCGCTCGCCGGCGCTTAAGCACCTGTCGTGACTGTGTTGCTCGACGTCATACCGCTCCCGAGTGGATGCCCTGGGCGATGTTCGAGCTAACTTCTGACTCGCGGTAAAAAACAACGGATCAAAGAATCATAACCAACCAACTTGGGTTGACGATCTAGCTGAATACAGCCCGCTCATCCCCCGGCCGAAGTGCCCTCTCGGTGTCCGCTACTTCCGCTGCACGTTCACACAACATCCCCGCGTTGCACGCTTACTCTCCCACGCAGGTGACTTTCAACGTTGGTATTACAAGCGCGAACGTAGAGTTCGATGTACGCGAAGCGTTTTTGGCTGATTTTTTGGTGCCCGCCAGGCGCGAAGAATCGATCCTGCTCGCATAAATCGACACCGATCACTGATCTGACGAGGTCAATGCTGTATCTGAGTGACGAGCGTCCGCCCTATGTCTCATCTATGTTTTGCCATTCAGACTGCTCCTAACGGAACAGACCAGCGGGAGACATATCTCGTGAATGCGCTCAGAACATCCCAACCCAAGCAATGGCTTAGCAAGGTTCCTGATGTCACCTTCTCGTTCTGGGTGATCAAGATCCTATCCACTACCGTCGGAGAAACTACGGCCGACTTCCTCGCGGTTAACGCCGGGCTGGGTCAAGGTGTAACCCGTTTGATTATGGGGATGCTGCTGGCTGTGGCTCTGATAGTGCAGTTGCGCACGAAGCGCTATACCCCGTGGGTTTATTGGTTATCCGTTGTTCTGGTGAGCGTGGTCGGCACCCAGATCACGGATCTGCTGACCGACGGCCTAGGTGTCAGCCTTTATTTCAGCACCGCGTTCTTCGCCATCTTACTTGTCGGCATATTTGGCGCCTGGTATCGGATAGAGCGCACGCTGTCTATACAGGACATTGTCACGCGCAGGAGGGAGCTCTTGTATTGGGGCGCCGTCCTTTGCACCTTTGCACTCGGCACCGCCGCCGGCGATTTGGCAACCGAAGCCTTGGGGCTCGGCTTCGCCTGGGGCTCCGTATCCTTCGGCGCATTGATTGCCACTACCTATGTGGCATGGCGTCTTGGCGGGAACGTTGTACTCATTTTCTGGATTGCCTACATCCTGACTCGCCCCTTCGGAGCAGCGCTCGGCGACCTGCTGACACAGGCACGAATCTACGGTGGCCTCGGTATGGGAGCGCCCTGGACCAGCGCCCTCTTTCTGACGGTAATCGCAGTGCTGGTGGCCGCCGCCCAGCTCAACGTAACCCGCGTCAGAAACGCTCAAGCTACCGAATAACCCGCCCTGCCACTTTCAAGGAAAAGCTCATGCGCCATGCTAATTGTCCAATTCCCCGCTCCGCCGCTGCTGCGGCTACTGTGATTTTCCTGGTCCTTGGCACAGGGTGCTCGAAGTCGACCGACGCGAACGCAACGGGTGCAGGAACACCCTCCGCAATTCACACAGCGTCAAAACTGGGGGACTTGACCTCGTTCCGAATCATCGCCGCCGACGTCGCCAACTTCGTGGATGAGGGAAACTTGGCGGCCGCCAAGACCCGCGTCAAAGATCTCGAAGTCGCCTGGGACGCGGCTGAAGCCGGCTTGAAACCCAGGGCTCCAGACGATTGGCACCTCATGGATAACGCGATCGACCGTGCATTGACGGCACTGCGGGCTGATCCGCAAGATTCCACCGAATGCAACGCAGCCATGGCGGCATTGCTCAAGACCTTCAATTCGCTCGGTTGAGCCTCGATGAAGGGCCCCGTGCAGGGCCCTGGTCGATGAGCGAAGCGGTGTCCGGCGACCGTCGCCGCGGCAGCGATCGGTCACTCAACGCGGCTGGCGTGACGCGATCATCCGCGCCGGTAAGACGCCACGATCCACCCTCGAAAAATCGACACGCTCGGCAACGTTCAAGTGCCCCAGCAGGGCATCGTGTAGTCGATCCCACACGCCAGTCTGTTGCCACTCGCGCAACCGACGCCAGCAACTTACACCCGACCCGCACCCCATCTCGGCCGGCAGTTGGTTCCACCGTATACCGGTCTTCAGCACGAACAGGATGCCTGTCAGCACAATGCGGTCAGGCAGCGGTTTGCGCCCCGGATAGCGAAAGCGCCGCGGCTTTGCAGGTGGCAAAAGCGATTCGATCGACGCCCATAGCTGGTCGTCGATCAGCGTTTGGTCCATCCCTCTACCTGCCTGTCAGGCAAGTGTTGAACGGAGGACCGACGTCAAACACCCTATCGGACGATCTGAACGCCCACATAGACCAGGACTTGTCGCCGTTCATCGGAAGACGTTCCGAACTCGCGCCCGACTGCGCCGAGCAGTGTGTAGGTGTCGTTGATCTTCCAATGCATGCCAAGGTTCAACAACGTGAGGTGTGTGCCGGGCGCCTGAGTCTGGCGCACCTCGGCAATGCACTCGCGCCCTTCACCGCAAGCATGACCGGCTACGATGCCGGCAATCCACTGGCTGTCTCCACCACCGGAAACGAAGTTGCGGCCCACCTCTGTAGAGACCCCAAAGCCGCCGATATCGGCCGCAAGTTCAAGCGGTAGAAAGAACTCGTGCCCGCCACCGGTAACGCCGCGACGGATGGAACCGTCCAGCATGCTGCGGGTGTACTGAGGGTAGGTCGACATCGAGAAACCCGCCTGCTCCTGATCGATAAAGCGCCATTTCACGCCGAAGTTGCCGCTGCCCAACCCTGACTTCCAGCGCTGGCCATCATCGCGGGCAAACACCCACGGCACGTCGGCCTTGAGCTGGATGTGGTCGCCCCAACCGTAGTTGATGTCGGCGTCCGGCGCCGCCACCTCGAGGCGCCCATGTGTACGAGTTGCAATCGCGCCAAGGTTTATTTCCCAATGGCCGTCGCCTGGTGTTTCCGGATCGTCGGTCACCATGGGCGGTCCGCCCTGAGCCAACACCGGTCCTGCAATTGTGGCAGCCGCGATCAGCGCCAACCAGCGCGCGGTGCGGCGCAGGCGCGCCCTCGCGCTGCCCGGAAATGGCTTGTGCATAAACGTCTCTTCTTTGGTTGAAAGAAATGGGTGCATATCCGCTCAGGATTGGGGAGCAATCGCGGACATCGGCGTCGGTCGCGCGCGCGACTCGCCAAGCGAGTCGAACCAGAGGTACAGCACCGGGGTGATGAACAGCGTGATCAGTTGCGAGAGCAGCAGGCCACCCACGATCGAGACGCCGAGTGGCTGGCGCAACTCAGCCCCGGCACCGATGCCAAGGGCGATGGGCAGCACGCCCATCAACGCGCACAGCGTCGTCATCATGATCGGACGGAAGCGCAGCTGGCAGGCCTTGCGGATGGCGTCTTCCGCGTCTAGGCCCTCATCGCGGCGGACCCCGATCGCATAGTCGATCATCATGATGGCGTTCTTCTTCACGATGCCGATCAACAGCAGGATGCCGACCATGGCGATGAAGCTGACCTCCATCCCCGCGAATCGCAGCGCAAGCAGCGCGCCGAGCGCAGCAGAGGGAATCCCGAGAAGGATCGTCACCGGATAAATCCAGCTCTCGTACAGCATGCCGAGGATCACGTAGATGACGGCAACGGCAATCACGATCAGCCAAAGCTGCGTCGTCTGCGATTGCTGGAACAGTGCTGCCTGCCCACCAAACGCACCGAAGACGGTGGCCGGCATCTTCAACGCCTGCTGTGCGGAAGCGATTGCGACAGCAGCGTCGGACAATGACTTGCCGGCGGCCAGCTCGAATGACAGCGTTACAGCCGGCAACTGCGCCTGGTGATTCACGGCAATCACGCCCTTGCCACGCGTGACGGTGGCGAACGCGCTCAGTGGCACGGTCTTGCCGGTTGCGCTGCGCACCTCGATCGCCAGCAGGTCGTTCTCGTCCCGCCGCTTCGCGTCGACGACTTCCAGGATCACCTGGTAGCTGTCTTCGGGAGCATAGATGGTCGAGACCTGGCGGCTGCCGAAAGCGCCATACAGCGTGTTGCGCAGTGTCGCCATGTCGATGCCAAGCTGCGCCGCCTTTTCCCGATCGACTTGCAACTGCGCTTCGAGACCGTTCTTCTGGTAGTCACTGTTCACGCCAACCAGCACATTGGAGTGCCGTAGTGCTTCCACCAGCTTGCCGGCCCAGACGTCAAGCTCATTCGCACCGACCGACTGCAGCGTGTACTCATACGTGCTCTTGGAGGTGCGCCCGCCAACGCGCAGGTTCTGCACCGGGCTGAAGTACACACGGATACTGGGCAGGAACGATGTGGACTGACGCAGCTGCGCAAGCACTTCGTCTAGCGATGGCCGCTGGTTGCGATCCTTCAAGTCGATCACGAGCTGCGTCGTGTCGTGATCCACCTTGGTCGTTACGCCGGCCACATTGGCGTCGCTGAGGATGACCTTTTCGATCTGCCGCATCACTGCAAGCCGGCCGGCAAACGACATGTCCTGCGGGGCGTCGATGTTTGCGATCAACTGCCCGATGTCTTCGCGGGGGAAGAAACCCTTTGGCGCGCTCACGTAAAGCCAGGCTGTCACCGCAACGGTTGCCACGCCGATGGCAAGCACGACGGTGCGGTGCCGCAATGCGACGTCGAGCACACGCGCATACCCCGCGGCGCAACGATCGAACCCGATTTCGAAGGGGCGGCTCCAGCGCCCGCTTTCACTATGCGTGCCCGGCATACGCATCACCAGCGGCACCAGCAAGGGGATCAACGTCAACGCCACCGCTGCCGACACCAGGATCGCCAGCGACACGACAATCGCGAACTCGTGAAACAGCCGCCCGATCGTGCCGGGCATGAAGAAGATCGGAATGAAGACCGCCACCAGCGAGATCGAGATCGACATCACCGTGAAGCCCACTTCCTTCACGCCGGCCGCCGCGGCTTCGCGTGGCGTCATGCCCTCTTCGATCTGGCGGATGATCGCTTCGAGCACGACGATCGCATCGTCGACGACAAGGCCCACCGCAATCGTCAGCCCCATCAGCGAAATGCTGTCCAGGCTCAGGCCGCACGCTGCCATCAGCCCGAAGGTGCCGAACAAGGACAGCGGCACGCTCACCGCAGGCACCAGCGTGATCGCGACCCGCCGCAGGAAGAGCAGCATCACCATCACGACCAGCGCGATCGTCAACAGCATCGTGAGGTTGACGTCGTGGATGGCCTCGCGGATCGACGCCGAGCGGTCGCCACGCGTCTCGATCGAGACAGATGCCGGCAGCGCGGCCTTGAGCTTCGGCAGAAGAACACGCACAGCATCGACCACCGCCACCGTGTTGGCATCCGGTTGACGCTGCACCGACAACAGGATCGACGGCTTGCCGTCAAGCGTGCTGACGTTCTGCACGTTCTCGATGCTGTCACGCACGTCAGCCACATCGCTCAAGCGCAGGACACGACCCTGGCGATTCGCTACCACGATCTGGGCGAAATCAGCCGCGTGCCGCAGGTTACCGCTGATCTGCACCGTCAGCATCTGGCGCTGGTTGTCGAGCTGGCCGATGGGCGCGTTGGAGTTCGCGTTCTTCAGCGCGGCGGCCAGTTCCGCCAGCGTCAGGTCCAGTGCGGACAGCCGCGCGGGGTCGGCCTGAATGCGCACGGCATAGCGCTTTTGCCCCGTGACCTGCACTTGCGCGACGCCCTTGATCGCTGACAGCGCCGGCACCACGACGTTGTCGCTATAGGCGTTGAGGTCTGACAAGGACAGCGCCGGTGAACTCAGGCCGACAAGCAGGATTGGCATGTCGGCAGGATTCACCTTCTTGTACGAAGGCGGTGCTGGCAGCTCGCTCGGCAGGGAGCGCGTGGCGCGGAACAGCGCGGCCTGCACATCGGCGGCAGCAGAGTCGATGTCGCGGCTGGCGTCGAACTCCAGCTGGATCTTGGTTTCGCCCTGGATGCTCGACGACGTGGTCATCACAAGCCCGGGGATCGCCGAGAACTGCTTCTCCAGTGGCGTCGCAATCGAGGCGGCCATGTTCTGCGGGCTCGCACCGGGCAGCTTGGCGCTGACTTCCAGCGTGGGCGTGTCGTACTGCGGCAGGGCCGAGATCGGTAGCTGCATCCAACAGACCACGCCCGCGACGAGCACGCTGATCCAGAACAGCATGGTAGCGATGGGACGCTGCAGGCAAGCCTCGGATAGCCGCATCACGCGTCCTTGCCTGTACGTGCCGCAATGCGCACTGCGGCGCCAGGCTTGAGGCCAGCATGCCCCTCGGCAACGACGCGCTCACCGCCGTTGAGGCCGTCGACCACCGCCATCTGCTCCTGCAGGCGGAGCAACTCCACTGGCCGCACCTGCGCCTTGTTGTCCTGATCGAGCACATAGACGAAGCGGCCCTGCGGCCCTTCGAGCAGGGCTTGCGGCGGCAGCACAATCGCGCCACGGCTGACTCCCGCGTCGATGACAAGCTCCACGTAAGCACCTGGCCAGAGCGAGCGCGCGCCATTCGGAAACGACGCCTTGAGCGTGATCGTGCCGCTGTCGGTATTGACGGTGTTGTTGACGAAGACGAGCGAGCCGGGCAGTCGGTTGCCGTCCGGCGTCTGCAATTCGATGCGGACGGTACCGGCGGCGCGCGCGTCCAGCAACCGCGCCAGTTGCGATTCCGGTAGCGAGAACTCCACGCCGATTGGGTCGATCTGCACCACCGTGACCAGCGGCACCGCAGCCGTCGTCTGCGCGAGGCTCCCGGGGTGCACCGCAAGCGCGCCGGTCAGCCCGGCCATGGGGGCCGCAATGCGCGTGCGCTCCACCTGCAGCCTGGAGCTTGCGACTTCCGCCTGGACGGCCTTGTGCTGCGCCTTCAAAGACTCGAGCTTGCTGGTGCTGGTGTCGACCGCGCTGGTCGAGTAATAGCGCAGCTTGGCTAGTTGCTTGATGCGAGCGAGGTCGCGTTCCGCCTCGTCAACCTGCGCCTCGATCTGCGCCGCGCTGGCCTGGGTGCGCTCCAGCTGCGCGATCACATCGCTCGAGTCGATCGTGAACAGCAGTTGCCCCGCCTTGACTTCATCGCCCTCCCGAAAGTGGATGCCGCGCACCGTTCCGCCCACCTGGGGACGCACGTCGACCTGATTGAGCGGTACCACGTGCCCGTGCGCGGACAGCTTGACGGGCAAGTCGCGCGCCTCGGCCCGTACCACGCTGACCAATGGCAACGGCTTGGCGGATGTTTTTGCCGCATCGGATTTCTTGCCGAAGAGCGTGACCTGCATCAACACGATCACCAGCCCTATGGCTCCCAGAGCGAACGCGCCACGCAACATCCAGGGCTTGTTTAGCGTCATGGTTCGCTTCTCATTGGGCTGGATTGAGCGCCGCATTGACCTGCGCCAGCACCGCGTCGTCCAACGCGCCGGCTGAGGCGGCCAGTTGCAGGCGCGCAAACAGGTAGTCGGAACGGGCGGACGTGAGGTTGTAGAGCGTCTGGTAGTAGTTCTGCTCGGCGTTGAGCACGTCGATGATGGTTCGCACGCCCACCTCTTGGCCCACCTTGCTCGATCGCACCGATGATTCGCCAGAGACCCGGGCGCGGTCCAGCGCCCGAATGCGCTGAGCACCATCCCGAAGGCTGGCAAAGAACTGGCGCGTGGCACGTTGCGCTTCGCGCAGGCCCGCTTCCAGCGCGTAGCGTTGCTGATCCTTGAACGCCATCGATTGGCGTAACAAGGACTGCCTGGTTCCGCCATCGACGAGCGGAATCGTCAGGCGCAGACCGATACTTCCGGCCGTGAGGGCATCACGGCCACCGGACGTCGAAATGCTGCCCGCCTCGTATTGCCGTCCCACACTGGCCACCGCAGCGATAACCGGCGCACCGCGCCAGGTGTACTGGTCGCTGGACAGCTCGGCGATCTCCACGCCCAGCTCAAGCTGGCGAACATTGGGATTGCCGCGCCGTGTCTGGTCAAGCCAGAGATCCAGCGTGCCCGGCGGCAACGCAGTCGCCGAGAAGCCCGGTGAGATCGGCACAAGGTGCTGCGAATCCACCCCGGTCAGCACGGCAAACGCATCCGACTTGTTGGTGAGATCGTTCGCATTGGCAATCTGCGCGGCCATGACACTGTCGTGCCGTGCCTGGGCGTCATCGGTATCGCTCGCCGTGCTCAAGCCCAGCACGTACGACTGCTTGGCCAGCGCGAGTTGTTCTCCGATGGCTTGCGCCTGGGTATCGGCAAGCGCAACGCTCTCACGGGCGACCAGCACGTCGAAGTAGCTGCGCGCGACCCGGAGCATCAAATCTTGCTCGATCTGCCGATACTGAATCCGCGCTTGTTCGGCTTCGCGATACAGGCGTTCTCGCGCGAAGTTCGCGCTCGCGTCGTACAACGGCTTGCTCCAGACAACACTCGTACCGTAGCTGCGGCCGCTCGTATAGGACGCCGGATGCGAGGCGGTTTGCACGCCCGGCCGATAGTCCTGACCCGCCTGCCCCGTGTTGGCCGCAAGGTCAACATGCGAGGCCATCAGCGCGTCGCCCTGCGTGACCTTTTCTTCGGCGGCACGCAGCGCGGCCTGCGACGCCATCAGCGCGGCATCGTTCGCGCGCGCGGCCTGCCAGGATTCGACCAAGTCGATGGCGTGCGCCGGGACGGCTGCGACGCCCAGAGACAGGAGGACGATCTGTGCCAACAAGCGGGGACGACGTCGCAGCATTGCGCAGGCTCGATTACAGGCAAGACAGGCGTGCTGTAGGCGCAGTGCGGCAGACCGGCGTGGTCACGCTGCAATGCGCCCGGCACGACCGACGCTACTTCGCGTCGCGGGGCATCACTTCGTACCGCAGCAAACCGGCCTTGGTCTGCGCGGAGCCGCCAACGGCCACGTACAGCCGATGCAGTTCGGGCACCAGGAATGCTGTCTTCGCGCCCTTTTCCGAAGGCACGCGCGCGATCTCTTCATAGTGATCAGCATCGTGCTGCTGGAACACGGCAACGTAGTCGTCACCGGCGGCGTAGATGCGCCGGTTCTTTGCGTCGAACATCATGCCGTTGGTGCGGCCCGGCGCATCGAAACTCGCCACAGACTGCCCCGTTTCAGTGTTGATCACCACGAGCTTGAACGGCTTGCGCGTGATGACAAACAACCGCTTGTTCTTCTCGTCAAGGTCGATCTGCGAGTTGTCTTTCCCTTCCTTGATCTGCCAGGCTTCCAGCGGCTGGCCGGTCTTCTTGTCGAGCACAGCAACTTCACCCTTGCCGGCCACGTTGACGAACACACGCGACCCCGCCTGCTCCGCCACGATGCCTTCTGTGAAGTCAGTGTCGAATGCGGTTTCGCCCAGGGTCTTGCCCGAGTCGACGTCCACCTGCGTCACCAGCGTCTTGGTCATCTTGGTTGGTGCGTTCTTTCCGCCGGTGACAAACCACAGGCGGCGCGACGAGGCGTCATAGCTCATGACGTCTGCACCCGGTGTCAGCTTGATCGTGCCGGTCACCGCGTAGCTCTTGCCATCCAGCACCTTGCTCAGGGTCGCGCCGCTGTTGCTGACAAACAGCCGGTTGGTCTTCGGTTCGTAGTGGATGGCATGCGGCGTCTCCATGCCCTTGACAGTCTTCAGATGTGCGCCGCTGCGCAGGTCGAAGACCTCCAATGTTCCGCCGTCTTCGCCGGCCAGAAACAGCCGATTGCCCTTGACGTCGGCACCGAAGTGGTCGAAATCACCGTCGTACCCGGGAAGATCGGTGCGACTGAGCAGGCGCAGCGGCTCTCCCGCCACGGCAACGTTGGACAGCAACGTCGATGCTGCGAGCGCCAGGACAGTGGCGACCGTGCGAATGTTCGCTTTCATAGGGGTCTTCTACCTTCGCAAGTGCGGTGCGCCGCTTTATTTAGCCTGCTCGAACAGGGCGTCGTAGCTCGGGATCTTCTTGGCCAGCGCATCCCGCAGCGCGTTCGACTTCTTCAGGAAGGCCATTTCCTGGCTGCTGGTGTTCGGGTTCGCCGGCGGGTTCTTGAAGGCGTAAACGACCAGACCAATGTTGCTGCCCTTGGCATCGCGCATGGGCATGAGCACGACGAACTTCTTCGGGTTGTCTTGGGTGCGGTGCCAGCGCGGGTCTACGATGGTGATGCCTTTCTTGGAGACGTCGATGTCATCCGGATCATCAGCGTTGCCGATACGGTCAGGGTAGGAACCCGCGAACATCGTGTAGACATCGGCCTGGCCCGGCGGTACGCCGTGCAGCGTGATGCTCAGCAGCTCCGGGTGCTTCGACATCGTCTCGTCAGACAGCTGCTGGCCGTAGATCTTGTGGGACGGTGGCGTCCAGTTCTTGTCCGCCCAGGAAGGCAGGCTGCTCAAAGCGGCCGCGCCGGTAAGTGCTGTTGCCAGCGCCAACTTGAAGAACTTGCTCATGGGTGTCTCCGTTCTTGAGATGTCATTGATCGCATCCGATCTGTGGAAGCGTGGGGCGAGTCTAGGGGGGGACTCTGTACGCTTCCTGTAGTGATCCTTAAAATTCATTCAGCAAGCCCGGTGCGGGATCGAATAGCATCCTCAAGACAACGCGATTCCCGCGCTATCGCTATGAGTCTGGAGCACCCGCATGAAGTCGATCGGCAGCCGCATCACCCTTTGGTATGCCATTACCGTCACGGCAACACTCGCGTGCCTCTTCATCGCCGGCCACTTCCTGCTCGACCGCTACCTCATCAAGCAGCTCGATGAGCTCAACGAGGCCCAGTTCAAGCATCTCAAAGCCACGCTCGGCCGGGACTACGCCAAGCTGACGCCGCCGGAAATCGACGACCGCATCCGCCAAGCCACGGAATCGGCGTCGTCGCTGTTCTACATCGACATGCATGGCCCGATGACGAACCGGTTTTTCAAGTCGAGCAACCTGCATGGGCAGTCCATTCCCGACATCGCGGGGGAACGCGCGTATTCGATCGGCATCGACACCATCGGCGAGGTGCGGGTGAGCGAGTTCCAGCTCGCTCCGTTCGATGTCATCGTGGCGACACCACTGGCACCGGTCAAAGACTTGATGGCCGGCTATCGGCAGGTTTTCTTCGGCTTGCTGGGCACGGCGCTTGTGATCAGCGTGGCGGTAGGCTACGGCTTGAGCCGCTTGATCCTCCATCCAGTTCGCGTCATCCAGGCCACCGCCAACCGCATCCGCTCCGACGATCTCAGTCAACGCATTCCCGTGGGCGACGTGAAAGACGAGATCGCACAGTTGTCGGCATTCCTGAACCAAATGTTCGATCGCCTCGAAATGTCGTTTTCCGAGATCAGGCGCTTCGCGGCGGAGGCGTCGCACGAGCTGAAGACGCCCATGTCCCTAGTGGCGCTTCACGCCGAGCGGCTGCTGGTCAGCGATGGTTTGACACCCCAGCAGATGGATTCGGTGGCCGTCATCCTGGAAGAGCTCGGCCGTGTAAACCGGATCATTGATGAGCTTTTGTTCCTCTCTCGCGCAGACGCCGGTGCGGTGCTCGTTGAGCTTCGGGCGCAGGCTCCCGCTGCACTGCTGAGCGCATTCGGCCAGGACGCGTCCGCCTTGGCCGAACATAGCGGTAAGGTCTTCGCTTGGTCGCACCGCGGCGAAGGCGAGGTCAACATCGACGGACCGCGCATCCGGCAGGTTCTGCTCAACTTGCTGACCAACGCCCTGAGAGTGAGCCCTCCGGGTGGTGTGATCTACGTCGACTCGACACTGGCTTCTGGGACCTGGCGCGTCAGTATGGTCGACGAGGGCCCCGGCCTCACTCCCGAGGAGTGCGAGCGCATTTTTGAACGGTTCGTGCGCCTGCCCTCACCTGGGCAAGATCAGCGCGGCAGCGGCCTCGGCCTAGCCATCTGCCGCAGTATTGTGGCAATGCACAAGGGAAAGATCTGGGCAACCAGCCTCGATGTCGGCCGCGGTCTGCGTGTCGTGATCGAAATTCCCGCAGCGCCCGCCGCATAGCTGCCGGGGCGATCGGCGCCCGCGTCCTGCCTCATTCGTAGCGCAAAGCTTTGCGCATCGACTTGCAACTGCGCACTTGGGGAAATCACCACCCCGCAATCCCTGCGACCTGAACGCTCTTTCAGGAAGAGTTCACGTTCGAGCAAGGCTCGGTCACTACTGTGTAGCCACGGTCGGCATAGCCCGGCCAGCACATGACCCCTGCAACTTTCGGACCTAGAACTTCATGAAAACTCGAGACAAATTCCTGCTGTCTGCCGCCATCGCAAGCATGTTTGCAGCGGCTCCCGCCGCCCAGGCCGCCGACAAGATCACCCTGATGGTCGGCGGCTACGAAAAGATCATCTACCTGCCCGCGAAGCTGGCCGAAGGCCTGGGCTATTTCAAGGACGAAGGCCTGAACGTCGAGTTGCTCAACGAAGGTGCTGGCGTCGATGCCGAAAACGAGATGCTGGCTGGTGCTGTGCAGGGCGTAGTTGGCTTCTACGACCACTGCGTCGACCTGCAAGCCAAAGGCAAGTACATCGAGTCGGTCGTGCAGATGGCCCATGCACCTGGCGAGGTCGAGTTGGTGTCGAGCAAGCAGCCACAGGTTAAGAGCATGGCCGACCTCAAGGGCAAGACGATGGGCGTGACGGGTCTGGGTTCGTCCACCAACTTCCTGACCCAGTACATGATGGTCAAGGCTGGCGTGCCGCTCGGCCAATTCACATCGTTGCCGGTGGGCGCTGGCACAACGTTCATCATGGCCATGCAACAAGACAAGATCCAGGCCGGCATGACGACTGAACCGACCGTCACTCGCCTGCTCAAGACTGGCGAGGCACGCGTCCTGGTCGACCTGCGCACGGCCGAGAAGACAAAGGAAGCACTGGGTGGGACCTATCCGGCCGCCTCGCTGTACATGCCGACGGACTGGGTCGAGAAGAACAAGCCCACCGTGCAGAAGCTCGCCAACGCCTTCGTGAAGACGCTGCGCTACATCAACACGCACAGCGCGGCCGAGATTGCCGAGAAGATGCCCAAGGACTTCTACGTGGGTGACAAGGCGGGTTACATCAAGGCCCTGGAAGGCGGCAAGGCCATGTTCACCACGGACGGCGTCATGCCCAAGGGCGGCCCGGAAACGGTGCTGTCGGTGTTGGGCTCGTTCTCGCCGAACCTGAAGGGCAAGAAGATTGACCTCTCGAAGACCTACACGACCGAGTTTGTCGCGAAGGTGAAGTGATCATGGGTGCAGCAATGGCAACGACCACCTCCAATCCAGCCATCGAGCTGATCAACGTCAGCCGTCGCTTCCTGACGCCCGACGGCAAGTCGATGACGGCCATCCGGGATTTCACGATGACCGTCGAGCGCGGCGAGTTCGTTGCCGTTGTCGGCCCGACCGGCTGCGGCAAGTCCACCACGCTGAACCTCATCACCGGCCTGGCCAAACCCTCCGCCGGTGAGGTGCGCCTGTTTGGCGGCCCGATCGACGGCATTGACAGCCGCATCGGGTTCGCCTTCCAGACCGATGCGCTGTTCCCTTGGCGCAGTGTGATCGACAACGTCGTCGCCGGCCCGCTGTTTCGCGGCGTACCAAAGGAGGAAGCGTATGCCAGCGCCCGCCAATGGCTGGCGCGTGTGAACCTGACCGGGCACGAGACCAAGTTCCCGCACCAGCTCTCGGGCGGCATGCGCAAGCGCGTCTCGCTGGCGCAGACCTTCATCAATGGCCCGCAGATCCTACTGATGGACGAGCCCTTCTCGGCGCTCGACGTGCAGACCCGCGTGCTCATGCACGACGAGCTGCTGCGCCTGTGGTCGCAATCGAAGGCGTCGGTGGTGTTTGTCACGCATGACCTGGAGGAAGCCATCACCCTGGCAGACAAGGTGTATGTGCTGACGTCCGGTCCGGCCACCGTCAAGTCGGTCTACCCGATCGACATTCCGCGCCCGCGCATCGCCAGTGAAATCCGCTACGACGAGCACTTCATCGATATCTCACGCACCATCTGGAATGACCTGCGTGAAGAAGTACAACGTGGTGCCTCGCAGGAAGAAGCGCGCGTTGCAAAGGAGGCAGCATGAACAGCAATGCCACGCTCAAGTCCCCGATCGGCGTGTCGGTCCCGTCCGAGGCGCAGATCGAGGCCGCGGCCGCGCGCAGCGCCAAGCGCCGCAAGCAGACGGTCTACTTCTGGCGGTACTTCATTCTCATCGTCTTCCTGGGCGGCTGGGAAGTGCTGGTCCGCATGAAGCTGATCGACGAGTTCTTCTTCTCCAAGCCGTCGGAAATCGTCTCGCGCCTCTACACGTGGCTGACCGAAGGCACCTCCGACGGCCCGCTGTGGTACCACCTCTGGGTGACCATGGAAGAGTCGATGCTCGGCTTCATCACTGGCGCGGTGGCCGGCATCATCGCGGGCATCGCGCTGGGGCGCAACCGCATGCTGTCTGATGTGTTCTCGGTCTACATCAAGGTGATCAACTCGGTGCCGCGCGTGGTGCTGGCCCCGATCTTCATCATGATCTTCGGCCTGGGTCTGACCTCCAAGGTGGCGCTGTCGTTCGTGATGGTGTTCTTCGTGGTGTTTGCCAACGCGTTCCAAGGCGTGCGTGAAGCCGACCGCAACCTGCTGGCCAACGCCCAGATCCTGGGGGCCCGCGGCTGGCAGCTGACGCGCTCGGTGGTCATTCCGTCGGCCATGAGCTGGATCTTCGCCTCGCTGCACGTCAGCTTTGGCTTTGCCATCGTCGGCGCCATCGTCGGTGAGTTCGTGGGCGCACGTTACGGCATCGGCCTGCTGATCAATATCGCGAAAGGCTCGTTCGACGCAGCCGGGATGTACGCGGCGATCGTCATCATCATGGTCGTGGCGTTGGCGGCGGAATACCTGATGACGATGGTGGAAACGCGCTTGGCCAAGTGGCGCCCGGCGCCGCTGCAGGACACGCACTGAGTCCAGTGGGGTTCTCTGAAGACCAGTGAACTCCGCCTCCCCGTTTTCGGTCAGCGTCCAACCAACAGACCTCATCATGAAGATCGACAAAACAAGAACCCGAGTTCTGGCCGCAAGGGTCCCGAAATGCGCCGTTGCCGCCCTGGCGCTCGTTGGCGCATCGGCAGCGCTTGCGCAGCTGCCGGCGTCGTTTCCGGTGAAAAGCTACGCACAGGAACTCGTCGACCGCACCGTCGCACAGCACCCCGATCTCCGGGCCGTGGTGATGCACGTGACCCCGCCCAATGCGGCCGACAACGTCGTCATTGCCTCCAATATCGGTCGTATCGGCAAACCTGCCGATGCCGACGACCTTGATGTGATTGCCACCGGAAAGCCACACGTAGCAATGGATCAGGGCAACAAGCGCATCGAAATCGAACTGCCGTTGCACGATGTCGGCGGCCAGACCGTTGGCAGTCTCGGCCTAGTTTGGCGGTATCCGGTCGGTGGCAACCATGCTGAATTCGAGCGCATTGCCGGCGTCATCCGCGACGCCCTCTCGCGACGCATCCTCAGTCTCGCCAACCTGATGGACCCCTACCCCTTCACACCGCTGGTGACCACCAAGTCCCGCGCGCAGACCCTGGTTGAAGAAGCACTTCAACGCCACCCTGAAGTGACGGTGCTGGCGTTGCGCGCGCGGGTCCAACCCAAGGGCGACCTGGTCCTGCTGGGCTCCACCTTCGGCCGTCATGGCAAGAAGGCGGATGCGGACGACATGAAGGTGCTGGACGCCACCGCACCCATCACCGGCGTGTATTCGAACGGCAAGCGCTTTGGCGTCGACCTGCCGATCCGGAATCGCATCGGCGTCGCGATCGGCACGCTGAACGTCGGCTACGCCTACGGTAGCGGCCAGGATGCAAAAGCCCTGGCGGCCCACGCGGTAGCACTGCGCGACGAATTGCAGACCCGCGTTGCTGCAACGCCGGCGCTTGAGGAGATCGATCCATGATGCTGAAGTTTAGAGGCGCGCTGGGCCCGATGCTGGTGGCAACCCTGCTGACCGGCACTGCCTGTGCAACCGCCGCTGTCTCTGCACAGCAGACCGGCACCGAGACGGTGTCCAGCATCGGCAGCAGCGAGATGGGCCCGTTGATGAACGCGTGGCTGCAGGCATTGCACCAGCAGCAGCCCAGCATCACACGCGGCACGCGTTGGCAGCATGTCAGCGATGCCGCCGCAATCGGCGCGCTGATGTTTGAACTCGCAGACGTCGCGCCAATGACGCGCCCGCCCCTGCCAGCCGAACTCGCACCCTATGCCCACCAGTTCGCCGGTGACATGATGAAGGCCCCAGTGCTCGTACGCGTGGCGTTGCGCGACGGCAAACCCGTTTTCCTGGCATTCAACAAGCGACCGGATTCGCCGTTGCCACCTGCCGTCCTGGAGTTCGTCAGCTTTGCGCTAAGTCCGGAGGGACAGCAGATCGCGGCGCGCCAGCCAGGATTTGCACCGCTGCCCGCCGACGACATCGCGCAGGAGCGGCCCAAGCTGGACGGCTACCGCGCCACGCTCGACCCTGCACTGCCCCGCTACGTTGCAGGCCCACCGATCAAGGGCGAGATCCGCAGCATCGGCAGTGACGGCATGAAATCGCTGATGGAACGCTGGATGCACGATTTTCACGCGCTGCAGCCTGGCGTTCGCAAGGGTGACCGCTGGGAGCACCTCGGCACGCTGAACGGCTTCCACGCCCTGATGGCCGGCGAAACCGATCTGGCCCCCATGGGCCGCGAGCTCTGGCCTGATGAGAAGGCATCGTTCACGCAACTGAATACCGGTCGCGAGCCGTTCGAGATCCGTGTCGCACGCGGCGGGTTCGATACCCAGCAGCGCACCACAGCGCAGGCGGTCTTCGTGAATGCAAGCAATCCGATTCAACGCCTCACGATGCAGCAGCTGGCCGCGATCTTCGGCCACGCACCCACCATCACGCGCTGGGGCCAACTTGGGCTGACAGGCGAATGGGCCGATCGGCCGATCAAGCTCGACGTACCCCCCCTCATCACGCCGAACGCCATGTCGATGCAGATCATGACGCTTAAGGGCGGCGCCTGGAGCAATAGCGTGCACGAGGCGTCCGTGGCCGAAACCGCAAAAGCCATCGCAGCCGACACGGCGGCCATGGGCTTTGGCGGCTTCGAGGATGGTGGCCCTGGCCTCAAGACTGTGCCGGTGGCGCGCGATGCAGGCAGCCAGGCCGTTTCCGGAACGCACGAAACCGCATCGAGTGGTCGCTACCCGCTCACGCGGTACATGTATATCCGCCTACGGCGTAACCCAGGCGAGCCGCTACCTGCAGCCACCAAAGAGTTTTTGCGCTACGTGCTCAGCCGGCAGGGGCAAGAGCCGATTCTGTATTCCGGGTACTACCCCCTGACAGCACAAGAAGTGAAGGAAGAACTTGCCAAGCTGCGGTGAGTTGGAAAGCAAACACAAACACTTATAGAACGACAACATGTGAGGAGACCACGACCATGAGGAAATCCATCAAGTTTGCGACTACGGTGGTGGCCGCTGCGGCCACGCTGGCGGCGCTCGTACCGGCCCACGCCCAGGCACAACAGGGCACGACCCCCATGCTGACGTGGGTCACGCCGACCACCCCAACAAACAAGCCGCAGACTGAAGCACAGGCTAAGGCGGGTGTGGAACACGGGCGCGATCTACCGGCGCCCGAAATCCTGCAGCCGACGCTGGACGCGCAACTCCCGTCCTATCAGCCGCGCCGCGACATCAAGATCAGCGGCACCTTCAAGGGCGCGGCGTCCGACGTGATGGTGGTCCTGGCACAGAAGTGGATGGAGAAGTTCAAGAGCTACTACCCCGACGTCAACATCTCGATCTCGCCGCCATATGCGGGCAGCCTGGGAGCCATTGAGCTGATCAAGGGTGACTTGGACTTCGTTTTTGTCTCGCGCGAGCTCAAGCCGGATGACATCAACAAGTTCAAGGCGAAGTTCAACTATGACCCACTGAGCGTGCCGATCTCGGGCGGCTCGTACCGCCACTTTGGTGCGCTTGATACCGTCGCGTTCTTCGTCAACAAGGACAACCCGATCGAGCAAATCACCTTCAAGCAGCTCGATCAGATGTACTCGTCCACGCATGCCCGTGGGGGTTCTGCCATCACCAAATGGGGCGATCTGGGCCTGACTGGCGAATGGGCCGACAAGCCGATCAACCTGTATGGCATCCACCCCTGGAATGGTTTCGAAGAGTTCGTGCGCCAGCGGGTGCTGAGCGCAGAGGGCAAGCGCGGCGAATGGCGCGACGGCATCAAGTTCGAGAAAGTCGTGTTCCCGATGGCTAAGGACGTTGCAGCCGACCGGTACGCCATCGGCTATTCGGGCATGGCCTACATGGATGCCCCCGTCAAGCTCGTGCCGTTGGTCGAGAAGGCGGGCGACACGCCGCAGGCCCCGACTTACGAGAACGTCGCACGAGCCACGTATCCGCTGAGCCGACTGACCTATTTCAATACCAACAAGGTGCCGGGCAAGGCATTGCCCCCCGCGCTGGAGGAGTTCTTGAAGTTCGTGCTCAGCCGCGAGGGGCAACAGGTGGTGCTCGACCATGCGCGCTACGTACCGCTGCGCGCATCGCAGGTGACCGCGGCGCGCGCTTTGGTGGAGGGTCGCGTCAACTGATGCAGCAACACATCTGCTGAAGCAGGCCGATGCCGCATGCCAGCGAGAAAGGGCAAGGAGAAACGCGGCGGCATCGGTCAGGCAGTACGGGCAGTACTCAAGCGCACCAGGCCGACATGACAGGCCGGGCAAAATAAAGGTGGAGACAATATGAAGCTGGCCAAGACAACCCTGGCCCTCGCCATCCTGTTGGCGATCCCGCAAATGCGGGCGCTAGCCGCGGACGCACAAGCGTCCAGCGCGCAGGACAGCCGGGTCGATCGCAAGGACGGTGCGCAATCCTATGCGCAGTATCTCGTCGACAGTTACGCACGCCTGCATCCGGAGCTGATCGGTATCGATCTGCACGCGACCGTGCCCGATGCATCGCGGAGCACCATCGTGGCATCGAAGACGCCCGCACTCGTGGGCACGGCGTCCAGCCCCGAAGATGTGGTGGTGTTCCGCACCGGGCGGGCGATGGTCGAGGTCAACCGCAAGGGTGACCAGAACGTCGAGGTCACGCTGCCGCTGTTCGACATTGCCCGGCGGCCCATTGGCATTGCGGAGCTGACATTCCCTTATGCGCCCGGTACCGATGAAGACGCCCTCCTGCGTCAGGCTGCGCAATACCGCAATGACCTCAGCCGCCGCATTCTCGACCCGGAGAGTCTGACAGCCCCGATGCAGCTCGACGAACGCATCCCCACCGAGTCCTACGCGCAGTTCTTGATTGACGACGCGCTTGAAAAGTATCCCGGGGTGGAGGTTCTGGCGCTGCACGCACGGACATCGAAGGACCCGGGCTACCCCATCATCGCTTCCAATATTGGCCGATATGGCAAGCCGGCGGAGCCCGGTGATCTTGCCGTCATTGAAAGCGGCACCCCACACGGCGCTGTCGATGCACGTGGCGCCCGCTATGAATGGAAGGTACCAGTCAAGGACGCGGTGGGAACCACAATCGGCATACTGGCTGTCGTGTTTCCGTATTCCTCCCGCACCGATCCGGAGGCGTTGCGCAAGCAGGCCGAGCGCATCGCCAACGATTTGCGCGAGCGCATTTCAATCGCGTCCGGGCTGGATGCCCCCTACGCTGCCGCGGGCGTGGCGCCGCGTAACGACGCCATCAAGGAATACAACAAGCCCGAGCTAGCCAACGAGCAAAGCCTGCCGATGACCAAGGAGGTATCGTCCGGCCACGCGCTGAGCCAGACGCAGGAAGGGTACTCAGAGGCGATCAAGAACGTGGCCGGTGTAGTGTCGACCAACTCGTCTGGCAGCGCCAACGATGCGTTCGCCATTCGCGGCATCAAGCTCAACTTGTTCTCGAACTACCGGCTCGACGGCGGCCTGCCGGTGACCGGCGTCATCACCAACCCGACCGAGAACAAGGAGCGCGTCGAAACGCTCAAGGGCGCCAACGCGCTCATGTTCGGGATCGCCAGCCCCGCCGGCATCATCAACTTCGTCACCAAGCGCGCGGGCGAGCAAGATGTCACCACGTTCGGCCTGGCGGGCAATGCGTTCGGACAATACGGAGGCAGCGTCGACATCGGTCGACGCTATGGCCCGCAGAAGCAGCTTGGCGTGCGCCTGAACGCGTCGGCCACGCACTACGAGAACGGCGTCCACGACCTGGGTGGCGACGGCGAGTTCGTCAGCCTCGGCTTGGACCTGAAGGCCACATCCCGGCTCACGTTCCAGAGCGACTTCGAGTATTACCGCCGCCAAGTGCCCGAGCAAGCCGGCATCTCGCTCAAGCCGGCCGTCAACGGCGTCGTGCCGATCACGCCGGTACCGGACCCGCGCAACCTGCTCTCGGGGCGGTGGGACTTGTACACCCCCGAAACCTTCAACTGGCAGGGCCGCGCCGACTACCAGATCAGCGACGACTGGAAAGTCTTCACCCAGCTCGGCTATTCGGGCTCGCACCGCCACCGCACCACCGTTCGCATCTCGGGCTACGACCTGAACACCGGTGCCAACGGCTTGGTTAACGTGCAGCCAGTCACCAACGAATATCGCAACACTTTCATCCGCACCGAGGTGCTTGGCCATTTCGCCACCGGGCCTATCACGCATGACCTCACCCTGGGCGTCTCTCGCACGTCACGCTATTCGCTGGCGGCCGACGTGCAGAACATGACACTGCCGCAGCGCCAGAACATCTTTGACCCGATCGTCTTGCCCCCCCCGGTCTACACCAAGCCCGGAGTGACCAGCCCCTCGCAGACAAGTACCGACGAAGCCGTGTACGCCTACGATACGATCGCGCTCACCAAGCGGCTAAAGCTGCTGGTGGGCGCTCGCCAGGTGCTCGACACGGAAGAATCCGGCTCCATCACCTCGCAGAACCATGTGTTTTCGCCGGCGTATGGCGTGCTGTTTGACGTCCTGCCCACCACCACGCTGTTCGCCAGCTACATGCAAGGTCTCGAAGCCGGTGGCACAGCGCCCGCGAATGCAGCAAACGCGAACGTGATCCTGGCGCCGGCCATCTCGAAGCAGAAGGAATTCGGCATCCGGGATTCGTTCTTCAAGGGGCTGTCGGTCAGCGCATCGTATTTCGAAATCACGCGCGGCAACGCCGTTACCGACCCGGTCACCAACATCTTCGGCTACAACGGTGACCTGTCGTACAAAGGTGTCGAGGCGACAGCAACCTACGAGATCAATCGCGCCTGGCGGCTCCATGCCGCCGTACTGCGGCTGAAAGCTCGACAGGAAGCCCCCAACCAGCCCCTGATCAACGGCATGACACCAGAGAACACGCCGGACTGGACCGGCAACCTCGGCGTGTCGTACAGCCCTGCTGCCGTGCCCTGGCTAACGTTGCGTGGTGGCGTTGCGCTGATCTCCAAACGGCCCGTCAACGCACAGGACCAAGGCTATATCCCTGGCTATAGCCTGTACAACATCGGCGCCAGCTATACCACGCGCATTCAGGGCCGCCGCACCACATTCCAACTCGCGATCGACAACCTCGCCAACAAGCGCTACTGGAATTCCGTGACGACCGGCACGTACGGCATCGGCATGGACCGCACCATCAAGTTCAACGTCAAGTTCGACCTGTAATCAGCCGGCCGTGGCAGACGTACGTGCATTTCACGTTTGCCAAGCCCGATCCTGAACGAATCTTCAGGTCACATTCATCCTGCATTCGGGTGGGTCTCTTAAGGTAAAGATGATCACGCCCAACCGAGCGCTGACACCCTCACTTAGGAGACATCCATGACAAGGACAGCCACCCTGGCCGTCAGTATCGCAGTGGCCATCTGTGCACTGAGCGCGGTACCGGCACATGCACTGAAGTACGCCGCACCGGAGCATTCGCTCAAGGCCGACCCGTCGATTCCGAAGTGGAATCCGGGCCCGGTCGAAAGCCACCCCGAGGAGGAACTGGCAATCGTCGGCGCCGACATCATGGACGAGATGGTGATGGAGTGGACCAAGATCTATCGCAAGCAGTACCCGCGCCTGTCGCTCACGATGGATCTGCGCGCTTCCGGCGCAGGGGCGCCGGGCCTGGTCTCGGGCAAGGGCCAGCTGGCGCCTGTCGGCCGTGAGATGTTCCCCGCCGAGCGCAAGGCCTTCGTCGACAAGTTCGGCTATGAGCCGCTCGAGATCAAAGTCGCTACTGGCAGCGTCGGCTCGCTGGGCAAGACCGCAGCCAGCATCATCCTCGTCGACAAAGACAACCCGATCGACTGCCTGAGCCTGCCTCAACTCGATGCCATCTACTCGAAGACGCGCAAGCTCGGCTACAAGGAGGTCAACACCTGGGGCGACCTCGGTGCAACAGGTGAATGGGCTTCCCGCCCGATCCACTTGTATGGCTTGAAGCCGGTCAACGGGATCGAGCAGTACTTCAAGGAAGTCGCCATGAAGGGTGGCGAATACAAAGACAACATCCAGTTCGTCAAAGGCAAAGGCTTCACGCACGCCTTTACCGTGGCAGCGGAAGACATGGCCACGCACCCGGGCGGCCTGACCTACGCGCTGATGGCGAACGTCACGCCCAACGTGAAGGTCCTGAAGCTCTCTTCCACACAAGGCGGCACCTGCTATGCGCCGACGGTGGAGAGCGTCTATGCGCACAAGTATCCGTTTAGCCGCTACGTCTACATCTACGTCAACAAGGCCCCTGGCAAGCCGCTTGAGCCCAAGGTCAAGGAGTTCCTCAAGCTGGTGCTGAGCCAAGAAGGCCAGCAGGCGGTGGCCAACGAACGTGTCTTCATTCCGCTGCAGCCAGAAGTGGTGAAGGAAGAGCTTAAGAAGCTCGATTAAGAAGACGCAACCGTAGTCGCTCCGGCGCAGCCGTTTGTCACGACGGAAGCGCCGCGAGCCGGCGTACAGGATGGAAGACAAACCCCATGTATGCAATCTCCATCCAACGGATCGCTCACCACGTTGGATTCACCATCGCGCTGGGCACAATCTCCGCAGCATCCTTAGCCTTGGCCGCCGGCATCGATAAACGCATCGAAACGCAGCAGGCGACAAGCAGTGCACCGTCACACTTTCAACCTGCACTGCTACAAGCGCCCGTCGGCGCCCCCTATCAGAATGCCGACGGTGCCATCCGGATCATCGGATACAACGACATGCAGGGCATGCTCGTCAGGATCAATGCGCTCTTCCAGCGCTTTCATCCGGAGTTTAGATTCGAGCTGATTCTCAAAGGCACTCGCACCGCGCCGGCTGCACTGGCACGCGGCACCTCCCTTCTTGCGCCCATGGGCGCCGAGTTCTCCGAGACAGAGCTGGCGGACTATGTGCAACACACCGGATCGGCACCGGCCATGTTCAGGGTTGCACACGACTCGTTGGATCCCGCTGCGCTGTCTGCGCCGTTGGCAATCTTCGTCGGCGCACGGAATCCGCTGTCCCACCTCACCATGGAGCAACTGGCCCGTATGTTCGCAGCGTCGCCGAATCGTATAGCGACGTGGGGCCAGCTCGGGCTGAAAGGCGAATGGGCTTCGCGACCCATCCATCTGTGCGGGCTCGCGCCTTCGACAGCGCTAGGGCGGCTCATGCAGCGCCGGCTGGGCGACCGGCCATTCGCCAACGAGTTCGCCGCGTTCCCGCAGTCTCGAGATGCCGTAGCGTGCGTTGCCGCAGACCCGCTGGCGATTGGATTCGCTGCCATCAACCGGGGCATTGCCGCGGTCAGGGTAGTACCGCTCTCGGAGCACAAGGGTGATGCACCCTCAAGCGGCACGCGAGAAGACATCCTCGCCAACCGCTACCCCTTGGACCGCTATCTACTAATCTACCTACGCACTGACGCGCGACAGAAGGCCGATCCTGTCGCCCGCGAGTATCTACGTTTGATGCTGTCATACGAAGGGCAGCAGGCGATCGAACATGAAGGGCTCGGATACCTGCCGTTGAATGCCCGCGAGTGTGCCGAAGAACTGCAGCGGCTGTCGGTGCAAGACTGAATCAATTCATCGGCGCCGTAGCCGATACTACAGCCGTGTATCAGAGGAGCTGGTACCCGACACCGCGCACAGTCTTGAAGAGCGGCTTGCCCGGCACCTCCAGCTTGGCGCGCAGTCGGCTCATGTAGACGTCAAGCAGATTCGTATCCACATCGTAGTGTGCTGACCAGATCTTCTCCGAGATCAACGTGCGCGGCAGGATGCGCCCCTGGTTCTGCATGAACACTTCGAGCAGCGCATACTCCCGGCTCGTCAGGTCGACCGCCTTGCCGTTGAGTGTGACGGTATGACTGAGCAGATCCAGGCAGATGCCACCATGTTCAAGCACCACTTGTTTCACGGCGGAATGGCGACGGACCAACGAACGTACGCGCGCCAGCAACTCTTCAAGGCTGAACGGCTTTGCGAGGTAATCGTCAGCGCCGATGTCCAGACCCTTCACGCGATCTTGTACGCCATCACGTGCGCTCAAAATCAACACCGGCTCCTGGAAGCCACCCTTGCGCCAGGTGCGAAGCAGATCGAGACCATCGCCATCTGGCAACCCCAGATCGAGAATCACCACGTCGTAAGAGGACTCCACGATGGCATCGGTCGCAGCGGCGCACGTGCGGGCCAACGTGACGGTGTACGAGCACTCCGTCAGTCCTTGCTGGAGGAATCGGCCCAAGCGATCTTGATCCTCAACAATCAATGCCTTCATACAACACCCCTGACACAAGACCATCCTAGCGATTCACACGCCGCACAAGCGTACGCAATGCCACTCTTCAGGATGATGATTGCTTGGCGGGCAATTGCAATCCGGTCTGGTACTTAGAGAACGATTTGCACGCGGTTTTTTTAAGGGTTGTGCATGCATAAAGCACGGAACCTGCCTATGAAAGTGCTAAGTCTGGCAGCGCAAGCTTGCCAACTGGAATCAATCACACCATCACCCATCTGAACTTGCGGAGACCAGAACGATGCCCCTCAGCAGACCCCTCAATCAAACAAATGCCGCCCTGGCCAAGGTACCCGAGGTCACGCTTGGGTTTTGGATCATCAAGATCGCAGCAACGACCCTTGGAGAAACCGGTGGCGATGCCGTCTCGATGTCCATGAACTTGGGCTACCTGCTCAGCACGGGCATCTTTGCGGTGATCTTCCTGGCGTTGGTTATCGCGCAGATCAAGGCCAAGGCGTTCCACCCTTTCATCTACTGGACCACCATCATCGCCACCACCACGGTCGGCACCACGCTAGCCGATTTTGCGGACCGGTCGCTCGGCATCGGATACGCCGGCGGTTCGACCCTACTGCTGGTTCTGCTGCTGGGTTCACTCATGCTCTGGCATCGCACCCTAGGCTCCATCTCGGTCAGCACCGTCAGCACGCCGAAGGCAGAGGCGTTCTACTGGGTGACGATCATGTTCTCGCAGACGTTGGGAACAGCGCTGGGCGACTGGACCGCCGACTCCGCAGGCCTGGGGTACACGGGCGCCGCCATCGTATTCGGGGCACTGCTGGCATTGATCGTGGTGGCCTACTACCGGACGAGCGTATCGCGTACCTTGCTGTTCTGGGCCGCGTTTATCCTGACCCGCCCGTTGGGCGCCGTGGTGGGTGACTTCCTCGATAAACCGCTGAGCTCCGGCGGCCTTGCACTCAGCCGCTACTCGGCTTCGGCTGCGCTCGTCGGATTCATCCTTGTCGCGGTTTTGCTGCTTCGACAGAGGGCTGCCAGCACAGCGCATTAAAGAATGCGTCATCGTACGGAGAACCGATGCGAGTACTGCTGGTGGAAGACGACCTTATGATCGGCGAAGCGGTTCAGGAAGCATTGAAAGACGCTTCATACGCCGTCGATTGGGTCAAAGACGGGCACACTGCGCTCACAACGCTGAGCTATCAACACTACGACCTAGTGTTGCTTGATCTCGGCCTGCCGGGCAAGGACGGGCTGCAGGTGCTCGCGGCCATTCGTAGCGGCGGCAACCCCATTCCTTTGCTCGTCGTCACGGCCCGCGACGGCCTTGACGATCGACTGCGCGGTCTGGACGGTGGAGCGGATGACTATGTGCTGAAACCGTTCGAGATGGCGGAACTCCTTGCCAGAATGCGAGCCGTGCAGCGCCGCAAGAGCGGCAATGCGAGCCCCGTCCTCAGCAATGGCACATTGTCGCTCGACCCCAGCACGCGAGAAGCCGTGGCCAGCGGAGACTCTCCGGTACAGCTTTCCAATCGCGAGTTTGCACTCTTGCAAGCGTTGCTCTTACGGCCGGGAGCTATTCTCTCCCGTAGCGAACTAGAGGATCGCATTTACGGCTGGGGAGAAGAAGTCGAAAGCAATGCAATCGAGTTTCTCATCCACACGCTACGGCGCAAGCTGGGGAGAGAAGTCATTAAGAACGTGAGGGGGGTGGGATGGATGGTCTCCAAAGGCAGCTGAACGAATCGGTTCAGCTCAAACTCTCCTTTGCGCTCGCTCTCGCAATCCTCGTCGTCGCGCTCATTGCAGGGGGCTTCTCGTTTTGGTCCGCGCTGGACGAGGCGCACGAACTCCAAGACGATATGCTGCGTCAAGTTGCTGCTCTGATGGATCACCAACGGCTCTCGCCGGACTTCCTTAGCAACGAAAAGATTGCCGCGGGCGTCGATGAGGAGTCACGCGTCATCGTCCAACGACTGGGCGACGGCAATCAGGCATCGATCGCCGTGGATGAAGGCGGCGCCCTCCCGTTGGCCACATCCCTGCCGGAAGGCCTTCAAACGCTGAACGCTGGCGGAGAAATGTTTCGCGTTTTGGTGAAAACCACGTCCCGCAGCGAGCGAATCGCAGTGGCGCAGGAAATCGGCTTCCGAAATGAAATCGCACGGGGCAGTGCATTTCGCACCGTGACGCCCTTCCTTGTCCTGGTACCTCTCCTGCTGCTGGTTGTCGCTAACCTAGTGCGCCAGATGTTCCGACCTATTGCGGGGCTATCGAGCGAGATTGACCGGCGCGGCGAACGGGATCTCCACCCCGTAGACGAAGAACATCTGCCGACAGAAGTGCGTCCGTTTGTGGTCGCAATCAACCGCATGCTCGCCCGGGTGTCGCAGTCGATGGAGGCACAACGGCGGTTCGTCGCGGACGCCGCGCACGAACTGCGATCACCATTGACGGCCTTGTCACTACAAGCCGAGCGACTTGCGGAAGCGGAGATGTCTGCTATCGCATGCGAACGGTTGCGGACTTTGCGCCAAGGCATCGAGCGAAGCCGGAATTTGCTGGGGCAGTTGCTGAGCATGGCCAAAGCGCAATCGTCCGTGGAGCCTTTAAACACTCCCGTCTCCGTTCAATCCATCTATCGCCGAGTTCTGGAAGACCTCATGCCGCTTGCCGAAGCCAAGCAGATCGATATTGGTGTCGAAAGCGTCCAGGATGCTCAGGTTTGGGCGAGCGAGGTGGACATGATCGCGATGGTCAGAAATCTGGTGGACAACGCCATCCGATTTACTCCGCCGGGTGGGCAAGTCAACCTCTCGGTCAATCTAGAGGATCGGCGTGTCGCACTCTGTGTAGAGGACACGGGGCCAGGCATTCCGTTGAGCGAGCGCGAACTGGTCTTCTCGCCTTTCTATCGCACGTTGGGCAGCAACCAGATTGGCTCCGGTCTGGGACTCGCCATCGTCAAAGCGGTAACGGATCGCATTGGTGCAGAGGTCCAGCTGTCGTTCTCTGACCAAGTGAACCAGTCTGGTTTGAAGATTCTTGTCTTCATTCCGACCAAGGATTTCAACCGCACGACATCCGATGCTGCTTCGATCAGATGAATGGAATTTCGAGAATCCATTTGATCGACCATCGGTCAGTCGCTCGGGTCAAGCCTCGGCCGACGCCGACGTTGAAGACAAACGGTTTGCGATCCACGTCGAATGCCAGAAAGACAGTGTGCTGCTGCTCATGCAACGGGGCAACGTGATTGACGCGGCCCAGCCCCGCGTAGTACTCCAACCCGGCACGCACGCCGGTCGCCACCGTACGGGCAATCTTGAGCGCTGGCGCCACCTCAGGTAAGCCGCTGCGATCCGGTCCGCTCAGATTCCAATCTAGTACCGGGTTGACCGCCCATAGCCACTGCTCGTTCTGATACCCATAGATCGGACGCAGTTCCACCGCCTGCTGAGATTGCTCGAATCGGGAGGCCACATGGGCCAGCTCCACATTGAGCCCAGCAAACCGGCCAACGCCGTTTTCCAGGCGCACGGGCATCCATTTCACGCGCAGCTTGGGGCCGGTGACGTAGTACGTGTTGTCCCGCGTGAGCGCGGTCGGGAGATACACCCCGAGTTCGAGCGACGGCGTCAATCCATAGGAGAACTCTGCGGTGGCGCGCCAACCGTGCGGGGTTGTGACCTCGCCAGGGTAAGCAGGCTCACCAATGCCGCTGGGGGTGGTATTCAAATGCATCTCCAGGCCAATTTCGCTCGGCGCATTGATATCGCCGGTATACACCTGGATCTCGTCGGGAAGCACGGCGTACGCCGGCACAGCGGCCAACCCCAGCGCAACAGAAAACCCAACAGTACACACAACGCGTGACAGCGGCATTGACCACGCTCTCGCTTTCTTTGCAGGGTGCATCAATCGTCAACGCAATGCTTTCAACGCTTCGTCGACGAACACGTTGGTATAGGTCCGATCGATCTTCACCGACCCGTAGCCCGGATTGGCGGCCGCCAGGATTCGCCACTCCTTCTCGGCACCGTCTTCCGGCATGCGCCCATCGTTGGCAAACATCGGAATCTCCTGCTTCAACACGTTCAGATAGGCCACCCTATCCTTGCCACTGATCTCCGACGGAATGACTGCCAAGATCTGTTCCGGCGTATGAGTGTTGATGTAGCGCAGCGTACGAACAAACGCGTCAGCCAGATGCCGAGCGATTTCCGGGTGCGCCTGCACACGCGCGCTCGACATGTAGACCGTACTCGAAGGGAACAGCGCACCAAAACTCCGACGCGTGCCGTCAACCGTCGTCAGGTCCGCGAATACAGTCGCCACACCTTTCGACTCATAGACGTCGCCGTCAGGGGTCGGTGCGACAACGAACTCTGCCCTTCCATCTCGCAGCGCCTCAATATTCTTTTCTTTCCCGTCCGTTCCGAGCCGTGTGTAGTCACCAACGCCGTGTCCGCCCGCCAGTATCAAGGCATTCGCCAGCGTGCTCTTCGACGAACCTGCCCCGCCTGCGATGAAGCGTGCGCCCCTGAGGTCGGCCAGGGTCCGATACTTGTCTTTCGCCTGATTCGCCACCAGCACTTTCGCGCCCGGTGTGACTCCCAGAGTGACAACCGCCTCTGTCTCGATGCCGCGCGACTGATTGACCACGTTGTGGTGGTAGTAGGCCATCACAGCGTCGACACGACCGTCCTTCAGCATCTCGGCGGTCGATACGTCGTCACGGATGTTCATGACAGTCACGGTGGTCTTCCCGTCGTTCAGATACCCGAGCCGCTCTGCCAGAACCACAGGAAAATTGCGGATGGCCTTGATCTCGTCAACAAGCAGAACAATCCGCTGCGACGCCGCCGGCGCGCCGGACTCAGCGGCAATGGTTTCGGCTCCCACGTGGGCAGCCGCTAGGCCCGTAAGCAGACCAGTGGACACCAGGGCAAAGGCGAGCGCTTTCATTTGATGCTCCGTATGGGTCAGGTCAGTTGCCTATTGATGCGTCCCGATGCGATCAGCCACCACCACTTGCTGCTCGGTGCGTACGCTCTTCTTGCTGTCGCTGATGGCTTTCCATTCCGCGTTGCTCTTCAGGCGCTCTCGGACCTTGGTGACAACAGCCTCACGCGCACTCAACGCCGTTTCGTCCTTGTACTGCAGCACGACCATCGCGTTCCATGGTCGACCGGCCGGAAATCGACTCGTGTAGAGCGAGTATCCCCTCAGCACACCCTCTTCCATCCAGCCCTGGAACTGTGGAATGACATAGCCGTCTGCATATTTCTCGTATTCATCGGGAGAAACCAGGGTCTTGTATGGAATGACCACGTACACAGCATGGGGCAACTTCGTGTCCAGTGCCCGCATTCGCTTTGTGTCGACGACCGTCGTCTGGATCGAGGTCGTCAATGCCACTGCCTTCTCGGAAAGGGCTGCGGGATGCGTGCGTTCAACCTCGCGCCAGCGATACAGGTCATCCGGCGTCGCAAACGTAAGCAGCACCATGGCATCCCAGTTTTCCGAATCGGCGTAGCGGTTGAATAGCACGTTGTACTGACTGATCCGCCGTTCGCGCCTCAATCGTTCCAACTCGTGTGCTGTCGACTGCTCCATCTCGTGACGCAATGCGGATCGATTCGCGGGCGTCGCCTGGTACGTAATGACCAGCGAAACCGGCCCGGTGTCGGGCGGCTCGGCAGCGCTGGTAATACCTGCATAAAGTGATGTCGTTAGCGCGACAGCCATGGCGAACAGGCGGCCAAATGTTCGGAGCGTATGGGAGGGCATAGGCGTCTCGTCAAGATTGCGTCAGGGGAGGATTCAAACGGCGCACCGATCCGGAGTCAGCCGTTCAATTAAATGTCCAAAATCAGGAGGTCGCTCTTCGCACGAGAGCAGCACGGCGTGAAATGTTCGTTGCGCTCTCGCTGCACATCCGTCAACACGCAATCGCGATGTTCAACGTCACCGGCAAGCACGCGTGTCACGCAGGTACCGCAGATGCCGCTCTCGCACGATGTCGGAATCTTGACGCCGTGTTCGGCCAGGAGCGCGGTCACTGTCCTGTCTTGCGGAATCCGGTAGATCTCGCCGGTGCTCGCTAGCTGGACGTTGAATGCGCGGGCTTCCGCCAGTTGGTCCGTGTCCGACGCAAAGCGCTCGCAGTGCAGTCGCTGCTCAGGCCACCCGCGTCGACGCGCTGCAGACAGCACTGCATGGATGAATCCGCTTGGGCCGCACACATAGAGGTGCGTTCCCGCCGGTTGACTATCGAGCACGCATTCGATGTCGATACGCTGATCCACAGGTCCGTCGCTGAAATAGCATGTCACGCGCTGAGCGAAAGATGCCTGCGAAAGGCGCTGAAGGAACGCGGCACGCGATCGTGAACGCGCGCAGTAGTGCATTTCAAAGTCGGCACCACGTTGCGCGAGGCGTTCCGCCATGCTGAGAATCGGCGTAATGCCGATACCGCCCGCGAACAGCAATGATCGGGGCGCCGATTCATTGAGCGCAAAGCGGTTGACCGGCATTCCGATCTCGAGCAGGTCGCCCTCCTTTATGCGATCGTGCATGGCCATCGACCCACCGCGCGATGGGTCAGTGCGCAGCACAGCGATCAGGTAACGGTGCCTCTCCCACGGGTTGTTGCACAGAGAATACTGGCGCACCAAACTTTCATTGAGGTGCACGTCGATGTGCGCACCGGCTGAGAAGCGCGGCAGGTTCCTGCCCGTCGGGTGATTCAGTTCGAACGCGCACACCCCTTCAGTCTCGGTCGTCTTCCTCGCTACGCGCACCAGCAGACGCCCCTGGTTGGATGCCGACCGTCTCAGCCGGCGCAGATAATTGTGGGTGCCCGTGTAGGCCAGTATCGGAACACACAGCGCACCAAACATCAGTAGGAGTTTCCCGAGCACGCCACCGACCAGACCGGTGTGCCATGACAACATCCAGAAATAGAGCTTGTGCCCAAGACTGCTCTGCGCGTATGGGGTAAACCGCAGCACTTTCCCTGTGTACGCGTCCAAGAACAGCATCGTGCGCGCATTCGGATGGGGAGCATCTCGAGCGATCAGGTACATGTCCACCGGAGCGCTAGCCTTCTGCGGAATATGCAGCAGGGCGTCCTGCGGTTGTGGCGAGAGCCTCTGTGCGGTACGCCAGAAGCTTTCGAGCGGCAAGCGCGTAGCGCCGCTCGTGGTCACAGTCGATCTCGGAGGTTTTGCGGGTGCAGGCGACCCAACGATCGCATACACACCGTGTGCGTACCAATCGAACGCCTGTGGCAGACCGCTCAGCACCATTGACAGCAGAATCGTACTTGCACACACACCCGCAACCCGATGCAGGTGAAACGAAGACACGGTGCGCCCAGCGCCGGACCGAAGCGTGAATGCATGCCGCCAGCCGCTGCGCGTGCGCGGCCACCAGAGTACGAGGCCGCCGCCAATGAGTAACAAGCAGAACAGGAGCGCGCTCGTGCCAGTAATAAGGCTGCCATTCTTCATGAATCGAAAGCGATGAATCTGCTCGATGGTGCCAAGCAGGCCACCATAGCGCGCGCGATCGCCCAATACCGCACCGGTACACGGATTCAGGTAGACAAAATGTTGGTCGGTGAAGCGAACCATCGCGGAAGGCATGCGAGGTGCTTCGGGCCTACCGGCAATCAGCCTGATGTAGTCGAGCGTTGCGGATGGGCGTGATGTTCCCGCATTGGCCACCAGCGTGTCCAGCGGCACGCGGTCCGTGCAGGTCGGCACCGTCAGCAGATCGCGACTCAGCATGGGCTCTAGCTCGGGGCGGTACACAATCGACACGCCCGTCACCGCGATCAGAAGGATCACGAACCCGATTGTTAAACCGGAGTAGCGATGCACTTGCAGAAGCAGAGAGCGGAAAGAGGGTTTCATGCGGCGGCTCAACAACGACCTGTCATGCCGCTATTGTTTGAAGGCAAACCTGAACGGAAGCTGAATCCTGGCTGAAAGGCAGGGTAAGTCCTTGGGCGTCCGCACGTGTCTCGTGCTGCGCAAGCCCTAGGTTTGCAGATTCCGTAGCATCTTATCGCCACGTAGAGCGAGTCCTTGCCTCGGCGGCAACCCGATACGACGGGCTTGGCCAAATCGCTAAACCGATGGACCTAATGCGCTTCCAGACAGAAGCGACGTCCGGCGGAACGCATCGAGCCGTAAATCTAAACCTTGCTAGAGATCACTTTCGTGGTGCAGAAAGATCGCTCGGCCTAAGCGGAGCGATGGCCAGGGCATCAAAGCTCCCCGCCCCCGGGGCGGGGCACTTCTGACCGATGGCACTGCCAAACCGACCACGCTCGCTGGCGCGCCAGTCATAGGCTCCTTGCTCGAGTTTGCCTCTGCCATCGACCGGCATGTGAAAACCCAGCTGTCCGGCGACATCTTTACCCGCGACGACCTCCACTGGAAGCCCCCGACCTTGCTACTGTGTCCGCATTGGCGGCCATGTCAGACGGTTCACCAGAGCGAAGGGATTAGCACGTCTCAACCGTGACCCTCGCCCCACCCCAGAAGACGCGACAGCGCTGACGGCGCCGCACCGACGATAGATTCTGGCGCGGATTCAGTGGCGGCATCTAAGCTCCTAGCAACAGTCCGGGAAAAATGCGAGGCCTTCACTTCGATCGAACAACGGTTACATAGAGGCGGTGACCGTACATTAAGAAACAGGACCGGTGATAAGTAGAGAATGACCCCATGACGGCCGAGGCCATCAACGCCGCGACTCTGGCCCGCATGAAGGCCTTGATCGAGCGGGCGTTAGGCGGTGATATGAATTGACGTGACCGGTTGCAGGATGGTGCTGTCACATCTGCATTTCTTTTCTCCAAAACAAAAAGCCCCCGAACTGGCGTTGAACGCAAGTTCGGGGGCTGCATAGCCGTCCATGTGTAGCACGGCAATGTTGCCGTGGGTTGCCAAAATGCCTGACAACCTATAGCGGAAATCTAAGATTTGCTCGTCAAGTCGTCAAAAACATTCCTTTCGCTTAGGGGTAAAACCCTACAAGCCGGTCATCGGCCCCACACTGCCACATCAATGGTGGTCATGACCGGATTCTCGTGCTACAGATCGGCGACATCCATGTTCTCGCTCGACCTATTGGGAAGCGAGCACGGCTTCCCCACCGGCGGATGCCCCGCCCACCTTTTGCGAAAGCGGCTGTTGCAATGCTTGCGCCAATTCCTCTGCCAAGGCGGTGCAGGTCGGACTGAGCAGTTCGGCGTCCAAAGAGGCGATGCCAGAGCGGAAACGAATGACCGGTTGGAACGGCCGCATCGTAAACGACTCGGTATCGCAACAGTTGGCGAGCAGCCGGTTGACGATCGTCACCCCAATCCCGCGCGAGGCCATCGAGCATGCCACGCCGATCGAATGCACCTCCGCCACGATCTGGGGCGTGATATGGGCGCGCCGGAACACCATATCCACCTCGTGACGTAGCTGGCTACGGCCCCACAGCAGCACCAGCGGCACGCCGTCGAGATCGCGCGTGCTGACCGACTCCAAGGTGGCCAACGGATGATTCTTCGCCATGACGCAGACGGACTCGCCCTCGAATTCGTGGCGCACCCGGAAGCCGGGCAATCCCATCGGCAAGCGCACTAGAGCCAGGTCGACCTCGCGGCTCAGCAGTGCGCGCTCCGACTGATCGTACGTGCCCGAGAACACCTCCAGCACCGCATCATCGTGCTTGGCGTAGAACCGTTCGATCACCGTGGGCAGCAGATGCTGTGCGATCGTATTCGGCACCATGATGCGCACCAGCTTGCGCCGCATACCCCCAAGCCGCAATTGCCGCGCATGGCGCTCCAGGCATTTAGCCGCCTGGACGATCGTCTCCGCCTCCTGCACCAGCGCGGTGCCTTCGCGCGTTGGCGTCAAGCGCCCTTGCTCGCGCACGAAAAGATTCAGCCCCAGATGCGCCTCCAACTGAGCCAGCAGGCGGCTGACTGCCGATTGAGAGATGCCCAAGCGCTGCGCCGCTGCGGTGGTTGTACTCAGGGTGGCAATGGCTACAAAAGCTTCCAGTTGCTTCAGGTTCATGGCAATCCTCGCATAACGCTATCTCAGATCTGCATAAGGTTGCAGGTTGCTTTTATCAGCCCAATGATTACGCACGTCCGGCAGTCGGGGCATCAGAGGCGCCCGTCGGTGCGGGTCGACATTCTCATCAGTTGAGGTCAGAGAGGCAATGATCGCATTCATCATACGGCGGCTCGTGCAGAGCATTGGCGTGCTGCTGTTCACATCGGTGCTGGTGTTCTTTGGGGTGTTTGCCATCGGAGATCCGATTCAGATCCTCGTGCCGGCAGACGCCAGCCCCGCCGAAATTGCCCAGGCAACCCACTCGCTCGGGCTCGACCTGCCGATGTGGCAGCAGTACGTCCACTTCATCGGCCACGCGCTGCATGGCGATCTTGGGCACTCGTTCGTATTCAACCAGCCGTCGATCCAATTGATTCTCGAACGGCTGCCCGCCACGCTGGAACTAGCGCTCATCGCCCTCGTACTATCGCTGCTGGTTGGCGTGCCGCTCGGCCTGCTGGCCGGGCTCAAAGCGAACTCAGCGCTGGACCGCACCGTAATGACCGGATCCATCCTTGGCTTCAGCCTGCCAAATTTCTGGCAAGGCACGATGCTGGTGCTGATCTTCTCCGTCACGCTAGGCTGGCTGCCCTCAGCGGGCCGCGGAGAACTCGGCACGGTACTTGGCATCCACACCAGCCTGGCGACATGGGACGGCGTCACCCACCTGCTTCTGCCCGCGCTAAATCTCTCGCTGTTCAAGATGTCGCTAGTGACGCGGCTGACCCGCGCCGGCGTGCGCGAAACGCTGCCGCTCGACTACGTGAAGTTCGCCCGCGCCAAGGGGCTGCGAGAGCGCCGCGTGATCTTCGTGCATGTGCTCAAGAACATCATGATCCCGATCGTGACCGTGGTCGGCATGGAGTTCGGCTCGTTGATCGCCTTCGCCACGGTGACCGAGTCGATCTTTGCCTGGCCAGGCGTCGGCAAGCTGATCATCGACAGCATCATGAAACTCGACCGGCCGGTCGTGGTTGCATACCTGCTGATCGTCGTCACGATGTTTACCGTGCTCAACCTCCTGGTCGACATCATCTATTCGGTGCTGGATCCGCGCGTTCGCCTGGAGGCCGCATGAAAGCCACCTTCCCGTTTGTCCGATCGGCCACGCCATCCTGGTGGCCCGAGGGCAACAGTACGTCGGGCATCGTGCTGCGCAGCATGTTCGGGCGGCCAATGGTCGCCGTGGCGACGCTCATCTGCCTCGCGCTCGTTGCCGTCGCGGTCTTCGCTCCCTGGCTTGCGCAACAGAATCCCTATGACCTGGCGGCGCTGAACATCGTCGACGGCCGGCTAGCCCCCGGCATGCGCGGCGCCACCGGCCATCTGTACCTGCTCGGCAGCGACGCCCTGGGACGCGACATGCTCGCCGCCATGATGTACGGCATGCGCACAAGCCTGGGCGTTGGCCTGACAAGCGGGCTGTTCGCGATGGCGCTGGGCACGACGCTGGGGCTGATCGCCGCATACTTCGGCGGCCATATCGACTCGCTCATCATGCGCGCAGTCGACGTCACGCTGGGCTTTCCCACCATTCTCGTCGCGCTGATGATGCTCGCCATTCTCGGACAGGGCGTCGACAAGGTTGTCCTGGCGCTCGTGGTCGTGCAATGGGCCTACTTCGCGCGGACGGTGCGTGCCGTGGCCAGCGTCGAACGCCGCAAGGAATACATGGAGGCCGCGCTGTGCCTGGGCTTCAGCCACCGGCGCGCACTCTTCAGCCAACTGCTGCCGAACTGCCTGCCGCCGGTCATCGTCATCGGGCTGGTGCAGGTCGCGGCGGCCATCTCCGCCGAAGCGACGCTCAGCTTCCTTGGCATTGGCTTGCCGGCCACACAACCTTCGTTGGGGCTGCTGATTGCAAACGGCTATCAGCAACTCATCGCGGGTTACTACTGGATTAGCGTCTTTCCTGGGCTTCTACTGCTGTCGCTGGTGTTCAGCATGAACATCGTCGGTGACAGCGTGCGCGAAGCGCTCAACCCCCGTCTGCAGAAGTAGGACACGCCATGCTTACGCCAACCCTGTCCGTGCAGCATCTGCGAACGCACTTCTTTACCGATGCCGGTGTCGCCAAAGCGGTCGACGACGTCAGCTTCGACGTCCGCCCCGGCGAGATCGTCGGCCTGGTCGGCGAATCCGGTTCCGGCAAATCGATTACCGGGTTCTCGATCCTGGGCCTGATCGACGCGCCGGGCCGCATCGTCGGCGGGCGCATGCTGTTCAAGGGCACCGACCTGACCCAGCTCACCCCCGAGGCTCTACGTCAACTCCGGGGCAACCGGATCGCCATGATCTTCCAGGATCCGATGATGACCCTGAATCCGGTACTGCGTATCGACACCCAGATGATCGAAGCGGTACGTGCACACGCCAACGTGTCACGGGCAGCGGCGCGCGAACGCGCCCGCCATGCGCTCACGGCGGTGGGCATCCCCTCGCCTGATGAGCGGCTGTCGGTCTACCCACATCAGTTGTCGGGGGGCATGCGGCAGCGCGTGGCGATTGCCATTGCCATGCTGCATGAGCCGGAGCTGATCATCGCCGACGAACCCACCACGGCGCTCGACGTAACGATCCAGGCGCAGATCCTGGCTGAGATGCAGAAACTCCGCGCGCGCTCCAATACCGCTATGGTATGGGTGAGCCACGATCTGGCCGTCGTGGCGGGACTGGCTGACCGCATCTGCGTGATGTACGCAGGCCGCGTGGTCGAGACAGGCGACAGCGACACAATCCTCACGCGCGCGCGCCACCCCTATACGATCGGGCTGCTCGGTTCGGTGCCGGAAAACGTACGGCGCGGCGAGCCATTGCATCAGATTCCCGGCATCGCACCGTCCGCGCTAAAACTGCCCGCAGGCTGCGCCTTCGCGCCCCGGTGCCGGCATGCCACCGACATCTGCCTGACCCAGGAACCCACTGTGCAAGGCAGCGAGACCCACGCGTTCCGCTGCTTCCATCCGCGCACCGTTCATCCGCATAACCCGCGCGCAGGAGCCCAAGCATGAACGCGCCCCGCATGGACGCCCTCTTCGTGGACGCCCCCCAGGCGGCGCCGCTAATCGCCGTCGAACATGTTTCACGCCGATTCGTCCGGCGCCTCAATTACGCCGAGAGGATTGCCGGTTGGCTGGGCGCAAACGTCTCGGAACAAACCGTGTATGCCGTGGATCAGGTGAGCCTGACCATCCACCGTGGCGAAGTCGTCGGCCTGGTGGGTGAGTCTGGCTGTGGAAAATCGACGCTCGGCCGCATGCTGGCCGGCATCGTGCAGCCGTCCGACGGACGGATTCAGACGTATGAAGCCGATTCGACACCGCCGACAAACCAGCCAACGCGTCACCGACTTGCGACACAGATGGTGTTCCAGGACCCACTGTCGTCGCTGAACCCGCGCAAGCGCGTGCGCGACATCATTGGCGAAGCGCCGCTCGTGCACGGCATCGTTGCACGCCGGCATCTCGACGACTACGTCGTGGAAGTGATGCAGCGCGTCGGCCTCAATCCGGACTTTCGTCAGCGCTTTCCACACCAGTTCTCCGGTGGTCAGCGGCAGCGCATCGGCATTGGCCGGGCGCTCGCTGTCAAGCCCGATTTCCTGATCTGCGACGAGTCGATCGCCGCCCTCGATGTTTCAATTCAGGCGCAAATCATCAATCTGTTCATGCAACTGCGCAGGGACCTGGGGCTGACCTATCTGTTCATCAGCCACGATCTTGGGGTAGTTGAACACATCAGCGATCGCGTCGCCGTCATGTACCTCGGCCGCATCGTCGAGACGGCACCAACGGAAACGCTGTTTGCGAACCCGCAGCATCCGTACACCATCGCGCTGCTGGAGCAGGTGCCACGCCTGTCGAACCGCAAGCGGCGCTTTGAATCGATCAAGGGCGAGATACCTTCGCCGCTTTCGCCGCCGGAGGGATGTCACTTCCATCCGCGTTGCCCGCATGCCATGCCACGCTGCCGAGTCGAACGCCCGGTGTTGCGCGCCACCGGCACAGCCCACCAGACGGCGTGCCACTTGATGCCGGAGGCCCAATGAAGCGAATCGCTTTCCTGCTGTGCACATGGGCGTGTTTGACTGCGCTCGGCGGCAATGCGGCCCAGGCCCGCGCCCTCACCATGGCGGTCACGTCCGAGCCAACGTCAATGGACCCGCTGTTCTCGCGCACGGCCAACAATATCCAGTCAGCAGAGAACATCTTCGAACGGCTGGTTTCTCAAGACGGCAACCTGCAGATTCACCCCGGCTTGGCGGTGTCGTGGCGTGCGCTCGACCCCATGACGTGGGAATTCGCACTGCGCCCAGGCGTCCGGTTTCAGGATGGCTCTCCGTTCACCTCGGCAGACGTCGCCTTCTCGCTGCAGCGTGCCCGCAATGTGCCGAACAGCCCCGCGCCATTCAGCGGCGCCGTGGCCAACATCACTCGCATCGAGACACCCACGCCGCTCACCGTGCGCATCCACACGATCACACCCTCGCCGGCACTCGTCGAGCAGGTCGGCATGGTCTACATCGTGTCGCAACGTGCGGCAACCGGGCATTCGAGCAGCGACTACGGCTTGCCTGCCGTAGCCATCGGCACGGGGCCCTACCGTTTGAAACGCTGGATTCCCGGCGATCGCGTGGAACTGATCCGCAACGACTTCTACTGGGGCGCTCGACCGCAGTTCGACACATGCACGATCCGCTATGTCTCGAACGATGCATCGCGGCTATCGCTGCTGCTCTCAGGCGCAGTGGACCTGATCGACAACGTGCCGCCCATTACGCTGGACCGGCTGCGCCGCGCGCCTGGCGTGACACTCGTATCATCGGCATCGGCACGGCTGATCTATCTCGCGCTCGATTCGTCACGGGAGACATCCCCCTTCGTGACCGACGCACATGGTGGCCCGATTGCATCGAACCCGTTGCGCGACCGGCGCGTGCGGCTGGCCATCTCGATGATGATTGACCGCGCGGCCATCACACAACATCTGCTGCCTGGTGCCGGCATGCCCGCCGGTCAGATCGTGCCCGAAGGCATCGGCGGTTACGACCCGCGACTGCAGCCGCAACGCTACGATCCGGCGGGTGCACGCAAGCTGCTCGCTCAGGCAGGCTACCCCGGCGGATTCGGGTTGACGTTGCATTCGTCCAATGACCGCTTTGCCGGCGACAGCGACCTCGGGCAGGCGCTCGGCTCAATGCTTGCGCGTGGCGGCATCACGATCAGGAACGTCGTGACGCAACCCTACAACGTCTATGCGGGCGCCGCGGCCAAACGCAGCTACAGCGCATTCGTCTTCAGTTTCGGCAACAGCACGAGCGACTCGGCCAACGGCCTAACCAATGTCATCGCGAGCTATGACCGGGACTTGGGTACAGGTGCATTCAACCGCACGCGCTACTCGAACCCGGTGGTCGACAGACTCCTTGCGCAGGCCGCGCAGAGCTTCGACGCCCAACAGCGCGACCGGCTGCTGCGGGAAGCCGCCTATGCGGGCTTCCAGGACGTCGCCATCGTGCCGCTCTACTTCCCCATCAACTACTGGGCTACCCGCAACGGCGTGGAGTTTCGACCGAACAAGATGGAACGGACCTCCCTGCTCTTCACCGAACTCCAACGACCATGAAAGAACCCTCCATTTCCGGCGCCTGCACAGCAGCGTGGGAAGCCACTCCGACACTCGGCAACGTGATGGTGGCGATGCGCGACGGTGTGCGCCTTGCGACCGACGTGTACCTGCCGGACGGTTACCACATCGGCACCGATGCTCCGCTGCCCATCATTCTCGAACGTACGCCCTATGGCAAACGGGAAGTCTCGCGTTCCGAAGTGCATCACGGCCGTCCGCCTGCAAACCGGGCCGACATCGCCCGCTACTTCGCAGCGCGCGGTTACGCGGTCGTGATGCAAGACTGCCGGGGCCGCTACGACTCCGAAGGCGTCTTCACCAAGTACATCTCCGAAGGGGAAGACGGCTTCGACGCGATGGCCTGGATGACACAGCAACCGTGGTCGAACGGCAAGATCGGCACCATGGGGCTCTCATACGCGGCGCACACCCAGTTGGCCGCTGCCTGCCTGAACCCGCCGGGACTCGCCTGCATGGTGATAGATTCCGGCGGCTTCTCGAATGGCTATCACTGCGGTATCCGCCAGGGCGGCGCGTTCGAGTTGAAGCAAGCCACTTGGGCGTTCAATCGTGCACATACGAGCGGGCCCGCATTGCGCAACCCCGTCGTGGCTTCCGCACTCGATGCGCAGGACCTGCGCGAATGGTTTGGCCGCATGCCGTGGCGTCCGGGGCATTCGCCACTCGCGGCCGTACCGGAGTACGAAGCCTATCTGTTCGAGCAATGGACGAAGGACGCCTTCGACGACTACTGGAAGCAGTCAGGTATCTACGCGCAAGGCTATTACGACACGATGACGCGCGTGCCGACCGTGATGATGTCGAGCTGGTACGACGCCTATGTCCGCAGCACGCTGGACAACTTCGCCGCGCTGTCCGACACGCCTGCGGCGCCGGCGTACCTGATCATGGGGCCGTGGCTGCACGGAGATCGCAACACGCCTTTCAGCGGCGACGTGGACTTCGGCCCCTCGGCGGTGATCGAAGGACAGATCGACAGCGATTGGCTCGCCTTCCGTGCGCGCTGGTTCGATCGGTGGTTGAAGCCGCAGTCGCCAGCCACCACGGTGGACGTGGCGGCCCCGGTGGCGCGCATCTTTCTTATGGGTGGGGGTAGTGGCAGGCGCAACGCCCAGGGACGCATGCAACACGGCGGCCGCTGGATCGAATCGCCTCAGTGGCCATTGCCGCAAACGCAGCGCACGCCGTACTACTGCCACGCAGACGGCACGCTCTCGACCGAGCGACCCGCAGAAACCGGCGCCGCCATTGCATACGCCTTCGACCCGTCGAACCCAGTGCCGACCATCGGTGGCGCACTCACATCGGGTGCGCCGGTATTTGAGGGCGGCGCGTTCGATCAACGGGAGACAGCACGGTTTTTTGGTGCAGACGACACCGGCATACCGCTGGCCGCACGGCCCGACGTGCTGGTATTCCAGACCCCGGTCCTAGAAGAAGACGTTGCCGTCATCGGGCCGATCGAGGTGAAGCTCTGGGTCGCCTCCGATGCGCCGGATACAGACTTCACCGCCAAGCTGATCGATGTTTGCCCGCTCAATGACGACTATCCGCAGGGCTATGCGATGAACATCACCGACGGCATCTTCCGCTGCCGCTTCCACCGGTCGTGGTCCGAACCGGAAATGCTGGAACGGCACCGCGTTTTCTCAATCACGATCGAGCCATTTGCGACGGCCAATCTGTTCAAGCGCGGACACCGTATCCGGCTCGACATCTCGAGCAGCAACTTCCCGCATTTTGACGTCAACCCGAATAGCGGCGAACCGCCTGCGCTAGCGCGTGCGCCACGTATCGCGCTCAATACGGTGCATGTGGGGGCAGACTTTGCGTCGCACGTCGTATTGCCGATTGTTCCAAACGCGTCGCTCGTCAGCTTGAGACCGCCCCCCACAACACAAGCCGCGACGAACTAGCGCGCCTTTCACATTTCCGTTTTGCCGATTTATGGGGCGCTTCGCTAGGCGAAGCACCCAGGGAGACGCTTTGTCTTCACGCTGACAGGTCGCTTGCGATCAACCGATTTTTCAATGGGATGTACGACACAAAAAGGGGAGCAATCACCATGCACTATCGAACCATTCGGACGGCACTTCTAGTGGCCAGCGGACTTGGCCTTTGCACCACAGGCGCCCGCGCACAATCCAGCGTCACGCTGTACGGCTTGCTGGACAGCGGTGTGACCTATGCCAGCAAGGTCGCCGGCACAAACGGCACAGGCGCCCGCATCGGTGTGGACAGCGGCAACCTGCAGCAGTCCCGCTGGGGCATGCGCGGCACGGAGGACCTGGGCGGCGGCATGAAGGCCATGTTCATTCTGGAGGGCGGTATCACGCTGGACAACGGCGCCTCCGCCCAGGGTGGACTGCCGCTCGGACGCACGTCGGTCGTTGGGCTCTCCGGCAACTTCGGCACTGTCCAACTGGGCCGCCGCAAAGACTACATTGACGAAATCGCCACGTGGTATGCGAGCGTCTACAACTTCGGCACGTTCATCAATGGCGTGCATGACAACAACCTCGACCGCGTCGGCGGCAATCGCTCGAACAATTCGGTGCGTTACGACACGCCCAACTGGGGCGGATTCACGGCCAACGTGACCTACGCGTTCGGTGAGACCGCAGGGTCCATGGCGGCCGGGCAGTCGTTTGGTTTTGGGGCGAACTACACCGCTGGCGGATTCGGCCTGGGTTTCGGCTACTGGCAATCGGGGCTGGGAACGGGTACAGCCGCGACGAACACGTCGAGCGACGCAGGGGCCGCGTCAGCAGCAGGCTGCAATCCAACATTCGGCAATGCAGGCAACGTTTGTGTCCGCACGTGGATGGTCGGTACGAGCTACCGCTTCGACAAGACACGCGTCTACTTCTCGTGGTCTCGCACCCTGCAGCCGCTGGCGCGCTTTGCCGGCACATCCGCGCCATTTGCGACCACGTTGACGAGTGCGGCCAGCTCCGGTGCATTCGCCGCCGCAGGCTCCAACAACAACGCCACGAACGTCTTCGACCTTGGGGTGAACTACTGGGTGCTGCCGAACCTGGAGTTGATTGGCGCAGTGCTGCAATCGCGGTACGCCTTCGTGGGCGCAGGGGCACAGGGCAGACTCACCCAGTTCAACGCCGGCGTTGACTACTTCCTGTCCAAACGCACCGACCTGTATGCGTATGTTGCCAACCTTCGCGCGTCGAACATGTACAGCCCCGGCATCATCGGCGGCGCACCGGGTCGCAATGCAACGCAGACCGCGGTAACGGCGGGGATTCGCCACACGTTCTAACCCCAAGCGGGCGGCCAGGCGATGCATTGCGCCGCCCATCAGCACGTCGGTCTGTAACCTCGCAGCGAGAGGTTTCCCCAAGAACAAGCATTCCGATCGGGCTGCGCAGCCCGCATCCAATCCCCGCGAACGCCTTGTCAGCGCTTCCATGAAAATGGCTTCTCGAAACATCCGCTCCAGAATCGTCATCGCACTTGGGTCGTGCGCAATCCTGATCGTGATCGTCGGTTTGATTGGGGCACGGGGGATGTGGGTCCTGAGCAGCGACATGCGCAACATGTACGTGGAAGACACGGCACCCATCGCCGATCTGGCCATGGTCGAAAGCTCCGCACTCCGCATCCGTCTGGGGCTCATGCGCATGCCGGGGCTGCCGAATGCCAGCGAGAAGACAGCGATGATTTCGCGATTGGCCGAGACCGGAAAAGCGCTAACGGGAGCATGGCAGCGTTACTTCCCAACACAGGCCGAATCGCCGGAGGAACGTGACATCGCTCGCCGCGTTGACGCTGCAATCAGCGAATTCATCCCCCTGTCCGTCAAGGCAAGTGAGGCGCTCGAGAAAGGGGATATCGAGCGCTCCCGCCAACTGCTCGATGCACTTGCAGGTGCTAGTCAAGTGATTTACTCAGGCGTAGATCGCATCGCGACGATCAAGACCGAGCATGTGCGGCAGACAGCGGAAGCGGGTGCCAACACCTCTCGAAGCATGATGTGGGTGTGCGCCGTCGGCGTCGCGCTTGCGCTTCTGACCGCCTTGCTGATCGGCATCTCTCTGGTTCGTGCGATTTCCCGGCCGCTCGATGCCTCCATTGCGGTGGCTCGTCGCATTGCCGACGGCTACCTTGAGAACGACATCGTCGCCACCACAGACGACGAGTTTGGCGAGCTACTGCAGGCCCTGGCGCAAATGGACGCTCAGCTCGCCAGCGTTGCACGCGGCATACATGCATCGAGCGATTCGATCATTTCGGCTGCGGCGCAGATTGCCAAAGGTAATAGCGACCTTTCTGTGCGGACAGAGGAACAGGCTGCATCCCTCGAAGAAACCGCCAGCACGATGGAAGCGCTGGCCGCGTTGAACCGTCAGAACGCCGGCCACGCAAAGGAAGCGGTCAACCTGGCTGGCGGCGCGGCAAAAGCCGTTGTCGAGGGAGACACCGCCACAGCGCAGATGCTCGTCACCGTGCAGGAAATCATCGACTGCGCGGGAAAAATATCGGATATCACAACGCTCATCGACGACATTGCATTCCAGACCAATATCCTTGCCTTGAACGCGGCGATTGAAGCCGCCAGGGCTGGCGGGGCCGGGCGAGGCTTTGCTGTCGTCGCTGGCGAAGTCCGCAGCCTCGCGCAGCGCGCGTCGGAAGCAGCCAAGGACATCCGCAAGTTGACCCACTACTCGTCTGCCACCGCGCAGTTGGGTGCAAAGCACATGGATGTCGTCGGACGCGTCATGCGGGGCATTTCCGAAGCGATGACCCATGTCGCAAAGAAGAATGCCGCGATGTCGACGGCATGGGCGGAGCAGACACGCGCCGTTGAAGCGATCCATCGCGCGATCAGCCGGTTGGATGAAGTCACACAACGTAATGCCGCGCTGGGCGAGGAAGCCGCAGCGGCGGCCGGGGCGCTGCATGAGCAGGCCGAAGTACAGCATCAACTGTTGGCCAAGCTCCGTGTGAGACAAGCACCTTAAGTGTTCAATATTGGTCCATGCTCGCTGCCGTGTCGCATTTATCAACGACACGGCATCAAGCAGATAGAGACGAAGTAACTCTCGTGGTCGTACCCTCATGATAATGCAGCTTCAAAGGCTGCTTGCCACATTGAACGTAGCCCCACTCCAATTCTCGACCTAGAACGATCCACTCAGCATGCCAGTGTCCAGTGTATGCAGGGGCGTGCCGGTGCAAAAAGGCATCACATGTCACTAATCTGATTTGCACGCCATCACGAGACTATGAAAGGTGGCTTGGATCAAAGCGATCCTCTCACGGTTGCGTGGTTGGCGCGCGCTATCAATGATCGTGCCCCTTTCAGGGGTCAGGCTATATCCGAGGGGTAGGTCAATGCATCTCAGCACCAACCCACACTGTTCGGCCACTTCGTTGACAAGTTGCTAGTCGCGAGGTCAGGCAATCAAGAACTTATCCCGATTCTTGCCGATCCATGCTGGAGCGCGACCGCGTCCCGACCAAGTAGCGCCCGTCTTCGGATCGCGATACTTCGGTGCAACGGTTGCCTTCTTCGCTGCAACCCGACCACGTCGAGATGCAAGACCGAGATCCTCTGCGGTCAGTCCATACTCAGCCACGACCTGACGGACTTGTTCAATCACGGTCTGGAGCTCCTTGACACGCGCGCTCTCGAGCTGCTCTTCCAACTTTGCCTTCTGAGCCAACAACTCTTTGTATGTCGCCATGACCGATCCTCATGAGGGTTTTTGAAATCGAATCATAGCGGAATGCATCCTGAAGCCAAGAAGATGCTGAGCGCGGACTACTATGCCATCCCATTCCTCGGCAGAAAATTTCCGCTAACTTTGACTTATCTTCGGCGCGAGTGACCCTACAGCGGAATTAGTACCGTCCAGAAGCTGAGTTTTCCATTCCAGCCGCTCCACCTGCTGTTCACTTCGGGACGCGAGGAACGCATCGGATGCGAACCTCCCTTCTGGCTGGCCTAAACATCGACACTGGAAGTAATGGCAGCCGTGCAAGTAGCTTGCCCGCGACTTGTTGCGAAGGTGCCCCAGCGAATAGAGCGGCGACTTGCTCCAGACCGAGAACGACAAAAGACTCCCCTCGCTGCATCCGAATCCTGAACTCGGCGCCACCCGCCCGGACCCACCGGAGTACTGCAGTGCGAGGCTTGCCGAACACCCACACCGATGTTCCTGAAATTCTTACCGGTGGCGCAGCAAGATACGCGGCGAGTTCACCGACAGCGGCGCGAAAGCGCCTACGCCCCCGTTTCGCCGTCACCAAACTGCGGGTTTTGATGGCACACAAAAGATCACGCATGGCACGACACCTCTAATTTCACGCGGGAAAATAAACTCATATAAATCAATATCTTGAAAAGCACATCGACGTCCGATTATTGGGACATACATTTGCAAACATTAGGCACATGTGCCCATTTTCCTGATATGAGTGTCGCAGCTCCAATGATATGAGTTTAGTACACCGTTCGGGACGTTATTTGTCCCATTCCTAAAATGAGACTCTGAGTCACGCTTTTTATCTTTTTCTGAACATATACTCGCCTCGACGACTTAGGCAGTCGTCGGCGCGCTCTGCTGAAGCCTTGGCACGACAGGGATTCCTGCCCAGACACGGTCGCAGCCAATGTTGCGTATGCAATAAAAAAGCGCGCACAGATCCACTCAACAGGCCAATGACGGATAGTCACCTCAAATAAGGCTCTGGCATGAAAGGACCATCCTCGCTAGCAAATCCAGATGTTGGCAGTTCAGATGGCTTGGTGGCCCCGGGTAACCCTCTGCTGGACAACATGCCAGCGGTCCCAAAGCTATCTCAGGCCATGCGGCTCATGGATCAAAAAGCCACAAGCAACTACAGCCGCTCCTCGCGCGAAGAGACCATCATGCGCCAAGCATCCAACATCTACGTTCCTAGCGCCAACTCTGCGGGCATTGTGAGCGCCGTTGTTGCTCAAGTGCGTGCCTCCTATATGGATAGGGATCTACGCATACCCGACTATCGGGACCACACCATCGCAGCAAACCTCTTCTTGCATGATCGACCGACAAGAAATGCCGCCACACCCCCGTCTCGATTTGGGCTAGGACCGCGAGCACGTCCGCGCGGCATAGTAGTTGCCGCGCCGGTTCGCATGGGGCGACGCCGCCTTGCCGATATCGTCGAATCGGTTATCGGGCGGGGCTGCGTAATGAATCGCCTGCAAACGCACAATGGCTTTAGCGAGTACGCTCAACTTCGATCCCTGCGCGTGCAGTGGCCAATCGAAGGCAAGTTGTCGGGGTTTGCGCAGGGATTCTTAGGGGCATTCGACACAGTTTTCAACACAGAATATGCCAAGCGTATGCGAAGCCCGCAGTTTCGGGACAGCGACGTTGTGGCGGTGATCACCGCGCTTGGCGTAGTGTCCAACCTTGGCTTGCTTATCGTCGAGGGAATTGGCACTGAAACCTCCACCAGCAAAACCGCCCACGCAACCTGGGACGCACTTGCTCAATTCACGCGAACCACGGGCATCCCTGTGTTATGTCTTGCGACCCCGGGAGCCGTGATATGTGGCTTATCTCAGCTCCCCAGTGTCGCCGGAGCCTTGGCACCTCAGGGCCTATTCGAGATCACACGCTCAGGACGGGCTGGGGAAGACCATTGGAAGGCGGTTTGCGAAGCTCAGTTCGATGCCACGCTCCGAGTCGCCGGCATTGCCACGATGCCTGAATGGCTGCCTGCCGCCGCATACGACTTGACGTTTGGCTATCCTGGCCTCCTTGCAACGGCGCTAAGCAGCATCGCGCTGCAACTCTTGTCACTCGGCGTAAAAGAGCTCAACGCCGACACATTCCATAGGTATGGCAAGAAGGCGCTCGCTCTGCACGAAGGCGATGTCAACGCAGTTCGGCAGATCGGAATGGGGGGGCTGTACCGGGGATCTAGTCTAGCGCGATACGGTGACTGGCTCGGTGTTCGGCAGTTGTCGTCAACACATCCCGCACCATTGTTGGCTCCTAGGTAGGCGCCCTATGCTCCGAACCCTGTATACAGCCGCCGCCCTCGAGACGCCATTCAGCCTTCTCATGGCACTGGCTGCCACCACAACAGATTCCGGAGTGCGGCAACTACGTAGCCGCGTGTTGCTGCGCGGAGCCCCGTACATCAATGTCAATTAAGACTCGTTGAGAATTGCAGCGCTAGCGAGCTGATGTTCCTTGCGGCCGCCAATCGGGGGCGACAGCGCAATAGCCTAAGCCTCGCCGAAATGTGCCTGGAGCTGCTGCGGGGCGCTTCTTGTCACAGCGCATTGGATAGAACGGCTAAAACGTTGCACGAGCGAGGATATATGTCTGAGCCCCGCAAGCTCAGGACGGCAACCCTGACAAGAGATTGCACGGCGGCGCTTTCCAACGGATTTGAAGACGTAAGGCTTGACATGTGGCTTCACTCAGAAGCTCTACTAGTTCGCCTGTTACGTTACTTTGAGCATCCGAAGTCCTCCCCGCATCCGACGGCCGTTGCTCTCCTGCAAGTCGCTCTATCTCGGATCGAGTATTCGCCCACACTGACTTCACCCGTTGCCGCAAAGCGCAACACGAAGTCTCCTGCTTCAGATCAGACGCCACAAAGACTTCAAGAGAATCGGGACTTGTGGATTGCCCATCAGGCAAAGCAGGCTGGACGCCCACGGAAAACTATCCGATCAACAGCTGCCGCTCTTTGGATGTGGCTATATCGAAACGATCGCCAATGGCTCAACTGTCATCAAGCGCAGTCGACAGGGAATGCATCGCCGGAAATCGGGTCATGTCGCGATCCCACGAGTGTCTAGCGTCCCTTACTTGGAAAGAGCACAGGCAGCGAATTGAGAGCTGGCATTGCGATGCAGAGGCTCAACTTGCGCGGTCACTCCAGAACCTGCGGATTCATGCCCGATATGCAAACTCATCGTCATACTTTGATTGGTGTTTTTTTAGCGTCATCCATCTGCAAGGGTGAGGTCTTCGCTGGATACGTTGCCAGGCACAACTTGCGCGCATTGGAGCCCCTACATGTGCAACTCCTAGGTCGCCGAAATGCCTCCCTGCCCTGGCTATTGCCCACCCGCCTCCAAGAACACGTTCCGATCTTGGGCGATCGCGTCGGCTCACTGGAATCAGTCCTCACCAACAACACGCTTGTCCCCGGCTTCAATCGATTCCTTTCTGCAGCACAGTCGGAACTCATGCACCGGCACCATATCGGCACAGAGGTCGCGGGACTGACCGCAAAATTGGGGCTCATGTCCAGTAGGCATCGCGACCTAGCCCGTTCTGTATGGGGCCCTGCAATCTGCCTCGATTGCCTTGAAGACGATATCGCTCCAACTGGGGACCCGTTCTGGCGCCGGGATTTATTGATGCGACACATCCGTGTTTGTCCACGACACAGCACACCGGTCTACGACCTATGTGGTACGTGTCTTCACGGCTTTTCAGGCTCCATAACCTTAGGCGCCCCTCGCAGTAGATGCGTGTGTGGCGGGCCACTGAAGCAAAGGGAGCGCCATCGCGGCAAAACCATGGAGCGTCTCGAGTTCTCAATAGCCCGCGGATGGCATCGTCTATTGGACGCCGATTTCGCCCCGCACGCTCAAGGACAACTGATTGCCGCTATTGCCTCACAGAAAGCACGGGAAATCGGAGTTACAAAGGGACGACAAGTCAAGTGGGAACAATATACCCGCACCTTTATGAGTCCCGCTATTGGCAAGCTGGGCGACAGCCTGCGGTTCCCCTTCAAAAGCAGACGAGTAAGCGGATTCCTGCTGGGTGAAACTACCCTACGAAATCCATTTCACGCGCTATTCGTTTTGCTCGCCATGTTTGGAAGCTGGGAAGAGATCGAGTCCGTGCTCAGTGCTACCACTAGCGCCCCCGACATTTTCACTCCCACGGCACGCCCAGCAATGCATAGGAACAGCCCCGAAGACAGGGCCCGTAGGCTGGGTCAGTCGATCCAGCTACTTCCTCAGACATGCCAGCTCTACGAATCTTTGCGTAGTACCCACCCATACCTTTCGCACACCGGCGTCCGCGATCAATTGCCGTACATGAACGCCTTGGCTGCGACTAAAGGACGGCTTCGAGCACATGGCGTTCACTTCCCCGAAGGGGATATTTCGCAGGTGTTAGACGCGTCGGGCGCTGCTCACATTGAACGGCAAGCACAGACTCTAATACGGGCTGGCGTCGCTTATCGCCTGTCTAGGATGCGCCTGCTAAAGGACCACCCTCTTCGCAACTCCTGGCAGCATAAAGATGTACGTGCCCGGTCGCCTAAAACGGCCGCAGCACTGAAAAAGCACTTTGAGACTTGGGCAAAGTTTCGACGGCGGCTGTTACCTGAAAAGATCCGCGCCGGATTAGTCCCCGGTTTGCTCCCAAAGCAAGCCGGAGAGGTAGACAACCTCACAGACGAAGAAGTGCACGCCCTATGGCTAAGCCACAGCTGCTTTGTTCGAAGAAGATGCAGATCCTAGAGCTGACAGCGCCATTTGTGACACCAAGACACGTCGCATTGCCCGCACGCGACGCCTACGGCGTTCCTCATGGCCGTCGATACGTCCCATTGCGCGACGCTGCCGATATCAGTTGGGCAACACGAGCTAGCTTCAACGCAATCAAGTTTAGACGCACCCACCAAGCGCTCTCCCTCAACGAGATGCGCCCGTTGTTCGCATTCGGGTTCAACCCCTATGTAGTTGACATTCGTGACCAATATCCGGTCTACGATCAGGAAGATTACAACCGAGCCAAGCGCCGTGGTAAGCGCATGCCGATTTCCGCTGTCCAGACCTATGACATCGTCCTGACCTTAACCCTTCCGCCGGATAACCGCCTGCACTATCACGGGGTGTCCATCAAGGATGCCAGAGACCAGCTAACCGAGCAGGACTGGAAAAGGCAGGAGCGAGAACGAGAGCAGTCTGCCAAGCGTGGCTGGACTTGGGAGCTGCTGCGCGGCGATCAGTTCAGCAAGCTGATGTGGGGGAATCACGCGTTGATGCGAACGTGGATCGTGAACATCGATGTGTGGGAGGCGTATGACGAAGCCCTCGTGCTTGCAGAACGCGTTAAAACTCATTCGCAGAACGGCACACTCGATTCGATTCTGTCGCGGCATTCCAGATGTCTCCAAATGCCGATCAATCGGGCATTTGAGCTGTTTGCCATCGCTAACTGCTTCGGGTTCCTACGCCTAGACCCGAGCCACCCTCTGCGAGTTGACCACCCACTCCATTTACTGGATACGTAATCATGGACAACCCGACTGCTCTGTCGCGGATACTGCCTCCCACTGCCGACGCGAGTCTCATTGCACATTTGCGAGAAATCCATAACGCAACATGGCCGGCACGCTTGCGGCGGTTTGCGCCATTTGCACTGGCTGGTGAACCGAACAACAAAGCGTATGTCGCGGTAGCCTGGCAGCCGAGCGTAAGGATGCTTCACGTTCAACCTATTACGTTGGACGAGCCGCCGCCAAAGTGCAGGATACCGATCCCCATTCAGGTGGATCACGAGGATTGGCTGTCACGTGTCAAACCAGTTCAAAAGCCCGTCAAGCCTCCCTGCATGCGCCCTCCTATTGCGGAGGTCCAGGCCAGCATGCTCGAGGGAACGGACCGGCGGACGATGCTCATCAATGCGCTTCTCAAAGTTGATCCAACTGGACTGGGGCGAGAGGACGACTACATCATCAACGACTACATCTTTTGGGATGCGCAAATACGCTCTGAACGCATCGAGCAAATGCGGCAAGAACTAGGCGCGGGTGCCGGCTTTCGTGCGTACCTGTTGAAGCTCTTCACCAAGTACATGCGCTATGGCGGCGGCCGCAAATCCATGCTCGCGCTGACACCGTTCCAAGGTGGCCCTGGAAAACCGCGGCTTTCACCTGCGGAAAAGCCCGGCGCTCTGTCCACAGCGGAACAACTGAAGCGTTCAAAAGCACATGCAAAGGGCAATGCCGAGCCAAAGCGAGGCAAGCGCGTCGATCAAACAGATATCGACTTCATGACCGAGTCTCTTACGACCGAATGGGCTGGGAACAAAACTTCGCTAGTGACAGCACACCGTCGAATGTGCGAAACGCATTATGCAAAAGCTAAGCCAGAGAAGGTTCCAAGCTATGGCAGGTTCTGGTACCGCCACAAGCAGATCGTTCAAGAGAAGGGGTTACAGCAGAAGCGCTTTGGGCGCGTTGCAACGGAGCAGTATTTTGAGCCCAGGACGGGCAGTTCGAGCGACATCACCCAAGGTGTGTTGGAAATACTCGATGTCGATGGATTTCGGCCAAAGATCCCCATCGGAGCGGTAGTCAACGGCAAGATGGTGCCCATGGAAGTGACGATCATCTTCGGCGTATCAAGACTCTCCGGAGGAGTAAGAGGCTATGAGATATCTCTAAATAGGGAGAAGGGTGAGGGATACCGGCGATGCCTGATATCTGCAATTCTTCCAATGGATGACCGTGCTACATCGCTCGGTTTGGGGTCTTTGCCGGGCCTTTTAAACGGAAACATAGATGGTGTGTTCGTCGACAATGGCCCAGGCAAAGCGAAGGACGTGCGATCCGTCGTGAATGAGGACCTTGGCGGAATCATGTTGAATCCGCCGGGTGCACGCGGTGATCTGAAAGCGATAGGAGAGCGTCTAAACAGGACCATGATTCATATCATGGCTGAAGAGACCGAGGAAGGTCACACCCGCGACAAAAGCCTGCTCGAAAAAATAAAGCGAAGAATCAGAAGGAATGCAAAACCAATTGCTCTCGATGATTTCGAGCGTCTGCTACTGAAAACAATCAATCATGTCAACATGACGGCTAACAAGCGCAAGCTGCGCTCTGCTGTCATGAGAAGGGCCAACGTCGGCATCACTGCAGCCTCGATACATCAATACTATCAATCCTCAAGAAGGGGACAAGCTGCCAGAGCTTGGACGGAGCGAGAGCTTTATGATGCCCTCATACCCTGGCAAGAAAGGGTTTGTTCGAAGGGACTTGTGACCTTTTCGGACGCCTCCTACACGTCGAACGAGCTGGTCGCTCTCTCGTCCGAGTGGGCCAAATTACCCGGAAAGAATCCTCCCCTCAAAGTCGGCGTCAAACGGACGACGCAGTTGTCTCAATCGCTTTTGTGCAAAGATCAGGACGAGAACGTATTCGAGATAGAGATGATCGAGGAGGACAAGCGGCGTTTCGGTTTGCTCTCTTGGAAAGCACATGAATTCGCCCGTATCGACGAACTGGTGAGAGAAGACGAGCTCAAGAAGAAGCGCGCAAAATCATCGGGCACGTTGAAAGCGCGTCGGCAGGAAGAGATCGATTCAATCGAATATGGTCGGGGCAACGCTTATGCAGGCGCTGGCGGCGCTACGGTGGCGCAAGCCAAACAAAATGGAAACGCGTGGCGGGATGCTGAACTGGCTGAGCGCCAACGTGCAGCTTATGGCGTATCGCCCCTTTCAGGAGATGCGACGCAATTTAACGCAGCAAACAAGCCTTCCGAAGACGCCAGTGACGATTTGCTCGCGGCTGCCGCGAGGAAGGCTGAGGAAGCTTACCGTAGAACCGCCCGATGATCGACGCTCGCTATCGGAGCAACAATACCATGCAAGCTAATTTGGAAGTGCTGCGCGATTTGAACATTGCGCAAATGGCGGCTGATAAAACGCACTACGTCCGCCTGGTCGATATCCCTGAGCCATTTCGGGCGGAGTTTCGCGCGTGGATGCGCTTAGGGCAGTGCCCCGTAATCGAGGGCGAAGACTCGCGCGGTTGCATGTACCAGCATGATTTCGAGGGCTACCGCCAGGAACGGCTAAGCGGTGTCTACCGCAAGTGGCAGGGTAAGGCACCATGGGAGTTATCGCACTATCAGCCGCCGGCGAACAACAAACAGGGTTAATAGACTGATGAACCCTCATAGACTTGCTGTGCTGTTCACTTGCTGCCACGCGTCGACCGCTGTCTTGGGAGCACGTGAGCATGCGGCGGGCACTTCCCTAGCGCAAACTACTTTCTGATCACGCTCGATGGTCCAGAGGATGCTGCGGCAGCCTACGCGCCGCAACTGCCTGCCTCGATTTCACGTACAGCAACTCATCCAGCCGTGCGCCGGGACCCACCTACTACGGCCTAGTGATGAACGCACTAAGCTATGTTTACACTTGATCACCCTTTACATATTGCACCGAGGAAGGTCATGCGCGAATATCGCTCCGTTACTGCCAGAGAGCTGGCAGCATGCACCTGTGACCGATGTCACCGTCGGCTGACTCCTGACGATCCGGGCGAATGGCAGGAACGACTGTCGGTCGACCACCACTGCGGCTTCGATTCCATCTTTGGTGACGGCAACTTAGTGGGCCTCGACCTGTGTCAGCACTGTGTGAGGGAAGTGCTCGGCGAATGGCTACGTGTCGGGCCGCCGCAAGACCTAAAAGAAGCCGGAAAACTTGCATGGGCGCTAGTGAATATGCCAAACGTCGGTGAGGACGAAGACTTTGAACGTCCCCGCGAATGAGGCTATAGAGCCTACGTACCATCATCTCTGCTAGCGGTCATCATGGCATTGCTTGACCCCACGACCTGACAAGCACGCTGAAACGCGTCCCTTCCGCTCGCTACAGACGACGGGATGCCGCGTTACATGAACTCGCTGAGCACGGACCGACTTGCCCACACCGAGACATTTACGGAAGGCCTTCATGCAGGCAGATCTAGAAGTTTTGCGCAATTTGAACATTGCGCGGCGGACGGCCGATAAAACGCACTACGTTCGCTTAGCTGATATCGAGCAACCCTTCCGAGCGGAGTTCCGCGCGTGGATGAGATTGGGGCAATGCCCCGTCGTCGAGGGCGAGGATCGATTCGGCTGCATGTACGAGCACGACTTCGAGGGCTATCGGCAGGAGCGGCTGCGGGGCGTTTACCGGAAATGGCAGGGCAAAACACCATGGGAGCTGTTGCACTATGAGGCGCCAGCGACCGACGACCAGATATAGGCGAGTGCGAGCTCGTATTGCCAGCTAGGTAACGGCGGGGCCCTCAGCGACGCGAAAACATGTTGCGAAACATGTCGACAAGCCGGCGAAAGCCAGAGAATGCGGAAGAAGTGCAACCTGAGCCACGATACGCTGCTGGCCAGCCGTGGGCAACCATCCGTAACGACGTATTAAGCGATGAAAGGCTCTTTCCGCGTGCGGCGCTTTAGGTCTTCGCCAGCCGCCGAAGGGTACCCTTATACGTTTGAACGAAGTAGTCCGCAGGACGCTCCGCAGCATAGAAAGCTGCAGAGTCCACGCCAGCCTCTTCCGTCAGTCCGCAAGCTTTCCGAACATCCTTTATCACTGATCTCGCAACGGTTGCACCATCCCGTGGCCAAGCAATCCGAATCAATCGCTTACGATCTTCACGCTTGCGTAGGCCGAACCACTCCGACCTACGTTCGTACCGCACGATGTCGATCGCGTTTCCGTCAAGGTTCTCGAGGGCAAAACCGTGCGCGTGCAATACCGTCCGTAGTTGCCGGTAGGTAATCAAGCGGTCCGCCCGATCAACGCGGCGAGTGTTATTTCGAAGCCATCGCGCGATGTAGTCGACCTCCTCGTCAGACTTATCGCGATTCTTGCCTTTGATACCAAGATCATGTCCGGCAATCGCCACCATGAAGCCGTAAAGCTCTTGCTGGGTCAGATCTGCGCGAAATGTCCTGTCGTTCTTATCAAGATGGCACAGCGTAGCAACAAGCGCGGTGCGCTTGTTGCCATTGTGGAACGGATGGTCACAGCAAATTCCATAGCAGAGAGTCGCGGCATTTGCCTCTACTGTGGCGTATTTGAGGCGCCCCTCGAAGCCGGTGTGCTGACGTGACAGAGCCGAGGCAAGCAGGTGCTCCGACTTGATTCCAGCCGGACTAACAGCATCATCGCTTCCAGCAAAGTCCTGAACGAGGACCTCATGTATTGCGACGACTTCTAACATCGAAAGAGTGTGGATCATTTCCCCCGCGCTCCCCTAAGTCCATCGTACGTGTACGCGGCGCTACTGTTGTGGCATTAGTTCGTCGCAAATTGTCATCTTCTTCTGACTAACCGCCGGCCTCGCCCTGAATCCAAAGAGGGGATCACAGTAAATTGGCGATCTCCGGCACAAGCCGTTCCCAGTCTTGCTTGAATAGCAAGTTCGTTGCTCCCTCCAACGCATCGGAGAAACGCCAGTGCACGAAGGGAAGCAGCATGACGGATCGATGATCAACGCTAGTCTTGCACGAGAAGAACCGCTGAATTCCCGTCCGGGCGATTGCCTGCCCGGCTATCTCGAATTCCTCTATTGAAGCAATGGTGTACGGCATCGTATCTAGTACGCGCTCGTCAATACGCGCGTCGGCCAAGCGATTCCGGACCATGGACTCCAGACGGTCGACTATCACCGGGCTAAAGAGGTACCAGTCTTCCAGCGTCACAACGAGTGGGTAAACAGGCTGGTCGTTAGGGCGCCAGTTTGTTTTTCCTGCGATGGCATCTTCAATATTCCTATACAGCTGAACTACCGCTTGCGCCATGACGTCAAGTTGACCATCGAGAACGGCTCCATCAATCGCGACCTTGGCATCCTGCCGTAGACGTTTGGTCTTGCACTCGACGAACACGTTGGCACTGCCATCCGTGAATATCCAGTCGACCCCATGATGAATGTTGCGGCCTACCTTATATTCTTCCTCGTCGACTAGTACAAATGATGGCCCAGCGAAGACTTCGCGGATCACCATCCCAACGTACGCTTGATATGCCCGTCCGTAAGGGTTGTCGAAGTCAACCGCTTTGATCAAGTCATAGAACACACCGCGCGAGATTCTCTGCAACAGCAGCGCCGGTATCGGGCAGTGCAAGAGGTGGGGAGCCTGCGGGTTCAGTGCGACGAGCGGCGTAGCCTCGAGCGGATTCCACGTGTAAGCCCAGCGATCGTCGTAGTGCTGCGCCGCTCGGGTTCGAGCGCGCAGTGTCTTGATATCAATGCCCATCTTGCTAAAGAACGTAGTTCTTGCTTCCGCACCGATACCAAAAGAAGAATAGTCTTGGTGGGCGTTGATGCCGGGATATTTCGCAAGATGGCCCGCCACAGCTAGGCCCATGAAATACAGTTGACGTATCGTGAGACCCGTTTCGCGAGCAAGTACTGCATCGACGTCACGCTCTCCAAAAATCTTCAAGTAACGCATGATCACTGCAGGATCACGTCGCTGCTGCAATGGAAACTGACGATGAGCGATACGATGCAACTCTGCAAAGACCTGTGAAGGCTGAAGATGCTCCTTGGCAACAGCTTCGTCGACTCTACGTATGCTGTTGATAACGTCGACCAGATCTCGCGTCCGGCCGAGATCTGCTGTACCACTTGGCGCCGCATGCAAAACAATCTCCCGCGCAAGTAGCGTTAGCTCCCACGGATGGAAGTTTCCCTTGATAGGCAGTCCTCCCGGTAGGAGGATCGTCTGCGGTAGAGGTGCGTTGTTGAGTAGGTGCTGTGATAGTGCCCACAGCCACTCGAACGACCGCTCCAGAGGCAGTCTCGCGATACGGTTTCTGAGCGGCTTGTACGCTTCGTATGTCGTCAATGGATTCCTCCGCCTCGAGTAGCAAAGTGGGGGCTTAGATTCAATTTTCGGCGGCTACTCCTCATCGTCAGCATCGAGAGCCTCCTTCTCTTTACGCTGTCGCTCGATTCCCTGCTCCGCGACAAGCAGAAATTCGGCAAACATGTCGTATGCTGGATCGGCGCGACTCAACTCAGCGAGCGCTTGCTGCGCGTGGGCGCGCAGACGTATGTCCTCTGGAAATGGCTCGCCAGGCGTTGTGCCTCGCACTCCCGAAATCGTTGCCGAAAAGAACGCTGAGCGGATCGCGGTAACAGCGTCGTCTCCCAAGGTCTCCGCAACGTCCAAGATGTCGCGAACAAATTGCGGAAAATCATAGATGATCGTGTTCTGGGCGTATCGCAATACGTCGCCAACTATCCGAGCACGGGTCATCGGTCCCTGTCGCAGCCATTGCACAAGCACATCGAGCAATGAATCGTCGTAGTGGCCACAAAGCGCCGCGAAGACCTCTCCGAAATTGCTGTACTCGCCAGCTTCTCTCGAATGCAAAGCCCAATCCAAGAGGAACCGCACGTGGTTTTCCCAACCTGCTGTCTGGGTGAAACCGAGACCAAGGTTTTTTTCTCCATTGTGCCGAGCCATATAACTTCGCTCGAGGACACGATAAGACCAACCTTCAACCTGACTGGCGCGCTCAAGCCTACTGATGACGAGGTGCATCACCTTGTCCGGAACAGTTGGGACCGCCTTCTTCAAGAACTCCTGAATCCAGTAGTCATCGAGACTTGGAATAGAAACCAACTTTTCGAGCAACTGCTCATAGCGCTCGTTCCGCAGCAGCTCTTTTGGAATCGTGCTTTCGTGCAACAACCACATAAAGAGGTCATGTGTGGCTCGACCGGCCAGCTCGAAATTGACGCTGCAGATGAGATCAACGGCGAACGCCGGGTCCAGTCTCGCAACTGTCTGAGCAATGTTTGGGGTAATGGCCAACACAGCCGGCGCTCGAGATTCAAAGCACTTGCGCAGCAACTCCGAATCATCCTCGCCGTATGCCCCGTGCGGCTGATACCGAGAGTACGCGTCGGCGATGAGAACCAACGTCTCCTCGGTTTCAGCTTCTTCAAGCAGCGCTTTGACCTGTGCGCGGCCCTCGTTACTCCCCATTAAGTGCCCAAGAGCCGCGCCGGCGTACAAAGCCAGCGGGGCATTCTTCGTCTCCTTGTATCTGCGCAGGATGGCGCTTGCAAAACCAGGTATCTCCACGATGAGCTGATTGATCAGCGCAAAGGCGGAGCCCAGACCTTTGCCGCTGATCGCGGAAATCTCGTTGAGATATTGGTTCAAGAAATCCGTTAGATCATCAACAGACGTGAACCCTGCTTTGAGCTCCTCGATGAGTGCGATGCGATCGGACTCGATTGCAGATCGATCATAGGGTTCTTTCAACTCGTACGTTTCGCCGCCCCAACCGTCAACTAACGCACGTGCAACGCGAGTCGGCAGGTCCCTGTCGAGAAGACCGATGATCCTCTGCGCCAGCGGTTTCGTCGCTGCGGGCCCATAAAAGGCGTGCCAGGATGCTGACTTCACCGAACGAACCACGACGAGTGGATGGGCCTCATTCTCCGTTAGCGCCGTGAAGAGTTTCTGGAGAACGTCTCGGTGTTCATCATCCCATGCGTCTCGGTCACCCCCGTGCATTGGCGCGCGAAGCGCTTCTGCGAGCGTTGCCGCTGCTAAGTAGCCATGTCGAGTTGCCCCACCGCCAACGTACTGTATCAACGACGACACAATCTCGTCGCGAACCTGCTTCACTTGCGGCAATGGAAGCTGATGGCGGGTAATCGTCATTTCCCGCGACGTCCACGCTCTAGACTCCATTTCGGTTCCCAGGGCCCCTTCCAAAATAGAGAACGGCGTATATGGACCTTCGAGGGAATGGGGGCGATCCAGCAGCGACAGAGCAAAACGGACTACAACGCGAACGCACTCGATGGGCTTATTCGGCTCGAACTCGGCCAGTTCCTTGAGAATCCGAATTCCGTGATCAGGATGTGAGTTGAGTGTCCGGCTGTCGGCTTTGCTAGCACGCCACAACAGCGCGCAAGCCTCTTCCAAATAGGTCATGGTGAATGCGGCGTTGCGCAGCATTCGACGCACTGACGCGTCATCTCCATGGCCTTCGCGGATAAGTCGAGCGGCGAAGTCCAGAGCGAATCTGGGTTGATAGTAGGCAACCGCCTCAACAGCAACTACGTGCGCGTTGACGTAGTCATCTCGCCATTCAAGTTTGGAAGCAACGCTTGCAAGAATCCGACCGCCTTCAGTCTGCCCGTCCCTCAAGCGCCACTCCAATCTCCCCAGATTTACCAGCAAGTTTCTGAGTTGTTCTGCGGCAGCTCGCTCGAAGACCGCGACCGAGCGCTCGTTCGCACTTCCATCCGGCCCGACATAGTTCGACTGAATAATCGAATCCGCGAGTAAGTCGGGAGCAATGCGATACCGGCGTCCACGCTTAAACAAAATGCCGGCGTCAATCAGTAAGCGCAACAACCTTGCAGCGTCGGCGCGCTCGACCCCTTCTACCTGTAGCAGCAGGTCCAGCAGATTCGGATCATCGGGAACAATCGGCTGCACCAGCGCGGCAATGCGAAGCACCGCTTGCAGCCGGACCGCGTCCTGGCCTGCCACGATCTTGCCGGCGATGACGTCCTGCAGTCTTGCCAGGACATGGTCTTGGAAGTCTCCAGCGTTGCTCATCAACACCGGCGCGATCTTGTCCCTCGCGACGATCTGTGCGCCCAGCACCGTGGCCAATGGCGAGCCAAAAGTTGCTTCCGCGACAGCCTGCGCCTGGTCGGTCGGGCCACCAAGCTGATCCAGGACACGCTCCGCAAGCGCCTTGGCCTGTCCCTTGTCCAACGGTTCGAGGCAAACCTCTTGCACTTCGGGTGTGGTTAGACTGAACGTCGCCGCCTGATGCTTCAAAGCGTTCTTGCCGTATGGGCGCAGCGAGAAGAGCAGCCGCACCTGCCTCTGGGCGTTTGCAGCTGCAAAGCGAAGAAGCACCCCCAGGTCGTCTCGATCGTGTGCGTCATCTACAACCAAAAGCAGTGGGCTGCCCCCCAGAAGCTCCAGGTGCTTCGCCTTCACCTCCTCCGTTTGCGAGACAAACCGAATCTGCCAGCCGGGCCGGGCGCTCGCCAACCGCGTAACGACTTCGCGCAGTAGGCGGGTCTTGCCATATCCTGGCCCACCCACTAGCAACGTCAATACCACTGACGCATCGAGCAGATGCCGAGCTACAGCGTCCACCTCATCTTCCCGCCCTACCAATTCCCAGGAGTGATTGAAGAGTCGATCATCCGCCAGAAATGGCTTGAAGAATTCCTCCTCCGCCTGCAGGGGCCCGGCCTCATCCACACCGAGGAGGTCAAATCGATGCCCCCGAAAGAAGATGTCCACCAAGTCAATCTGGTCCTGCATCGAAAGCGAACGCAGCCGCTGGGAGATGTCTTCACGATCCCACAGTTGCCAGCCCGGGTGCATGGCGATGGCATCCCGAGCATCGGGGCTAGCTGTGCTCGAAAGAAGGAGCACTTTTTGATCGGCCGGGTAAGTTTGGGTGGCAACCGCAGCGTGCACTTTCTGAGCGCCGAATTTCTCGACCCGCTTGCACTGGTACGTATGCACACCAATGGCACCTGTGACGAGGATGTCTATGCCGTCTTGCTTATGGCCGGGGCCACCATACGCACGCACGTCGCCACGCCCCCGGTAAAGCCTCTCCAACAGGAATCGACAGAAGCGCTCAAAACCCTCCGGTGTAAGTGCATGCAGCGGCAGAGGACGGTCAAACGCTGTGCCTGCAGCGGGGATAGCCGCGACGACGGATGCGTGCCCGGCCTGCGCCGACAGAATCGCTTCGTCGACTCCCAACGCCTGAGCGAGCGTGGCCACATCCTTTGCGCGGGGCCGAGATAACCCTTGCTCCCATCTACTTATGGTCTGCTGCTTAACACCTAAGTGGGCGGCCAGATCCTGTTGCTTGGCAAAGCCGGCGGACAGCCGGAGGCTTCCAAGTAGCGTTCCGAATTCCTTGTAGGGGAAGCGATCATCAGACACACTTTTCTCCAGCGAATTTATCGCACACACAATTTATTGTATCATCTATAAAACCCGCGCGGGAGATTGCGATGGATGAGCGACACGAGATTAGGATTGGGCGCCAGAGCCGCTCAAGCCCCGAGGACCCTTACTGCGAATTTCGTAGTGACCGGGAACGCCGTAACGCGCTGATATCTCGTGATGTCCGATTTGTGTTGTGTCGCTTTGCGACCGTGGCCGGTGTGGTTGCCGTAGTGATACTGGCACCTGGAGGCCTAGCGCTGCAGCCGATTCTGAGCCGCCTGCTACAGCTACTGTAGTTTTGAAGCAGTTTCCAGGTTATATGACCACTTCCGTCATGCGGCCTAAAAGGCACTCAGAAGATATTGAAAGGCGATGACGCGGCGAATCCGGGAAAGGTCTTCATGTGTGCCACAAGGCATCCTGGCTATCGCCGTATCCGAAACTAATCAATACCTCACACGCCACCGCTGCAGGCGCAAAGTATCAATCCCCGGGCGCTGTCGAGGCACCGCTGCTCGACCTCCAAAGCCACTAGACCAGCCAGTATCCGGAACTAATCAACTACGTGTATCCGGAACTAATCAAGTCCCTCAGTGATCGATTGGTTCGAGATACGGGGCGCTGGGGCCACCCGAAGAGCCTTACCGGGTCCGGCGTATCCGAACCGAAACGAATCGACGATATGGAGAATGCGTCAGCAATGACGTCCATATCAAGCAATGCCGTTACGTAGCATAGAGGGCGCCTCTTTCAAGCCCGCACCGCAGGCGCCGTCCAGCTTTGTCGGCAGAAACGGCCGCAGCAATGCCAATATTTGGTCACGTGCCGCGTGAAACGAGCGCGTCATGACGCTCCGGTCATTGAATTGCCTGGCGTTCTGCAAGAACTGGAATGACAGCCAATACGTCGCCACGATGACCGCGCAGCGGCAAGCAGTTTCCAGTTGAGCCAGGCGCGGCCCACCCTGATGCTCAGATCGGTCTACGCAAAGCGCGCCGCTCAGAGCGTGCACGCTTTGGTCGACCAGTTCCTTGAATCCTTGCTCAAGCGTCCGGCTTGATGCAATCAGTCCGTTCATGTCCCGGTAAAGAAAACGATATTCCCAGACGCAATCGAGAACCTTGAGAAGGCGTTCGGCTAAGTACGCGCCCGACAGCGGGCCACCTGGACGAACAAACAGCTGCGCCTGCATATCGCGCTTGAAGCGACCGAAGAGATGCAGCACGACCGCTTCCTTACCGCGAAAGTAGTAGTAAAAATGGCCGGGGCTCATGCCGAGCCCCGCACAGAGGCCCGTTGTTGTAACGCCCGCCACGCCGACCTCGTTAAAGGCCTTCAAGGCGTAAGCCACGATCCGCTCGCGTGTCTGGCTTGCCTGGTCGCCGGAAATCAGTACGCCGTGTCGCGGCTTCGGTGTGATACGCCCCATGCCTGGTCAACCAAGCGGCGGCACATCGGCACGTGCGACGCTTGCCCCGCTCGCTATCCGCTCGCGGGCAAAATCTGCGAGCGTGCGCAGTGCATCAACTGCGGAGCGCAGATAAAACGATTGAAGGTGAAAGACATGCCAACGCGCAGCGTGGACCTCGATGCGGCACGGCACACCGCAGCCCGCAGCGTGGTCTGCCAGCCGGGTGGCATCCGAGCGCAGCACTTCGTGTTCGCCAACTTGAATCAGCATGGGCGGGAGGCCACGCAAATCCACCTTGAGCGGCGTGTGCTCAGCCGCTCCGGCGGGTGCCTGGTACCAGCGCAATCCTTGTTCGAGCCAACCGCGGCGGATCATTGGATCGCGGGTCCGCTGAGACACCAGCGTGTCGCCGCTCAACGTGGCATCGGTCACGGGTGAGATCAGCAGCAGGCCTGCAGGAGCGGCATCGCCGCGCTCCCGCAGTGCAAGCGCCAGTGCCAGGGCCAGTGCGCCACCGGCAGAATCGCCCGCGACGACGATCTTCTCTGCGGCATAGCCCTGGCTGCGCAGCGCGTCGTAGCACGCGAGCGCATCGTGCAGCGCGGCAGGGTACGGGTGCTCGGGCGCAAGCCGGTAGTTGGGCACGCAGACCGGCATGCCCGATTCGACCGCCAGGAGGGTCGTGATGCTGCGGTGCGTGCCCGGGCTTCCCAGGCAAAAAGCGCCGCCATGCAGGTAGAGCATGGCGCCTTCGGTTTCACCGCGCTTGGGCGCAACAACTTCTACCGGCACGTTGCTGACCAAGTTCCGGTAGCGGATCACCCCGCTCGCACCGGGCATGAGCGGGGAAAGCAGGCGCACGAAGCTGCGCTGCACGGTGACACCAAAAGGCGGGCCGATGAGCGAGCGAAAACCGATGCGCAGGAAGTTACGCAGGAACCATGCGTTGGCCGCTTCCCACCACCCTGGTGGTTCGGCTACGGCAACGCCAGCGGTCAGGCCCACCGGTCCCGGCAGTGCTCGTGTCAGGCGGTATGCCTGCAGGCTGGAAAACCGGGTCAGCCAGCGATAGGTCAACGTGAAGCCGGGCCAATTGGTGCTGTTGTGCCCGCTGGCATCCACGTACCAGCTCTTGCACCCGCTCCAGACGGATTTGGCCAGGCGCTGCTGAATGCGGGCATTGAAACGCCGGTAGCGGCGCGCATCCGTTTCGATGCTGGTCGTATGGGTGGCCGTCATCGCCTTGCAGCAGCGGATGACGTGAGCGATCTGGCTCTCCAGCATGTAGACGATGGAGTTGTGCCCAAGATTCGTGTTCGGGCCGTACAGCATGAAGAAGTTTGGAAAGCCCGGCACGGTCAAGCCGAGGTACGCCTCTGCCCCGCGTCGCCAGGCATCGTTCAGGTCCAGACCCGCGCGTCCGGTGATTCGCATGGGCGAGAGGAATTCGGTGGCGGCAAAGCCTGTGCCGTAGATGATGGCATCGATCTGGTGGTGCGTGCCGTCAACGGTTTCGATGCCCTCTGGGGTCACCCTGCGGATGCCGTCGGTCACCAGGTGAACGTTCGGCTTGCTCATGGCCGCGAGGTATTCGCTTGAGAGCAGGATGCGCTTGCAGCCGATCGGATAGTCGGGCTTGAGCTTGGCGCGCAGCGCGGCGTCGGGAACCTGTTTTGAGAGCAGCCGCCGGAACGGCACGCCCACCGCCAGTCGCATAAGCCCCTTGAAGCGCGTGAACGCCAGGGCGCGAGATTCATAGCGCGTGTAGATCATGGCGCGGTGCAGCTTCATCGCCCATGGCAGCGCCCGGAACACTGCTTTCTCCCAAGGCCGATAAGCGCGATCGGGGCGGGGCATGATGTAGGCCGGCGAGCGCTGGAAGACCGTGAGTTGCTGCACGGCATCTGCGATGGCCGGCACGAACTGGATAGCCGAAGCGCCCGTTCCCACCACCGCGACGCGCTTGCCTGACAGCGCATAGCCGTGATCCCAGTGCGCAGAGTGGAAGGTGTGCCCCTTGAAGGTTTCCATGCCCGGCAATTGCGGGAACGCGGGACGGCTCAACTGCCCAGTGCCGCTGATGAGGCGGTTCGCGCTGAGCGTTGTCCCATCCCGTAGCGTGACCCGCCAGACCGAATGCTGTTCGTCATACTGCGCACACGCGACTTCGGCGCCAAACCTGATGTGAGGTTCGACGGCGTATTTGCGCGCGCAATGCTGCAGGTACGCGTGGATTTCCGCTTGAGGCGCAAAGGTGCGCGACCAGTTCGGGTTGGGCTCGAAAGAGAAGGAATACAGGTGTGAGGGCACGTCGCACGCCGCCCCCGGATAACTGTTGTCGCGCCAGACGCCGCCAACGTCATGCGCCCGCTCAAGGATGACGAAGTCGTGCAGCCCTGCCTGCTTGAACGCCACGGCCATGCCAATGCCGGCAAAGCCCGATCCGATGATGATGGCTGCATGCGGTGTTGCCGCGTCGGAAGGGCGGGTGGGGTTAGCTGAACGCATGGCTGGCTTCCTTCGAGGCATCGAATTGGAACTGCGCGGGCATGGAGACCGCTTCGCGGGGCGTCGGCTGCACCCGGCTGCGGCCCCGCATCATGTCGACCGCCTTCTCGGCAATCATGATCGTCGGCGCGTTGGTGTTGCCGCCGATGAGCGTGGGCATGACGGAGGCATCAACGATGCGTAGGCCCTCCACACCGCGCACGCGTAGTTGAGGGTCCACGACGGCGTGCGGGTCGTTGCCCATCCGGCATGTGCCGACCGGGTGGTAGACGGTGTCAGTGCGCTGCCGCAGGACCTCGCGAATCTCGTCGTCGGTGTTCACGTTGGCGGTGAATACATCCTTCGTGATCCATTCAGCCAGCGCGGGTGCCTGCATCAGCCTGCGCGTGAGCTTGAAGCCCGCCACCATGTCTTGGATATCCTGCGGATCCTGAAAGAACGCGGGGTCGATCAGCGGCGCGTCCTGGGGGTTGTTGCTCTGCAGGGTGACGGAGCCGCGGCTGCGCGGACGCAGCAGGCAGACATGGCAAGACAGCCCATGACCCAGATGAAACGACCGCGCATGGTCGTCCACCAGCGCGACGACAAAATGGAGCTGGACGTCGGGCATCGCGAGCCCGGCACGGGTCTTGAGAAAGCCACCGCCTTCGGCAAAGTTTGACGTGAGCGCGCCTCGCCGTTCCTGGCGGAATCGTCGGATCTCTTTCAGCATGCGCAGGCCGCCACCGAGCGACACGCCCATCGTGTCGAGGCTGCGCGCCCGGTAACCGAAGATGAAGTCCGGATGGTCTTGCAAGTTCTTGCCCACCCCCGGCAGATGCGCGCGCGTCTGAATGCCGAGACGATCCAGTTCATCAGAAGGGCCGATGCCGGAGAGCATCAGCAACTGGGGGGTCTGGAAAGCGCCGGCGGCCATCACCACTTCGCGGCGTGCCCGCACGGTGTGAAGCTGGCCGCCTTGCAGGATTTCAACGCCCACGGCCCGCTTGCCCTCGAACAGGATGCGCTGGACTTGGGCGTACGTCTTGACGCTCAGGTTGTCTCGCCGCCCGATGTGCGGCAACAGGTAGGCGCGTGCTGCGCTCCACCGCTCACCGTGCTTTTGCGTCACCTGGTAAATGCCGACGCCTTCCTGTTCTGCACCGTTGAAGTCATCCGTCAGCGGAAGCCCTGCTTGGCGTGCGGCTTCCAGGTAGCGTGCCTGGAAGGGGTTGTCGGAGCGCAGGTCGCTGACCCAGAGCGGGCCGTCCCGGCCATGCCATGCGTTGTCGAGCCGCTCGTTGTGCTCGCTGAGCCGGAAATACGGCAGCACGTCTTCATAAGACCAGCCGACATTGCCGCGCGCGGCCCAGTCGTCGTAGTCATTGCGATGCCCGCGTATGTAGACCATCGCGTTGATCGCCGATGAGCCACCCAATGCCTTACCTCGCGGTTGATATCCCCTGCGCCCGCCCAGTCCGGGCTGGGGCACGGTCTCGAATGCCCAGTTGTTGAGCTTGGTCGGCAGCATCGCAACGGCGCCGGTCGGGACGTTGATGACGAGTTCGCTGCCGCCACCGCCCGCCTCCAAAACGCAGACCGTCACCTGCGGGTCTTCAGTAAGTCGCCCTGCCACGACGCTGCCGGCGGACCCGCCGCCCACAATGACGTAGTCGAAGATGTTGCCCATGTTGTTGTCTCCACAATGTCTTTTGAGCCAAGCGCTGTGAGCCGCCAGCCGCTTGGCGATCCGACGTGCAAGGCTGGCGCCCGCGGGCTCGGGAAGATCCGGGTCTTCCTGGGAGCGGGTGTTGCAACGCCACCGGGGCGGCATATCGGATGCGCTTGATGTTGCTTCCGGCATGGGAAAACACCAATGGCGCGCGGGGACAACTGTTTTAGTATTTGGGCCAAATGACACGTCCCAAGGGTTTCTCCGTATGCGTTTCTGGGAGTTCACTCGGAGCCCAGCCAGCGCACGCTTACTGGTCGATTTCGGGCAGGAGCGCGGGCTTTCGCCGGCAAAGCTGCTGGCCGGCACGCAACTGTCGCTGGCCCAACTGTCCGACCCGAATGTGGAGCTGACCGCTGCGCAGGAGCTGCGCGTGGTCGGCAACCTGCTGCGCCTGTTGAAGCATCCGCCAGGGCTCGGACTGGAGCTGGGGCTGCGCTACCACTTTTCGGCGTATGGGGTGTGGGGCTACGGCCTGATCAGCAGCGCCACGGCAGGCGATGCCATGGCGTTGGCGTTGCGTTTCCTGCCGCTCACCTACGCATTTACCGTGATCACGTATCACGAAGAAGGCCGTCTCGCCGTGCTGAGTTTTGGCGAGCCGGAACTTGCCGATGAGGTGAAGCGTTTTGTTGTGGAGCGCGACATGGCCGCCGCCGCGGTCTTGCTGCAGGAAATCGGGGGAGATGACTTCGCACTGTCTCGCTTTACGCTCAGGGCCAGGCCCCCGCTCGCGCGTGGGCCTTCTCCGGTGCGCAGGACGCTCTTCGCCGCGGAGCCGGAATATTCAGCGCACGTCAACAGTCTTGCGTTCGACCGATCATTTCTGAGCCGGCCGCTGCCACACGCCAACCCCATCACGGCTTCGATGTGCGAGCAGATGTGCAGTCGTCTCATTGAAGAGCGGCGCTTACGTGTGGGCACGGCGGCGATGATCCGCCATTACTTGGGCGCCGCGCCCGGCACCACGCTCTCCACGCTAAGCAGCATGGCCCGCCTGATGAACACCAGCGAACGCACGCTCAAGCGTCGGCTGCACGATGAAGGCACAACCTTCAGAGCGTTGCTGGCCGAATCACGCGGTGCGATGGCCGAGGCGCTGCTCAGGGAGGGTGAACTGGCGCTCGGTGAGATCGCGGAGCGGCTTGGCTTCGCCGACTTGTCCACCTTCTCGCAGGCCTTCAAGCGCTGGTATGGCGTGGCGCCCAGTACGATGCGCCGCCAGGGCTTGTCTATCGACGACGAGACGGACCAAGTTTGACCCTACACCGGAATCAGTTCCTCACGGCATGGGCAACTCGTCCGCCAAACAAGGTTGCGCCCCTACGCGAGGCGCGCCGCGGGCCTGGCGCTCGCGATGGTCATCCCAAGCAACGCCAGTGTGGCTGCGACACATGCCTGCATCGACTGCCGACCGGTATCAATCGACAACGCCGGAGCCTGGGGCGGCTCATAGATATCGCTGATGCCGGTAAAGTTGGAGATCGCTCCAGCGCGCGCACTCCTGTATAGCCCTTTCGGGTCACGCGCTTCGCACACGGACAGCGGTGTCGCGACATGCACCTCATGAAAACGCGATGCGCCGACAATCTGTCGGGCACGCTCGCGGTCATCGCGGTAGGGCGAGATCAGGGCGGCAATTGCCCACGTGCCGGTGTTGTTGATCTGCGCACACCATTGCGCCACACGGCGCACGTTTTCGCTGCGATCGGCCCGGGAGAATCCAAGATCCGAGCAGAGCTGCTTACGCACGGCATCACCGTCGAGCACGCGGCACGGCACGCCTCGTGCTGTGAGCGACTCGGCCACGGCCAGGGCCACCGTGGTCTTGCCGGCGGCGCTGAGCCCCGTCAGCCAGAGCGTGGATGGAACCGGTTGCATGCATTGCTCCTTAGCGTGCTTTGCAGACGGGTGCCAACGGCAGCATCGCCGGCCATTGCCCGGCCCAGTCGCCGCTGTGGTCCAGGCCCGGCACGATGTTGGCCTGTGCACATCGGCCGCCGGTCGCCCGCACAAAACGCTGCGCCACTTCCGGTGGCACCACGGTGTCGTCCGCGCCGCTGAAATGCACCTGTGGGACCATTGCCACACGCGACGCCGCATCGATCGGGTTCAGCGATTCCGGCATCGCCGAGACGTCGTGCAGGCGGTTGACGAACTCTGTATCGAGGTTGCCTGCCACAGTGCGGATGGATGCGATGTCCGCGCGCCGTGCAGCAACCAGCACAGCCACCGCGCCGCCACCCGAATAGCCGACGAGGTGAACGGGCTGGCCAGGCACCTTCGCTGCGAACTGGCTCACGGCCTCGTCCATGGATGCCACGATTTCCGGTGCGAACCGCTTGCTGGTCCAGTACGGCACAGCACACAGCGGGTTCAACGCCATCGGGGTGAACTGGCAGGGGCGGGCGAGATACACGACGTTCGGTGTCGGGTCCGCTGCTGCCAGCGCAAGAGCAGTGGCCATGCGCGGGGTCGGATCGGCCGATGGCTCCGTGCGGGAAATCCAGGCTAGGCCATCGCCCTCGATGTAGACAGTGAGCGGCTGGTCTGCGCGCGTCATGCGCACGAAAGCAGTCAATACGAAGTGCTCCGTCTTCACTTGCTCACGATGCAGTTGGAACGGAGCCGCCAGCGCATCGGCGTGGGCATCGCGGTCCAGCGTCGTGCAGTCGGACAGCAGGCTGCAAAGCACAACCAGAAGCACAGCGAACATCGCCGTCAAAACCTTTGATGTGAGAGGCGACAGAGCAGTCATGCGTGTACGCCCGCGAGTTGTGCCAGCGCCTGCGCCATGGCGCCCATGACGCTGCCCCAATCGCCGCGAGACGGCTGGCGGAACAGGCGCACGCTCGGGTACCACGGCGTGTCGTTGCGTTCGAGCAGCCAGCGCCAGTCCGGCACGAGCGGCAGCATCACCCATGCGGGGCGACCGAGGGCGCCTGCCAGATGCACCGGCGACGAATCCACCGAGATCAGCAGATCGGCCACGGCGAGAATGGCGGCAGTGTCTTCAAAGTCCTGGATCTCGTCGCTGAGCGACACCATCGACATACCGGGCGGTGGCGACGCGGCCTGTTGTGCGGCCGGACCTTTCTGGATGGCAAGGAACGTGACATCGGGCCTGCCCAACGGTGCGAGGTCCGCCAGCTTCATCGAGCGATTCGCATCGTTGACGTGCGTGGGGCGCCCGGCCCAGACCAGCGCCACCAGCGGGCGCGGCAACCCGGCCAGGCGCGCCTGCCACTTGGCAACGCGTTGCGGGTCCGCCGACAGATACGGGGTGGCACCGGGCAAATCAGACAGCTTCAGGCCCATCACCATCGGCAGGCTCATCAGCTCGCAATGCACGTCGAATGCGGGCGGCAATTGGCCGCGCGCCGTCAGTGCATCAAAGCCTTCGTAACGGCTGGCCAGCGATGCGCTTTCCGCGTTCACCTCCAGGATGACGCGCGCGCCGCTGCGCTCCTTTGCCCAGCGCACCATGCGCAGGAACTGGAACGTATCGCCGTAGCCCTGCTCGTCATGGATGAGCAGCGTCTTGCCGGGAATGGGGCGACCGTCCCAGCGCGGACGTTGGACTTTGCGCTCGATGGCCGCGGTGTGCGGCATGCCGTAGCGATGGTGATACTCGCGCCAGCCGCGCTCAAAGTCGCCTTGCAGCAGCAGCGTTTCGGCCAGATTGAAGCGCGCGGTGAGATTGCCTGGCATGTTGGCCACCAGCATCTCTTGAATGGCCTGCGTCTCGGCAATCTTGCCTTGCGGGCGAATCGTGTCGGCCAGCACCTGCCACAAGATCAACGGCCCGGTGCCGGATGCCAGCCATGGCCGCACCAGCGCCTCGGCCTCGTTCAGGCGTCCGTCGGCCAGCAGGGCGCGGCCTTGGCGTTCCACCGTGGCGACATCGACGTCATTCACGGCGCGCTCATCCCGAGTGCGGTGAGCAACGGGCCAAGATGATCGGCGTACTTCTGCCAGCGTCCCTTGGATGTGGTGTAGATCGGTTGGCGCACCTGGTTGACGCTGGCGGTGCGCACTAGGCGGTCATTTGCGTGGAACTGCAGGCAAGCGTCTTCCCAAGGCAGACCGAGGAAGCTGACCAGGCGTTTTGCTTCGCCTTCCAGGTCATCCACCACGTGCTCATAGTCCACTTCGATGAATCGATCGGTTGGCAGGACCTGGGCCCAATGGGCCATCAGCTTCTGATAGTCGGTGTAGAACGCACCAAGCTCCGCCAGATCGTAGGCGAACGGCTGTTCACCGCCGAATTGCTTGGTGTAGCACGATAGGCACGTGTCCACCGGATCGCGCCGGCAATGGATGATGCGCGCGCCCGGCAGGATCAGCGGAATCAGCCCCGCATAGATGAAATTGCCCGGCATCTTGTCGATCAGGCGTCGCCGACCTTGTGCCAACGGTTCGATACGGTTCAGGTAGGTTCGGCCCATGCGCTGCATGTCCTCCGGGGTCAGCACCTGCGCGATGTCGGGGAACAGACCGGCGCCCTCCACCACCTGGCGCAGCGCTGAAAGCTCGCCCGCACCCATGACCTGCGAGTGCGACGACAGGATCTGCTCGACCAGCGTGGTACCAGAGCGCGGCATGCCGATGATGAATACCGGCAGGTCAGACTGCGTGCCAGCGGGAGCCAGGCGCTCCATCCGTTCGGCGGTGAAGACTTCAGAGATGCGCTGCATCCATTGCCGGGTCGCCCTGGCGTCGTAGCTAAACGTCGCACGCTTTCGCTGGTTCGCGGTATGCAGATGCGCGAAGGCGCGCGGCGCGTCGTGCAGGTCGAGATAGGCCTTGCCCAACGCAAAATGCGCCGAGATGCGTTCGTTCATCGGCTTCGATGTTTCGTTGGCAAGCCAGCCTTCAATGGCCCCGACATCCGGATCGTCAGCACGGAATGTCTTAGCCTCGGCGCGAGCCGTGAGCACCCGTATGGAACCGGGATACATCGACAGCGCCCGATCGAAGGCTGCCCGAGCGGCCTCCTTCTGACCGGATTCCATCCAAAGCGTGGCGCTTCCCACCAACGCCTCTTCGGCCACCGTGCCTGGCAACGTTGCGGCCTGCTCGAAATGCGCGAGCGCCTCGTCGGTTTTGCCCTGCGCCTGAAGCACCTGCGCCAGTGCGTGATGGGCTTCGGCACTGCGCGGCGCCAATGTCATGGCTTGCTGCGCGCAAGCGAGGGCGGCGTCCAGGCGCTCAAGTTGCATCAACGCTTTCGCACGGGCGGTCAAACCGGCGGGATGCTGTGGCGCGAAGGCCTGCAACGCGTCCAGCACCTGGAGCGCTGCGGCATGCCGATGGCGCGTCACCTCCACATCGGCCAGGTTCAAGTAGGCATCGATCAGACGCGGGTTGAGCTCGATGGCCAGGCGCGCTTCTGCGGCAGCCTGGTCGTACTGCCCTTGCGCGGTCAGCAGGAAAGCGAGATTGCTGTGTGCCTCGGCATAGTGCGGGTTCAGCGCCAACGCCTGGCGGTAGTGCTGCTCGGCTTGGCCGAGCCTGTCCAGCCGTCGATACGTATTGGCCAGATTGTTGTGCGCCTCGGGTGCATCAGGCGTGAGCGTCACAACCCGTTCCAGACATGCGAGGCTCTGCTCCAGCTTGCCTGCTTCCTGCAACAGGATGCCGAGATTGCTCCAGCCCGGAACAAGCGATGGGTCCAGTGCCACCGCGCGTTCGGCAGCTTCCTGTCCTTCAGCCAGCATGCCCTTCTGGCGATACATCTCTGCGAGGTTGCTTGCGTAGATGGCGGGCGCACGTGGTGCCATGCAAGCCTGGCGCAGGTGGGCAATGGCCAGATCCAGGTTGCCGTAGGCATGCGCCATGAGCCCGAGCAGATGCAGGGCATCGGCCTGGCCCGGCCATGCGGCCAGCACATGCTGGCAATAGATTTCCGCTTCCGCCGCCTGGCCTGCGTTCCAGTGCGCATGTGCACGGTTGAGCGCTTCGGGAATGCTGATTGGATCTGTATTGGGCGCGCTCGACATGCGGGACTCCAAGGGCTCACTCGATGAGAGTAAGAGCGTGATCGTACTAGAAGGAAAGGCGCGCCTTCCCGCAAGAAAACGCGCTCTTCGGTACCTCTTTTCGCTGCTTAGAACAACTGGCGCAGACGCACGCTGCCCGTCTGCGAAACGAAAACCCCTGCCCGCCTGCAGCGCATAGCGCGCGCTCAGTTGGTTACCGGAAAGAGTCCGCGCCCACCGAGCGAGAGCGTTGATGCAACCGGGTGCTCATTGTTTGATGGGGGACGCGTCTACCACCCCATAAAGCAATGAGCGCGCTCTCCCTTTCGGGAGGCGCGCCATTGGCGTATCACTTCAAGTCGTTAGAACAACTGACGCAGTTGCAGGCTGCCGGCATGCGACACGTACCCGCTACCCACTTGCAACGAGTAGCGCGCGCTGATGCTCAGATTGTTCGCACGCAGCAACTTGACACCGGCAGAGAGCACAGCCGAATCCGTCACTGGGCTGGCACCCAACGACGTGAAGCTGGTCTGGCCCGTCGGGTCTGCCGCAAAGCTGGCCTGCGTCTGAGTGCGCGTGTTGTTGTACTCATGGCGCCATGCGACCTGCAGTTCCGGCACGAGCGTGCCGTACGAGGTTGCGAGCTCGCGCGAGAACTTCACGCCAAGGTCGCTGGTAACCGACGTCGTGTGCGACGCGCCCACCGATAGCGCCGCGCCATTGCCCCCCGATTCGGTGTAGCCGTTCTGGCGCAGGTAACCATACGTCAGGCTTGCCAGCGGCGTAACCGTGGCAACAGCCGTGGCGAACGGGTAACCGGCTTCTGCTCGCGCCACGTACTGCGTGCCGCTGAAGCTGCCATTGGCGTTGCCCGAGAAGCCGGCAAAGTTGACGGCGCGGGTGGTGTCGTAGTGCTGCTGCACGGCACCCGCCGACAAGTTTGCATACCACGGGCTGCCCGTGTAGCTGGCGTAGCCCATCTGGCCGAACGAATTCACACGCGTCGAGTTGCCATCGGTGTCGCCCGTGTTGCTGATCTTGGCGTTGCTGTAGCTGAACACACCGCCCGCACGCCATGCGTCGCTGACCGCGTGATCGACGCCGAACAGCAAGCCGCCGAAGTTGGCGCTGTAGCCGTCCACCTGATCGCGCTGGCCCTGGTGTGCGTGGCCGCCAAATGCCTGGCCCCACACGCCCCATGCCGGAGCCGCTTCACCGGTCGAAACACCGCTCAGGCCACCGGCCTGGGCAAGGCGCATGCTGTCGGCATGCGTGGAGATGATGTTGAGCACATCCAGCGTCGGTGCCAGTGCGGCCTGGGCCGTCGACCCCTGCGACACCGGGTTCAGTTGCTTGCCGGCGTGGTTGGCGGCGTCGCTGCTGCCCAGGTTCAGCGCCATCGAGGCGTTGTACAGGTTCAGCAGACCCGGATCGCTGATGCCCGTGTACTGCGACAGACCCGTGAGCGCCGCTTGGGCGTTCGGCACAGTCGCCGGGCTGGGGACCGGTGCAGGCGCGGGAGCCGGAGCAGGTGCCGGCGCAGGTGCCGGCGTGGGGCTCGTGGTCGGGATCAGATCTGCGCTGACCACGGTCACCACCAGATCGCTGCGGCCGTTGGCGGTAACGTTGGCGCCGGTCAGGACACTGTTGTAGCCGCGGATCCCATACCGCAGCGTGCCTTCGTTGTAGTTGGTGCCGGTGCTGGACGCATCGACGATCACATAACGCTGACCCGCGGCAAACGGATACGGATTGACCTGCGCAAACGAAACGGCCGAACCCGCGGCAAGATTCACTGCACCCGAAACCACCAGTCGACCGTAGCCACTGTCGCCGGTGAGCGAGCCGTTGGTCACCGCACCAGTGTTCACGCCAATCTGCAGCGTACCGGCCGCACTCTGGCTGTAGGTGCCGGTAATGGTGATCGGGTTGTTGACTTGCAGGACCGCGCCCGTGTTGCTCACCGCCACCGAACCGGTGGAGGCGGCACGGGCCGTGCGAACGCTGGCCGGGTTGATGGGAGAGGGGAGCACGACACCGATGTTGTCATTCAGCACCAGGTTGCCCGAAGCGAATACGACGCCCGCGCTGGGGCTGACGATGCTACCGATCGTTCCGCCAAAGCCGGTCAGGGTGCCGAATGTCGTGCCCGTTCCACCATTGATGTTCAGATCTTGAGGGCTCCCGTTCGTGATATTGCCGGCAATCACGCCTGAGTTGGTGATCGGGCCGATCGACCCTGCGTTGTTGATGGCATTGCCAGCGCCGGTTATGGTGCCGCTGTTGTCCAGCGCGCCGATCGTCCCGCCGTTGAGAATGCCGGCGACAAAGGGCATGGTGCCCACTGTGCCACCGCTGATCGTTCCGCGGTTGACCAGCGCGCCGATCGTGCGTGTGTTGTAGAGGCCTGGGGCGCGACCGCTGATCACACCGCTGTTGGTCAGCGAGTTGATCGTTCCTTCGTTGCTGACGCCGACACCGCCACCACTGATGCTGCCGCTATTGGTGAGCGAACCGATCGAGCCCCCGTTGAAAACGCCGGCATTCTGGGGACCGGTGCCCGAGGGGAGACCAAGAATGGTGCCGCTGTTGCTCAGCGTCTGGATCGTGCCGAAATTGTTGATGCCTTCGATGCCACCGCTAATGAGGCCGCTCGCGTTGTTGGTCAACCCGATGATCGTACCGCCGTAGTTTGCGACGCCAACGGAGTTGGCACTGGTACCACTGATGGTGCCGCTGTTCGTCAACGTACCGATCGCGGCACCGTTGAGGATGCCGTTCACACCACCTTGGATAATGCCGCTCGCAGCGTTGTTCAGCGTGGTGATCGCACCGCTGTTGGAAATGCCTAAGCCGCTACCCGTACCCGCGCCATTGGTGCCGGTTCCGTTGGTGCCGCCGGTTCCGCTGATGATGCCGGTGTTGCTGAGCGAGACGATGGTCCCTTGGTTCTGAATGCCGAAGCCGTTGCCGCCGCCGCCGCCGGCAGCGCCCGTGCCGCCAGCGCCACCGTTGCCACCCTGGCCAAGGATGGTGCCACCGTTGTTCAGCGTCGTGATCAGCGCGCTGTTGATCAGGCCCGTGCCGCTACCGCCAGCGCCGCCTACACCGCCGGGCACGCCAGAACCGCCGGCGCCGCCGTTACCGCCGACGCCCATGATCGTGCCGTTGTTGTTCAGCGTGGTGATGTTGCTTGCCGCCAGGCCAAACGCGTTTTCGCCCCCACTCCCTGCCCCGCCGGGCCCCGGCATTGGCGGCATGGGAGGCGGCATTATGATTCCGCCGGCCTTGCCGTTGCCCCCCGCCTGGCCGATCGCACCGATAACGCCGCCGGCCGCGTTGTTCAACGTATCGATCGAGCCACCGTAAGAGGAAATTCCGGCATTGCTCCCGACGATCGAGCCGCTGTTGCTGAGCGTGCCGAGCGTGCCATCGGTCCCCAGCGCAGTGCTGACGGTCGTATCGGCCGCAGCGATGGCCGGGACCATGCTGGAGAGCGCTGCCGCGATTGCCAGCGTCAAGGTGCTCTGTTTAGGAAACTGATGCGTTGAGCCATTGTTTTCGTACCTGAGATAGGCGGTTGAACGGCCAATTCGAGCGGCGCCCCGCCACAGGTGTTGAGGCTCAAGGTCTGCCTGTCGGTTTCCCCCGAGCCTCAACACTGTGCGGTTTGCTTGCGTCGAACGACTTCCCCGTTTCGCAATCCGGTACGTTCCGGCAAATGGCGCTGTTATGTTCTGCGCGCCTCTGCAAGCCACGTTCTTGGATCAGGCAAACCTGCCGGCTGGCTCTGTTCTGACGCGGCACCGGATGCCGCACGCGAGCGTTTGACCGACAGCCCTGAGCCGCTACCGACTCCCCCCGGACTGCTGACACATGTGTGTCGGACCCGATAGTGACGATTTTTTTTGGGCCAGTCTTGACCGTGCGTCTCAGTTTTTGAAAAGTTCCGCGCGGCGTGGAAATATCGATAAGATCCGAGCGCCATCGCCCGGAACCCTTTGCATGCACCCACGCACTCCCGCGACGCCAACGCGCACCACCACGCACCAGGACCGTGCATGAGCCGGATCATTTTTGCGTGGGAGTTGGGTGGGAACCACGGGCATCTGTGACGCCTGCTGCCGATTGCCCTGGCGCTACAAGCGCGTGGCCACGAGGTGGTGTTCGGGCTGAAATCGATGGCCTCGGCCCAGCGCTATCTGGCGCCTCACGGCATTCGCTGGTTTGCCTGCCCAACGCCGACGAACGTCACAACGCTGGGCCGCGAGATTGCGACCTACGCTGACATTCTCGCCACCTATGGCGCCACGCAGCCCGATCTTCTTGGGGGCATGGTGCAAGCCTGGCAGTACCTGTATGCCACGCTCCAACCGGATCTGGTCGTGATCGACCACGCGCCGCTTGCGCTCCTGGCCGCCAAGCGCGCAGGCATCGGCACTGTCCAGGTCGGCACTGGCTTTACCATCCCGCCCACGCTCTCTCCGGCACCGTGTTTCCGCCCCTGGGAAGCGAGCAACGCTGAAGCGCGCGCGCAAACGCAGGCTGCGGTGGAGCGCAACATCCAAGCGTTGTTCGATTTGCCACAACCGCTCACGACGTTACTCACCGCTGACCACACCCGGCTGTTGACGCTACCGGAGCTGGACCACTACGCCCTGTTGCGGCCGCCTGGCACCACCTTTCTCGGCCCGATACCCGAGCCGGACACGGGCGAACGCGTGCAATGGCAGCAACCCGACAAGCCGCACGTCTTCGTGTATCTGCAAGTGCAGCCCTGGCTCGATACCGTGCTGACAGCGCTGGAAGCCTCCGGCGCCGAAGTGATTGCGGTCATCCCCGACCTCAGCACGGAGACGGCAAACCGCCACCGCGGCCTGCGGCTCTATCGGCAGCCCGTCCGGCTGCTCCCCTTGCTTGCCGGCTGCACGCTGGCCATCACCCACGCGGGCCACGGCACGGCATTGAACTGCTTGCTGGCCGGTGTGCCGATGCTGCTGCTCCCGCAGCACATCGAGCAACTGATGGTCACCGAGCGCGTGGCCGCCATGGGCGCCGGCCTTGGCATCCTGCCGGCGTATGTGGAGACCGGATTCCGCGCGGTGCTCCACGATCTGTTGGGCAATCCGAAATACCGTGACGCAGCACGCACCATTGCGGTGCGCTACCACAACTTGCCGCGCGATCGCACCTTGGAAGAGGTGACCGGATTGATGGAGGATGCGCTGGTGCAGCGCCGTTAGGTGCCGCCAAGCACTGCGGAGTGTTGGTCCCGTGCCTCACCCTTTGTGGGGGAGCGCTGCGTCGCACGCGATTTATTCGATACAGTCCCAGCGATAAAAAGCGGTACATAAAAGCAGCACCACAAAATACTCACGGGACGGGGACGCTCTTGCATGAAACACTGCCCGCTCACGGCTGACGTTCGCCTGCCGTGTGACGCGCCGCCATGGTGGGCCGATTTCGAGACTCCGCGATGCGCACTGCATTGAACGACGATGCGCTCCACACTGCGCCACCACTCAGCCGCCTGTTGTTGCCCGGGCAACCGACGCTCGCGCCCGGCATCGTGCACAGCGATTTCAGCGTTCAAGGCGACGCACGAAAAAGCTTTCTGGCCTGGCAGGAAAGGATGAGCCCGGTCTACGACATACGGCCTCCGGGCAAGCAAGCCGAGGATACGTTTGATGCATCACTGTCCCGCTACACGATCGACAACCTGAGCCTCATCGACTTTCTCACCGCGCCAAATCTGGCCGTGCGATCGTTGGGTCGGGTCTCGACCGAGAGCGTTCGCGATGTCACGTTCAGCATCTTTCTTGAAGGGCCGCCGTCGCAGTTTCTGGGCAACAAGCCGCGCACTGAAGCGCAGCCCGTTCCGGGCGTGCCAAGCATCCTCGCACTGGACATGGATCAGCCCTGCACCATCCGAAGCTTTGAGGGCCGGCTCCTTCTTCTTTTTGTGCCGCGCGCGCTGGTGGAACAGTTGTTTCCTGATGCGGCGTCGCTACATGGCCGCTGGATTCACGCTGCCACCCCGCTGACGCGCCTGCTGATCGAGCATGTCATCGCGCTCAGGCGCCAAATCGTTGGGCTGAATAAGGAAGAAGCGCACCAGTCTTTTCTCACGGCGGTGGAGCTGATCCTTGCGGCCTTCGCCCAGCAGGCGGGCTTTGCCGGCAACGCCCGCGCGGCGGTACGCGCTGCCGTCTATGGCAAGGTGCGACGGCATGTGGAAATGCATCTGCGTGATCCAAATCTGTCGCCTGAAAGCGTCTTGGCATCGCTGCATTTCTCACGCGCCAGCGTCTATCGACTCTTCGAGCATGAAGGCGGCCTGGCCGCGTATATCCGCAATCGCAGGCTGCGGATGGCGGCCGACGAGTTGGTGCGCCTGCCGCACCGGGGCATACAGGACGTTGCCTCGGGATTGGGGTTCAACGATGCGTCGAGCTTTACGCGTGCATTCCGTCGCGCGTTCGACATCGCGCCGCGCGAATTGCACGAATACGCACCGTTGCTCCGGCGCGATCACACACAACAAACGCGCTTCATATAGAAGCATCGTCAGTGCCATAAAACGCCTGCAAGGTCACTTTGCGCCCAAGGTGTTGGTCCTGAGCCTCACCCTTTGGTGGGGGGCGCCGCGCTGCGCGCGGTTTCTTCGATACAGTCCCAACCATAAAAAGCCGTACATAAAAGCAGCACCACAAAATTCTCACGGGGCGGAACTCCCTTGCATGGAACAGTGCACGCTCACGCCTGACGTTCGCCCGCCGGGTGAATCTTCCATCGTTCACAGCCACTTCGACGTGCGGACGCAAACGCATCAGCAGCCGCTGCTGGCGTGGCGAGAGCGGGTCGGCCACGTCATCGACGTCCTCCCGTCGCGCGCCGATCTTGAGAGGCCGTTTCACGCTGCCATCGATCGCTACAAGGTCGACGATCTGGTGTTCACCGATTGCCGGTCCGATGCGATGGTGCTGGACCGTTCGCTCGCGCGCATCTCGACCGACCCGATCCGCGACTACGCGTTCCACGTATTTCTGGAAGGCGGTGTCACTGATGTCGCCGTGCGTTCGTCTTCGTCGCGCGGCAACATGCCGACGGCTGGCAGCATCCTCACACTGCACATGGGCCAGCCTGTGCGCATGCAGCGCAGCGCTTGCCGGGTCGCCACCATCTTTGTGCCGGGCGCACTGGCCGGAGAGATCTTTCCCGACCCCGAAGCCATCCACGGCCGCGTGATCGCGAACACGACGCCGCTCACGCAACTGATCTTCGAGAACGTGATCGCACTCAGTCAGAACATTGCAGACATGAGCGCACACGCGGCGGGCAATGCCATTCGCACGAGCACGCAACTCATGGTCTCTGCATTCGGCAAGCAAGCCCAACTGAGCGGCAATGCGCGCGCGGCAGCGCGGGCTGCCATGTTCGGTCGCGTGCGGCGCTACATTCAAGCCCATCTGCGTCAGGAAGACCTTTCGCCAGAGAGCGTGCTGCAGGCGCTACAACTGCCTCGCCAGACGTTGTATCGCCTGTTTCAGCACGAGGGCGGCCTGGGTGCCTACATCCGCCACCTGCGTCTGCGCGAGGCGGCAAGCGAACTGGTCCGGCACCCCTACCTGACCGTGACAGACATCGCGTTCGGGCTTGGCTTCAAGAGTTCGTCCGATTTCACGCGCGCGTTCCGTCGTGCATACGACATGGCACCGCAAGACTTCCGGGCGCTGTCCGGCAAAACGTCTTACGCGCGGCCAAAGGTTTCGCGCAACGAGCCGATTGCAATCAGTACATAAGCAGCGGTTTCAGGCCGCAGCGCGGCGCTCCTTGAACGCGAGCACGGCAACGAAGCTCACCAGGCATGCGGGCGCCACATACCAGGCAGCGGATACCGGGTCACCCGTCCACTTGATCAGCCCGGTGATGATGAATTGCGCGGTGCCGCCAAACAGCGTGACGCCCAGGGCATGCGAAATCGCAAAGCCGCTGGCACGCACCCGCGCCGGAAACGCCTCAAGAACAAGCAACGCGCCGATGCTGGTGCCAAGGGCCAGCAAGACGCTGATCACTGCAGACCCGAGCAGGACGGCCCGCGGGCTCTGTGCATGCGTCATCATCGCGAAGACCGGGTACGCCAGGACCGCCGTCGTGCCCGATGTGATGAGCACCATTGGCTTGCGGCGTGGTAACCGGTCTGCCAGCAGGCCCGACAGCGGCGACACCACCACCAACAGCAACGTCGATAACGTCGACGACATGAACCCGATGATGGGGGGCATGTGCAACACCCGCGTCACGTAGCTCGGCATATACGTAATGACTGCGTAGACCGGTACCGTGCTCCAGATTTTCGCCAATGTGGCCAGCGCCAGCGTGCCGCCGTGCTCCCGGCACAGTTCGACAAACGGTATGGCAGTGCCGCGATTGGAGGCGGCAGGAACGGGGCTATCGACAAGCCGACGACGCAGGTACAGACCAGCGGGCACGATCGACAACCCGATCAGAAAAGGGATGCGCCAACCCCACTGCGTCAGGCTTGCCGGCGACATCGTGCTCGTGAGCAGTGTGCCGAGCAACGCGCCAAGCAACGCGGCCGCAGCCTGACTGGCGTATTGCCAACTGACCAGAATCCCGCTTCGTGATGGTGGTGCAGCTTCCATCGCGAACGTCACGGCCGTCCCCACTTCACCGCCGGCGGCAAAGCCTTGCAGCAACCGCCCGACGATGATGATGAACGGTGCCGCCACGCCAATCACTGCAAACGGCGGACATACGGCAATCGCGGCCGTCCCGATGGCAGTCAGCCAGATGGTGATCGTCATGGCGGCTCGGCGGCTGACCCGGTCGGCGTAAGCGCCGATCACCATGGCACCGAGCGGTCGCATGAAGAAGCCGACGCCAAAGGTACCGACTGCCAACAACAGCGACGTCATCGGATCGGTGGCCGGAAAGAACTGGTCTCCGATCATCACAGCGAAGTAGCTGAACACCGTGAAGTCGAACAGCTCAAGACAGGTGACCAGCGACGTCGCAATGACGACCTTGAGCATCTCGCGGTGGGAGTTAGCGTGTGCGGCGCGCAAATCGCGTGTCATGGGTGGAAGGCGCCATCCGTATTGTTGTTCTCGATTCAGCTCGCGCGAGAAGTCTTGCTGTGGTCGCTGTATCCGAAACCAATCGATACCTTACACGCCGCCACTGCAGGCGCAAAGTATCAATTCTCTGGCGCTGTCGGGGTACCGCTGCTCAACGTCCAAAGACACTGGACAAGCCGGTATCGGGAGCGAATCAAGCGTCTCAGAGTTTGTTGACCAATCGCAGCAGCACCACATGCACCGGCCTCAAAACCCGGCCCTCACACTGTCGAAATCGAATGTTTGAGATCGACACACGCGCCGAAAACTGCGGCACTCAGCCGAGGGGCGATCGCCGCATGCATTGGACCGACATGCGCCGTGCGTGCGCGCTGTATGGAGCATTTCTGGCAGGCGAGTACGGCGGCGCTTCGTTGTAAGTCAACCCCATTCGATCACGGAGCCAGATCGGCGGGCGTGTCGACATCGCGCAGGATGCCCGCGTCATCGGAGTCAATGCGGACGAGCTTGGCGGGATCGATCAGCCGCCGAGCGCCCTCGTCGCCGTCGAGCGACGTCAGGCCAGCGAAGAAGTCGGCGCCGAAGCCGATGGGGTGGCCCCGCTGCCCGGCGTGAAAGGGCGCCACACAAGAGTGCGAGTCAAGTGCGTTGGCAACTTGAGTGATGGTCTCGGGTGCAATCCACGGCATGTCGGCCAGGGCGATGATCCACCCGCCGGCTTGCGGGCGCGCGGCCACACCGCCTGCCAGGCTGGCGCCCATGCCACGAGCAGCATCAGCACAGCGCAGGACTTCGCAGCCTGCTTCGCCCAGTAGCGCGGCCAACTGATCGACCTGCGCGCCATGCGTAGCAGCGGCGGGCACTACTGCCACCACGTCACCCAATGCCTGCTTCAGATGGCGCGCGGCCTGGACCGCCACGGGGGTTCCGTCGGGCAGCGGGGCAAGCAGCTTGTTGGCCACGCCCGCCGCATCAAAACGGCTGCCGCGGCCTGCGGCCAGCAACACACCAACAACAGGCCGCTGCTGCATCAGACCACCTCGGTCTTGAGGGTGACTTCCACGTTGTTACGCGTGGCGTTCGAATACGGGCACACCTGATGCGCCTGGGCCACCAGTTTCTCGGCATCGGCTTGCGACAGACCGCTGATCCGTGCGATCAGGCCCACCTTCAGACCGAAACCGCCCTCCTCCCGCGTACCGATACCCACATCGCAGTGGATCTCGATGTTGCTCGGATTGAGCTTGAGCATGCTCTTCGCGACGAAGTCGCACGCCGAGCCAAAGCAGGCGGCATAGCCGGCGGCAAACAGGTCTTCAGGCGTGGTGGTGTTGGGCTTGCCGGGGCCGCCCATGGCCTTGGGCACCGACAAGTCGTGCGAGACCTGGCCATCTTCGGTCTGTGTGTGGCCGTTGCGGCCGCCTGTGGCTTTGGCGTGGGCGGTGTACAGGATATTCAATGCCATGACATGCTCCTCCGGTGGGTGAACAACGCAATCGCGGACACAAGAATCGGTCCGCAAAACTGGGCGGATACGGCTGCAAGAACAAGAAAGCCGGCACACATGACTGCATGCCGGCTTCCATCACATCACGCGATGATGACAACTAGACCGTGTCGAACGGCAGCTTGCGCTGACGCTTGCCGGTCAGGGTGAACAATGCGTTGGCTACCGCCGGTGCAATCGGCGGCGTGCCGGGCTCGCCCAGACCGGTCGGGTTGTCTTCCGACGGCACGAAGAACACGTTCACCGGCGGCGCGTCCGGCATGCGCACGGGCGGGAAATCGGTGAAGTTGCTGTTCTTGGTGGCGCCGTTCTCGATGTCGATGGCAAAGCCGGGTTGAATCATCGCCAGACCGAACACGCACGCACCCTGGATCTGCGCTTCCGCGCCCATCGGGTTGACCACGCGGTTGGCATGCACGCCGGCCGTGACTCGATGCACGCGCGGCTTGCCCTGGTCGACCGACACCTCAACCACATACGCCACCACAGATTCGAACGACGCATGCACCGCCACGCCCCAGGCCTGGCCCTTGGGCAGCTTGCGCTTGCCGTAGCCGGACTTGTCGACGGCGAGTTGCAGCGCCGCACGATGGCGTTCGTGTTCTTTGCCGGTAAAGCGCGCAAGGCGGAAGGCCACGGGGTCTTGCTTGGCCGCGTGCGCAACCTCGTCGACCATCGTTTCCATCACGTAGGCCGTATGCGTGTGGCCCACGGAACGCCACCACAGCACCGGCACGTTCACGTCCGGGTGATGCACCGTCAATTGCATCGGGAAGCCGTAGTCGTTTTCGACCACGCCCTCGACCATGGTCTCGTCCACACCGTTCTTGACCATGAAGGCTTCGAACGGCGTGCCCTTGAGGATCGACTGACCGACGATCACGTGGTCCCAGCCGACGACCTTGCCGCTGTTGTCCACGCCCACGTTGACGCGGTGCAGATGCATCGGGCGGTAGTAGCCACCGCGGATGTCGTCCTCGCGGCTCCAGATCACCTTGACGGGGCCGTTGTGCCCGGCCGCCGCATAGGCCTTCGCCACGTTGGCCGCTTCCACCACATAGTCCGACGTGGTGATCGCGCGCCGGCCAAAGCCGCCGCCCGCCATCATCGTGTTCAGCTCGATCTTCTCGGGCGATACGCCGAGCACCTTGGCGATTGCGCCCTGGTCGATGGTCTGGAACTGCGAGCCGACCCACACCTTCGCGCCCGTGGTCTTGCCACCGTCTTTCTGCAGATCGATCGTGCAGTTCAGCGGCTCCATGGGCGCGTGCGCGAGGTACGGGAATTCGTAATCGGCCTGGATGCGCGTGGCGGCAGATTGGATTGCGCTCATGTCGGCAGCCTTGGCCACCGTGCCGGGTTGGCCGGCGAGCTTCTTGTACTCCGCCATCAGCGCGGGCGTGGACACCGTCGAGCCTGCGTCTTCCCACGTGACTTGCAGCGCGTCACGGCCCTGCTTGGCGGGCCAGTACCCGTCAGCAATGACGGCCACGCCCGTGCCGCCCCGATCGGTCGGGATCTGAAGCACATCGACCACGCCCTTCACCGACTTGGCCGCAGCCACGTCGTACTTGGCCACCTTGCCGCCAAAGCGCGGCGGGCGGGCCAACACGGCGACCTTCATGTTGGGCAGGCGCGTGTCGAGGCCAAATTTAAGCGAGCTGTCGAGCTTCGCACGTGCATCCAGACGTGGCGTCGGCTTGCCGACAATGCGGAACTGCGACGGGTTCTTCAGCGTGACCTGCGCGGGCACGGGCAGCGCCATCGCCGCCTGGGCCAGTTCGCCATACGTGGCGCGGTGGCTGCCAGATGTGACCACGCCATTGGCCGTGCGGCATGTCGACGGATCAACCTTCCAGCGTTCCGCCGCCGCCGAGATCAACATCGCACGTGCCCGGCCGCCCAACTCGCGGTATTGCTGGAACGAGTGGTTCAGCGCGGTCGAACCGCCCGTCATCTGAATACCGAAGCCCGGGTCCTTGTACGCGTCGGCTGCAGGCGCCAGCATGCCGCGCACGTTGCGCCAGTCCACGTCGAGCTCTTCGGCCAGCGCCATCGGCAATGCCGTGTGCACGCCCTGACCGAACTCAAGCCGGTTGACCGCCACGGTGACTGTGTTATCCGGCGCGATGATGATGAACGCCTGCGGCGGTGAAGGCGGCTTTGCCTTGGCGTCCTGCGCGCCGGCCAGCATCGGAGCCACACCCAGCGCCAGGCCGCTGCCGGCCAGCGTCGTGAGTTTCAGAAAGCTGCGGCGATCAAACGTTGCCGAACCAGCATCCGCAGACGCCGGTTGATGTTGCGCGCCGCCACCGGCCAGCGCTTCAAGATTTCGAATACGCATCGTGAATTCTCCGGTGGGGCTCAGGCCAGCGATTTCGCTGCATCGTGAATGGCCGCGCGAATGCGTTGGTACGTCGCGCAGCGGCACAGGTTACCGGCCATCGCGCTATCGATATCGGCGTCGGTCGGCTTCTTCTTGGTGCGCAGCAAACCCACCGCGCTCATCATCTGGCCGCTCTGGCAGTAGCCGCATTGCGCCACATCGTGTTTGACCCACGCATCGAGCACGGCCTTGCCGACCTTGTCATCGGCGATGTGTTCAGACGTGGTGATCTGCTGGCCGGCCACCGCAGAGATCGGCAGCACGCAACTGCGCGTGGGCTGGCCGTTCAGGTGCACCGTGCAGGCGCCGCACGAGGCAACACCGCAACCGAACTTCGTGCCAGTCAGACCGAGGTTGTCGCGCAGCGCCCAGAGCAGCGGCGTCGACGGATCAGCATCAACTTCCACTGGTTTGCCGTTGATGTTCAACGTGACCATTGGGGGATTCTCCTTGTGGGGCGTGAGGGAGTCTTGCCGTTATAGCCCCTTTGATATAGCGGGCTGGCGGCATGGACGGGGTGTATTAAAGCAGGTTCGGATGGGTTCTGCTGGCGCCCACGTCACATGGTTCCTAGCGGGTGGCACACGTTTTCGTCGGCTCTGGAGCCGGCGTTTCATCTGCCCCCAAAAAACCGTCCAGAACCCGCCCAGCCAGCTTGACAACACCCCGCCTTCCCCATCAGTATCGCCGCATGCACTTCCAGCAGACCACCCTCCCAACCGCTCCTGCCCGCACCCTCTCGTGCGTGCGCGGTCTGCTATCCGCTTCTCTACTACGCGTGTAAGCGCGTAGATCTCTCTTCCCCCTCGTTCCGGTATTTGACCGGTCCGTGCCGTAACCGGCGACGGACCTTGTGTGTGGCGCAGTCTGTGCGCCGAATCGTTGGAGCCTCTCATGCCTGCCTCGATCCCGCTTTCGCTACGACTACCGATCGGTTGCCAGACCACGCGCCCGTGGCTGTCTGGCCGCCACATCCCAAACCCGATTCCGGCCACCCTGGACGCTGCCCGCGCGGCCGTCCCCGCTGTACGAAACCGATCTCGATCTCCTAGGACGCACAGACCATGTTGAAGAACCCCAACACCAAATACCGCCCCTTCCCCGCCATCGCCCTCGCCGATCGCACCTGGCCCAACAAGACCATCACCCGTGCACCAATCTGGATGAGCACGGACCTGCGCGATGGCAACCAGGCCCTGTTCGAGCCCATGAACGCCGAGCGCAAGATGCGCATGTTCAAGATGCTCGTGCAGATCGGCTTCAAGGAAATCGAAGCCGCTTTCCCGGCCGCCTCCCAAACCGATTTTGATTTTGTGCGCGAGCTGATCGAGGGTGGACACATCCCCGACGGCGTGGCCATCGAAGTGCTCACGCAGGCGCGCGAAGACCTCATCCGCCGCACGATGGAATCGCTGCGCGGCGCCAAGCGCGCCATCATCCACGTCTACAACGCAACCGCGCCGGTGTTTCGCCGCACGGTGTTCAACACTGACCGCGAGGGCGTCAAGCGCATTGCCGTGCAAAGCGCCAAGCTGATCCGCGAGATTGCGGAAACGATGCCCGAGACGCAGTGGACGTACCAATACAGCCCGGAAGTGTTCAGCGGCACCGAACTGGATTTCGCGCTGGAGGTTTGCAACGCGGTGACCGAGGTATGGGAGCCGACGCCCGAGCACAAGATCATCTTCAACCTGCCGGCCACGGTGGAGATGGCTACGCCAAACATCTACGCCGACCAGATCGAATGGATGCACCGCAACCTGGCGCGTCGCGATTCAATCATCCTCTCCGTGCATCCGCACAATGACCGCGGTACGGCCGTGGCAGCGGCTGAACTGGCCGTGATGGCCGGTGCCGACCGCGTGGAAGGTTGCCTGTTCGGCAATGGCGAGCGCACCGGCAACGTGGATCTCGTCACGCTTGCGTTGAACCTGTACTCGCAGGGCGTGGATCCGGAGCTGGATTTCTCGCACATCAATGACGTGGCACGTACCTGCGAAGAGTGCACGCAACTGCCGGTGCATCCGCGTCATCCGTACGTGGGCGATCTGGTGTTCACGGCGTTCTCGGGCTCGCACCAGGATGCAATCAAGAAGGGCTTTGCGGTGCAGAAGCCCGATGCACTGTGGGAAATGCCCTACCTGCCCATCGACCCGGCTGACGTGGGCCGCACGTATGACTCGATCATTCGCGTGAACAGCCAGTCGGGTAAGGGCGGCATCGCGTATCTGCTGGAATCCGGCTATGGCGTTGCCATGCCGCGCCGACTGCAGGTGGAATTCAGCAGCACCGTGCAACAGCTGACCGATGAGAGCGGCCGCGAAGCCACGGGCGCCGACATCTGGACGCTGTTCCAGCAGACCTATCTGCGCGGCGACGGCGCGATCGGCTACGTATCGCACCGCCTGACCGAGCGCGATGACGGCAGCCAGCACATCCGTCTGGTGGTCAACATTGACGACCACGAGCACATCTGCGAAGGCACCGGCAACGGGCCGCTGGATGCGCTGGTGCATGCGCTGTCGCACGTGCTGGCGGCCCCCGTGTCGATCCACCATTACGAGGAACGCGCGCTGGGCCAGGGTGCCAATGCCGATGCCATCGCATTTGCAGAAATGGCCGCGCCGGGCGTGGCGGGCAGCGTATTCGGCGTGGGCGTGGATGCCAACCTGACAACGGCATCGATTCGCGCCGTGGTGGGCGGCGTCAATCGCCTGATCGCACGGGCCGGTAACGGCATGCTGCGCAGCGGCAAAAGCGAGGCGCAAGCGGTGTAACGCACAAGTCGGGCTCACGCTGTGGAGCGCGAGTTGCTAAATTGGAGAGATGGGTCTCGGGCCCTGCCCGGGCTCATCCCTTCCCAAGCGCGCCAGCGTGCACATCCACTGCCACAGGAGAACCGACATGACCACTCGTCCGACCGCGAAAGAGAATGCCAAGCGTTTTGCCAGTGTGATCCAGGCGCTGCAGGCATGCGAGGCCGCTTGCACTCATTGCGCGACGGAATGCAGCAAGAATGGCCACGCCGAAGCCATGGCCCGCTGCATCAGCTTGTGCACGGATTGCGCGGAATACTGCGCCCTCACGCGCAAATTCCTTGAGCGCAACAGTGAATTCGCAGAGCTGCTGCTGGAAGACTGCGCCGAGATCTGCTCTCAATGCGCGGAAGAATGCGATCATCACGGCCAAGGCCATTGCAGCGCCTGTGCAACTGCCTGCCGCGCCTGCCTGGACGCCTGCCTGAAAGTCGCGGGCGTTGAAGCGGTCACTGCCGAGCCGACTGTTTTCTGATTCTTTTTTCAACGCGTATGAAAATTGGCGAACTCGCCCAGCGCACGGGCATCAGCATCGAGACCATCCGCTTCTACGAAGCGCAGGGCCTGCTGCCCCCGCCGGCGCGCGCCGCCAACAATTACCGCGTCTACACGCCCGAGCATGTCGAGCTGCTGGCCTTCATTGCGAAGTGTCGGTCGCTCGACATGGCACACACGGAAATCCGCCGCTTGCTCGAGTTGCAGGCCAATCCGCAGGCCTCGTGCGAAGAGATCAACAACCTGCTGGACGAACACCTGCGTCACGTTCAAGCGCGCATTGCCGAGCTGACCGATCTCAAAGGCCAGATCGAGGCGATCGGGCAACGCTGCACGACGGCCGCATCGGTAGCTGAGTGCGGCGTGCTGCAATCGCTGCACGAAGAGCCCGTCGCCGCCAATCATCACGGCCTCAGCCACGAACATGGCGAGGGCGAACACGCGCACCGGCATATTCGCGGCGTGCATCGCTGAGCTGTCTTTTCCCATGCCGGGCACATCACTTTGACGTGCGCTTTGACGTGCGCTTTGACGTGCGATACTCGCCGCATTTCACGACACGTGGGTGAGGCGGATGAAGACGAAACCGGCTGCGGCGGCACGATTCCAGCATCGACAACGCGCAGCCTGCGCGGCGCTTGGCGCGATTGCGTCTGCCGCGGCAGTCACCGCGCAGGCAGCGACGCCTTCGCGCATCACCGATGTCACGTTGTATCCGGATAGCGCCACGGTCGTGCGCACGGCCACGGTGGCCGCAGGCGCCCGCACCGTAGAACTGACCTGCCTGCCGATGACATTCGACGCAGACAGCCTGCGTGTGGAAAGCGACAGCAGCATCCGCGTGGGTGATGTGCGCGTGGAGAGCATTCCCAGCGAAGGCAGCGGCTGCGCCAGAACGGCGCTGGACACTCAAATCCGCACGCTGGAAGACCAGCGCGCCGCGCTTGGCGTGCAGATCCAGGCGAATGCGCTGTCGGCCAGCTATCTGAAAGCCGTGAGCGAACGCACCGGCGGCGATGGCCGCGCACCGGCCACGGATTTTTCCACGCTCGGCCGCGCGACCGACGCACTGGCACGCAACGCGCAAGACATCTTTACCCGCCAGGAACAACTGAAGAAGCGCGACGCCGAATTGAAGGCGCAGCTCGACGCGCTGCAACGCACACACGGCTCGGCATCCAGCACGCTGCGCACGGTGCGCATTGCGGTGGCGGCACCGCGCGGCGGTGAGTTGCGCGTCAGCTATCAGACCTCGCGTGCGGGCTGGCGTCCGGCCTATCAGGCGAGTGTGGATTCTGTGCGCTCGAATGTCGTGGTCGAGCGGCAGGCCACGCTTGCGCAATCCACCGGCGAAGACTGGCGCGGCGTGCATCTGCGCCTGTCAACGGGCCAGCCGCGCAACACGCCGCGCGGGCCGGAACCGTATGCGTGGCAATTGGATATTCAACCGCCCCCGCAGGCGATGCCCTACCCCGCTGCACCTGCAGCGGCGATGGCGCCAGCGCCTAAGGCCAGATTCAGCCGGAACAATGAGCAACGCGAGGCCGATGGCGAACCGCTGTTCGAAGTGAACGCCGTCCAGACCGCGTTTGCCACCGAGTTCGATGTGCCGGGCGCAGCCGAACTGCCATCCGACGCGCAGAAGATCACCCTCACGCTGGCCAGCGAAACGCTGCCCGCCAAACTGGCGGCACGCAGCACCCCGCGCATGGATACCACTGCGTACCTCGTTGCGACGGTGGACCGCCCAGAGGGCATCTGGCCCGCAGGCAACATGCAGTTGCGCCGCGATGGCGCGGTAGTTGGCAGCACACAGTGGAATCCGGCTGGCGAGGACCAGAAGGTCACGCTGCCCTTCGGCCGTGACGATCTCGTGAACGTAGTGGTGGAAACGCCGAAGACCTTCCAGCGAAGCGTGGGCCTGCTCGACAACCGCAACGAGCGCCAGCTGGCGGCGCTCTACACGGTGCATAACCGGCACCGTGACGCGATCGACGTGCAGATCCTGGAAGCCACGCCGGTCAGCCAGTCCGACGACATCAAGGTGCGCTCCACCTTCTCGCCGGAGCCCGCCAAGCGCAACTGGGAACGCCGCCGCGGCGTGATCGCATGGGAGCAGACGATCCCGGCCGGCGAAAGCGCGCGCTTTTCGGCCGACTACCAGATCACCTACCCGAAAGACGCGCGCATCACCGGCTTGCGCTGATCGCGTTGCCCCGCGCGTGCCGGCAAATCAGGCGCGCGTGCGCATCACGCGCAGGCCGTTGAACACTACCAGCAGGCTCGCGCCCACATCGGCGAAGATCGCCATCCACAGCGTCGCGTCGCCCATCACGGCCAGCGCCAGAAACACCGCCTTGATGCCCAGCGCCAGCACAATGTTCTGACGCAGCACGGCCACCGTGCGACGGCTGATGCGGATGAAGCTGGCGAGCTTGCGCGGGTCGTCGTCCATGATGGCCACGTCGGCCGCTTCCAGCGCGGTGGCGGTACCGGCGGCGCCCATGGCGAAACCGATATCGGCACGCGCAAGTGCCGGGGCATCGTTGATGCCGTCGCCGACCATGCCGACGAAGCCGTGTTGTGCGGCCAGCTCGCCCACCACGCGTTGCTTGTCGGCGGGGAGCTGCTCTGCGTGCACGTTGTCGATGCCGACCGTCTTGGCGATGGCCCGTGCGGCGCGGCGGTCGTCGCCGGTGAGCATGACGGGCGTCACGTCCAGTGCGCGCAATGCGGCGATGGCTTCGGCGCTTTCGGCGCGCTCGCGGTCACGCACGCCGAACAGCGCCACGACACCGTTCGCATCGCACAGCGTGACAGCGGACATGCCCACCGCTTGCAACGACTCGGCAGCAGCACGCCAGGCCGACGTATCGAAGCCACGCTCTGCGACAAGCGCCGCGTTGCCAAGATGCCAGCGCACACCGTTGAGCGTGCCCGCGACGCCACGGCCCGGCAGCACCGACAGGTCTTCCACCGCATTCGCATCGACCGCACCGTGCGCCGCAGCGGCCCGCACGATGGCCACGGCAATCGGGTGCGTGGTGTTGGCATCCAGCGCTGCGGCCACTGCCAGCGCATGCAACTGCGTGGCGTCGGGTGCGGCGTTCAGCTCTGCGACGGCGCGGCGTGTGCCGTCGGGCAACATCACCGTATCCAACACCGGGCGGCCTGCGGTGAGCGTGCCGGTCTTGTCCAGCGCCAGCGCACGCAGGCGCCGGCCGCTTTCCAGATACACACCGCCCTTCACGACGATGCCGCGGCGCGCAGCAGCGGCCAGGCCACTGACCACCGTGACCGGGGTGGAGATCACCAGCGCGCACGGGCAGGCGATCACCAGCAGCACCAGCGCGCGATACGTCCACGCCAGCCAACCGTCGGCCGTGACCAGCGGGCCGATAACGGCCACCGCGAGCGCCAACAACATCATTGCGGGCGTGTAGATCGAAGAGAACTTGTCGACAAAGCGCTGCGTGGGCGCGCGCTGCGATTGCGCTTGCTGGATGGCCCCGGCGATACGCGCCAACGTGCTGTCCGCAGCCACTGCCGTGGCTTGCGCCTCGACCACGCCGTCGGTCACGATGGTGCCGGCGAGGATGGTGTCCCCCATGGCTTTTTCCACCGGCAGGCTTTCCCCCGTGACGGGCGATTCGTCCAGCGCCGCGCGACCGCTGACGATGCGCGCGTCGACCGGCACGCGGCTGCCGGTGCGCACACGCAGGCGCGCGCCAACGGCAACGGTGTCGACAGCCACTTCGCGCCAGCCGCCCGCGCCATCGGCCAACTCCGCGGTGTCTGGCGCGATGGCGGTGAGAGCGCGCACAGCGTCGCGAGCACGCACCAGCGCGCGCGCTTCAATGGCTTCTGCCACGGCAAACAGAAAGATCACCATGGCGGCTTCGGCCCACTTGCCGATCAGCAGCGCGCCGATGACGGCCACCGCCATCAGGAAGTTGATATTGAACGTGAGCGCGCGCAAGGCAATCCAGCCCTTGCGCAGCGTCGGCCCACCCGCCAAGGCGGTGGAGGCAAGCGCCAGCGCCAGCACAGGCCAGGCGTGATCGCCAAGCGACCAGGCGATGGCCTCCGCCCCGAACGCGGTCACGCCGCCGATACCGAGCAGCCACGTCCGGCGCGAGATGCGGGCCGGTTCCGCAGGTGCTGCGGCCAGGCGATCGTGCTGTTCAAGCACCTCGCCATCCATGCCGATGGCACGCAGCGCCTCCAGGAAGGGCGCCACATCGTCAACGGTGTGGTGGATGGTGAGATGACGCTCCAGCAAGTTGAAATCCAGCGCGACAACGCCGTCGGCGCTGCCGAGCTTGGCGCGGATCATGCGCTCTTCAGTCGGGCAATCCATCTGCTCGATGCGCACGACGGTGCGGCCAGTGGCGGCTGCGCGTGCCTCGACATCGACGGGGGCCGCGGCTTCGGGCGCGTGATCATGATCATGATCGTCGTGGTCGTGACCGTGATGATCGTGGCCATGATCATGCGCATGTTGGGCGGCGTCCCTTGCGACCGGTTGCGCATGACCGCAGCAACCGCCACAGCCAGAGGCTTCCGGCGTGGCGTGGTCGTCGACAGGCAGGGTGGAGGCGAGATCGGGTTTCATGCCTCCATTCAAAACCCTGAAGAAGCTTCAGGGTCAAGCCCCCCCATTCCGCTGATTTCAGATGAGATCCTTCATCCACTTGGCGACGATGGCGCGGGCTTCCGGCCAGTCACCGAGACCCGATTCGGCATTGATATGGCCGCGCGCGCCCAGGTTGACGGGCTCCGCACCCCACGTTTCGGCTTGGCTGTGGCTCCACGCTGCGTCGCTGAACGGGTCGTCGGTGCTGAAGACGAGCACAGCGGGAAATGGCAAACGCTGTTGCGGAATAGGCCTGAAGTCGGCCAGCTCCGGTGGCATGTCGGCGCGATCGAGCTGCGGTGGAGCAACCAGCAAGGCCCCGCGCACCCGCACAGCACGAGCCGACGTGGCCGCCCAATGCGCCGTCAGCACGCAGCCCAGGCTGTGCGCCACCAAAATGACGTCGCCGGGCGCCGCGCTGACTTCGGCTTCCAGCGCGGCCACCCAATCCGCACGCTTGGGGGCAAACCAGTCGCGCTGTTCGACACGACGATCACCATGCAGGCGTTCCCAGCGCGATTGCCAATGCTCGGCGCCGGAGTTCTGCCAGCCGGGGAGGATCAGGACGGTCGGGGTAGCGCTCACGGTGTCTCCGGCAGGGATGGGTGGAATTGGGGATGCGAGACATTCTGCCGGGATTTGGCGCGCGGCGTCGGCGGCACTGATCGGCGAATCCGCATAATCGATCCAAATATTCTGTTTCACAGGCAGATCACCAACTTCTACAGTCGCTCCTAAATCCCGCCAACAGGGATTCCGAATCCTAGGGTCCATCGACCCCTCACTCGGAGGAGACCATGCTCGCACTGCTCGGGCTGCTGACCATCGTTGCGCTGTTTGTCGTCATCCTGACCAAACGCATGTCGCCGCTGGTCGCGCTCATCGCCATTCCCGTCATCGCCGCGCTTGTGGGCGGCTTCGGGCTCAACACCAGCAAGTTCATCATCGGCGGCATCAAGGACGTCGCGCCCGTGGCGGGGATGTTCATCTTCGCCATCCTGTACTTCGGCATCGTCACCGACGCCGGCATGCTGGACCCGATCATCGACCGCATCCTGCGCACCGTGGGCAGCCGCCCGCCGCGCATCGTGGTGGGCTCGGCGCTGCTGGCGCTGCTCATTCACCTGGATGGCTCGGGCGCGGTGGCGTTTCTGATCACCATTCCCGCCATGCTGCCGCTGTACGACCGGCTCGGCATGGACCGCCGCATCCTTGCGTGCGTGACGTCGATGGCGTGCGGCGTGAACTTCCTGCCGTGGACCGGGCCGATGATCCGCGCATCCGCATCGCTGCATATGCCCGTCACGGACATCTTCAATCCGTTGATTCCGGTGCAGATTGCGGGGCTCGTTTTCGTGTTTGCGTGCGCATGGCTGCTGGGCAAGCATGAGGAAAAACGCCTGGGCTTGGCCAACCACGCCGGCGGCGCGCAAGTCGTTGCACGCCCGCTGTCGGACGCGGAACAAGCGCTGCGCCGCCCACGCAATTTCTGGATCAACCTCATCCTCACCGTCGTGGTGATGGGCGTGATGGTGAGCGGCAAGGTCGATCCGGTGGTGATGTTCATGCTGGGCGTGGTCGCCGCGCTGTTGATCAACTACCCCAACGTCGACGAGCAACGCCAGCGGGTGGACGCCCACGCCAAGGCCGCCCTGATGATGGCGAGCATCCTGCTGGCGGCGGGGGTGTTCACCGGCATCATGAGCAAGTCGGGCATGCTCACGGCAATGGCGAAGACGGCGGTCGATTTCATTCCGCCCGGCATGGCGCACCACATTCCGGTGGTGCTGGGCGTGTTGTCGATGCCGCTGTCGCTGCTGTTCGATCCGGATTCGTTCTACTTCGGTGTGCTGCCCGTTGTGGCCGAAGCATCGAAGATGCTGGGGGTTGCGCCGGTGCATGTGGCGCAGGCCGCCGTGCTCGGCCAGATGACCACCGGCTTCCCCGTCAGCCCGCTCACACCCGCCACCTTTCTCGTGGTCGGCCTGTGCGGTATCGAGCTGGCGGACCACCAGAAATTCTCGATCCCCTTCCTGTTCGGTGCCTCGCTGCTGATGACTGCAGTGGCCGTGGTGCTGGGCGTGCTTCCATGGTGATGGCATGAAGACCGAGTTGAAGACATTCCGCATCGGCGGCGGCGCCGGTTATTCGGGCGACCGCATCGAACCGGCGCTGGAACTGGCAGAGCACGGCGACATCGACGTGCTGATGTTCGAATGCCTGGCCGAGCGCACGATCGCGCTCGCGCAGCAGGTGCGCCGCAAAGACCCATCGCACGGCTACGACCCGCTGCTCGAAGCGCGCATGCGCGCCGTGCTGCCCGCCTGCGCGGCACGCGGCATCCGCATCGTCACCAACATGGGCGCCGCCAACCCGCAGGCGGCTGCCGAGCGTACGCGCGACATCGCACGTGAGCTGGGCCTCAAGCTGCGCGTGGCGGCTGTGACCGGCGACGATGTGTTCGATCTGCTGCAGGCCCGCGGCCAGGATTTCACGCTGATGGATGGCGGCGCACCGGTCGCATCGCTGCAGGCACGCATGGTGTCGGCCAATGCGTACCTCGGCGCGCAGGGCATTGTCGATGCGCTGGCGCAAGGCGCGGACGTCGTCATCACCGGGCGCGTGGCCGATCCGGCGCTCGCGCTCGGGCCGCTCATCCATGCGTTTGGATGGCGCATGGACGACTGGCATCGCCTGGGCTGCGGCACGCTCGCCGGGCATCTGCTCGAATGCGCGGGGCAAATCACCGGCGGCTACTTTGCCGACCCCGGCATCAAGGACGTACCCGACCTCGCACGTCTGGGCTTCCCCATTGGCGAAGTCGGTGAAGACGGCTCGGTGCTCATCACCAAGGTCGCCACGGCCGGCGGCCTCGTCACCGAAGCCACATGCAAGGAGCAGTTGCTGTACGAGATCCATGACCCGGCGCGGTACCTGACACCTGACGTGGTGGCGGACTTCTCCAACGTGCGCATGCGCGGCGGCGGCAAAGACCGCGTCGTCATTGAAGGCGCCACCGGCACACCACGCACGGGCCAGTTGAAGGTGTCGATCGGCTATCTCGACAGCTACATCGGCGAAGGCCAGATCAGCTATGCCGGCCCGAACGCGGTCGCCCGCGGCAAGCTGGCGCTCGACATCGTGCGCGAGCGATTGGCGCTCACCGACGTGCAGATGACGGAAACGCGCTTTGAACTGATCGGCGTGGATGCACTGCACGGCGCTGCCCTTTCCCGCACCGATGCCGAACCGTATGAAGTGCGCGTGCGCGTGGCCGCGCGCACCGAGTCGATGGCCGAAGCCGTACGCATCGGCAACGAAGTGGAAACCCTGCTGACGTGCGGCCCGTCCGGCGGCGGAGGCGCGACCAAGAGCGCGCGCGAGATCATCGCCGTCGCATCGACGTTGATTCCCGCTGAACTCGCCCCGCACGCCGTGCACATTCTGGAGAGCTGACATGCCCCGCACCCTCCGCGACCTCGCCCACACCCGCGCCGGCGACAAGGGCGACATCTCGTGCATCTCCGTCATCGCGCTTCGTCCGGAATGCACGGAAGAGTTTGCCTTGCTTGAACAACACGTCACGGCCGAGCGCGTGCGCGCGCATTTCGCTGACCTTGTTCGCGGCGATGTCGAGCGCTACGTGCTGTCGCAGCTTGGCGCGCTCAACTTCGTGCTCCACGGTGCCCTGGCCGGCGGCGTGACGCGATCCCTGGCGCTGGATGCGCATGGCAAGTCGCTCGCAAGCGCGCTGCTCACGCTGGAGATTCCAGGCTAAGCTGGCGCACCACGCCCGGCATCGCCATGAACCTCTCCGTCAAGCAACTCCGCGCCTTTGCCGCGCTGCGCGAGCACAAGAACTTCACGCAGGCGGCACAGACGTGCCACTTGTCGCAATCGGCCTTCAGCGCGCTGATCCAGAACCTGGAGGCCGACGCCGGCGTGCGCCTGTTCGACCGCAACACGCGCCATGTTGAACTGACCCCGGAGGGCGAAGCCTTTGCCGAATCGGCGCTGCGCCTGCTGGCTGATTTCGAGGCGACATTCTCGGAGTTGCGCGATCGCGCCGCCGCACGCACGGGGCGCGTGACGGTGGCCGCCTTGCCGTCGATCGCGGCGGGCATTCTGCCGGGCGTGCTGGCCGCGTTCTCTGCCCAGCATCCGGGCATTCAACTGGCGCTGCACGATCAACTCTCGGACCCGTGCATCGACATGGTCCGGCGCGGCGCGGCGGACTTCGCCATCGCGGCCATGGGCGCCGACATGGCGGGTCTGGCCGCACAACCGTTCTGCACCGACGACTTCCACCTCGTCTGTCACCAGGATCACCCGCTGGCGCGCAAGCAGGCGCTGGCCGTGGGCGATCTCGTCGATACGCCGTTCATCCACCTCGCGCGCAACACGAGCATCCGGCAATACCTCGAGGCGGCGTTGCACCCGACCAAGCTGCGCAGCGGCATGGAAGTCGAACACCTGGCCACGGCGGCTGCGCTGGTGGCGGCCAACCTGGGCATCACCGTCATTCCCGCGCTGGCGCTGTTCCAGTTCCGCCTGCCAGAGCTGGTGGTGCGGCCGCTGCCCCTGCCGGGGCTGGTGCGCACGCTGTATGTCATCCGGCGCGACGGACGCAGCCTGTCGGTGGCGGCGCAAGGGCTGCTGGACTTGCTGCTGGCGCACCCCGCGCGCACGACAGCGCCCGTTTGATGCGACGCAACCCGGGCACATCCGGGGTGCAGCATCGCCCACCTGCGCTGCTACAGTGAGGCATTCCATTCCGATTCTGCGGAGCGCCCCATGCATCAACGCATTCTTGCCGCTTTCGACGGCACCCATGAAGCCCACCTGGCGGTGGAAGAAGCCGCCGCCCTTGCCCGTGCATTCAACGGCCGGGTCCGGGTCGTCTGGGCGATCGGATCGCCGGCCATGCCGGAGTCGCGCGAAATCTACAGCATCGACAAGTTGCGCGAAGAGGCGCACCGGACGGCCAGCGCATCGCTGGTCGAATTGCAGCGCCTGTTCGACGCTGACGGCACCGCTGCTGAAACCGGCGTGCTGATGCTCGACTCCACCGACGACGACATCGGCCACGCGCTCGAGCACGAGGCCGAGCGCTGGCAGGCCGACACCATCGTGGTGGGCTCGCACGGCAAGCACGGGCTCGCGCGCCTTCTGCTGGGCAGCGTGGCCGAGCGCACGGCGCGCCTGTCGCACCGCACCGTCATCGTGGTACGTGCCCAGCACCCGGACCACGCTGCCGGCTGATCTTGTCTGAAGTCGAATAGCCCGACTATGCAACTTGTTGCATAGAAAAACACGGCTGTGCTATGTTGCACCCCACGTTGATGCAATCCGTTGCACTTTCTGCTCAGGAGCCAGCATGCCGCAGCCGATTCCCCAGACATTGAACGCCCCCGCGCAAGCCACGCTCGAGGCTTGGCATGCCATGCTCGACAGCGGCAACATGGACGATCTCGACCGGCTGTTCGCCGACGAGGTGGTCTTCCGCTCACCCGTGGCGCATACGCCCTACCCGGGCCGCACGGCGACAACGCTGGTGCTGCGCACCGTCAACACCGTCTTTGAAGACTTCGAATACCACCGCAGCTTCGCCACCGACGACGGCGCCAGCGTGGTGCTGGAATTCAGCGCCAACGTGAGCGGCAAGGCGCTCAAGGGCATCGACATGGTGCGCTTCAACGCTGAAGGCAAGATCGTCGAGTTCGAAGTCATGGTCCGCCCCGCCACCGGCTTGCAGGCACTCGGCGCTGCCATGGGTGCAAAGCTGGGCGACAAGATCGGCATGCTCAAGGCCGGCGCCTGAATACCCATCCCCCAATTCCGAATTCCAACCAAAACCAACGGAGACTGCCATGTCGCTGCCCCCGATCCTGCAAAACCGCCTGTCCGTGCCCGTGGTGGGCTCGCCGCTGTTCATCATTTCCAACCCCGACCTCGTGATCGCGCAGTGCAAGGCGGGCGTGGTCGGCTCGTTCCCGGCGCTCAACGCACGGCCGGCCGAGCTGCTGGAAACCTGGCTGCAGCGCATCACGACGGAGCTGGCCGAATACGACGCGCAGCACCCCGACAAACCATCGGCACCGTTTGCCGTTAACCAGATCGTGCACAAGTCGAACGACCGTCTGGAGCACGACCTGGCGCTGTGCGTGAAGTACAAGGTGCCCATCGTCATCACCTCGCTGGGCGCGCGTGAAGACGTGAACCAGGCGGTGCACAGCTACGGCGGCATCGTCCTGCACGATGTCATCAACAATAAATTTGCGAAGAAGGCGATCGAGAAAGGCGCGGATGGCCTGATCGCGGTGGCGGCGGGCGCGGGCGGCCATGCGGGCACGACCTCACCTTTTGCGCTGATCCACGAGATACGCGAATGGTTTGACGGCCCGCTGCTGCTGTCGGGTGCGATCGCCAACGGCAATGCGATCCTGGCGGCACTGGCAGCTGGTGCGGATCTGGCCTACGTCGGATCCGCGTTCATCGCCACCGAAGAAGCCAACGCGATCGAGGGCTACAAGCAAGCGATCGTGGAAAGCACCGCCAGCGATATCGTCTATACGAACCTGTTCACTGGCGTGCACGGCAACTACCTGCGCAAGAGCATCGAAGGCGCCGGCCTGGACCCAGACGCGCTGCCGGAATCGGACCCAAGCAAGATGAACTTCGGCTCGGGCGGCGGCGCAAAGGCCAAGGCATGGAAGGACATCTGGGGCGCCGGCCAGGGCGTGGGCGCGGTCAAGCGCGTGGTGCCGGCGGCAGAACTCGTCAAGCGCTTTGCCGAAGAGTTCGAAGTAGCCCGCCGTCGCCTGAACAACATCGAAGCCCTGCGCGCTCCGGCGGGTGACAAGACGACGGTGTAAGCAGTCAGGCCCTTAGGCCTTCAGGCCTTCAGGCCGTCACAGGGGCTGGCTCCAGCAACGGCAGCACATCGTCTGCCCACGCGAGCCAGCCTTCTTCGTAAACGATGCCGCGCTGAAGCACCGCGTGCTGCAACTGCTGCGCACGTGTGAGATCAGCCCGCGAAAAATCGCGCTTCTCGATCTCGCGGAAGGTGTTCAGGCGCGTGCGGTGCTGCTCGATCAGGCGCTGCATCTCGTCGGCAAAACCGAGGGGGCCGATCACCGCTTCGGCACGCAGCTTCACCAGCACTTCCTCGCGGTTGTCCGACGACACGGTCGGCTCCAGCACCCAGCGTGCGAGTTCGTCCCGGCCGGGCGGCAACACGGTGTACGTCTTCTTGCGGCTGTCCTCCTCTTCTTCCACGCTCACCCAGCCAGCCTCGGCCATGCGGCCAAGCTCGCGGTAGATCTGCTGATGCGTGGCGCTCCAAAAATAGCCCATCGACTTGTCAAAGCGTCGAGCAAGCTCGTAGCCCGACGAGGGCTTTTCCAGCAGGGATGTCAGCAGTGCGTGTTGGATGGACATGGTGGAGTTTTTTTTGTAAGCCATTGATTCTAAATGCAGAGTGCCCCTCAGGTGGAAGATTTTTTCCCACCAGATCAGGGCTTTCCTTGGTAATAAAATCAATGACTCGCCACGGCGTTTTGAACGCTGATTGCGCCCCCGCCCACGCTCGGACTCTTCGCACGGATAGGACGTATTTGGCAGTCCCTCGCCACCAACGTTAGTGCAACGTTCCCACTTGGCAGGCCCCTGCGGCCGTATTACGTGCATCCAGCAGCCACGTGAGCAAAGCCCGGCGTTACCCACCCTGCGGAACACCACCACAAGTTGCCGCCGTTACGATTTCAGAGGTTTGATCATCAGTCGTCGCGGCCCGGCCCCCTCCTGGGCTAACTTGTCCAGGGGATTGCGCAGGCGGCACCGGTCGATCGACAAGCAGCCACAGCCGATGCAATCATCCAATGTGTCGCGCAGCTTCTTGAGTTGAGCGATGCGCTCGTCGAGATCACTGCGCCATGTCGTCGACAATCGCGACCAAGCTTCGCGGTCCGGAATGCTGCCCTTCGGCAGTTTGTCCAGCCCGGCCGCTATCTCAGCCAACGAAATTCCGACACGCTGCGCCACGCGCACAAACGCTACGCGGCGCAAAACGTCGCGCGAATATCGGCGCTGGTTGCCGCTCGTCCGGTGACTCTCGATGAGGCCCTTGGCTTCGTAGAAATGCAGTGTCGATACAGGCACGCCGCTGCGGCGGGATACCTCTCCCACGCTCAACGTGAGCGAAATACCCATTTCTTCCAAGGGATGTTTTTTCATGCGCGAACCTCTTGACCTCAACCTTGCTTGAGATTTTAGAGTACGGCGGTATCTCCTGGCCGTTCCTAATGACGAGGTTCCGCATGACATCCGCACAAGCTTCCGACGACTCACACACGGCGGTTTTCCGCATCAGCCGCTTTGCCGTACCGCCTGCCGCGATGCCGGCTTTCATGGAGCGCATCCAGCAAGCGAGAAACCTGCTTGCAGCCCAACCAGGCTGCTTGAAAAGCTCAGTGCTGACGCACCCCGCTGGCACCGCCGAGTTCAACGTTGTGTCCATCGTCGAATGGGCCAGTCTGCAAGCCATGGAGACCGCCAAATCCGCGATTGAGGTGCAGCAGTTTCAGGAGGGGTTCGATCCGGAAACGTTCCGCCGTGACCTCGGCATCAGCGCCGATACGGCTGTTTATACGGCCGCCACACGTTAAGGAAATCGCGGCGCCGAGCACCTCGCGTGTTTTTGCGCTTTGCGAAAGCGCAGCGCCTCACTCTGCGGACTGCGTGGGCATGAAGTCTTGCGCCGCTTTCACCAGCCATGTCCGCAGCGCTTGCAGCGGCGGATAGTCCGCGCGGCTCGTGGGCCAGGCGAGGTAGTAACGCTCGGCGCTTTCCATCTCGGGCACATGCGGCAGTGCCCGCACCAGGTCGCCTTGCTGCAGCTCGTGGGTGATCAGAAAACGCGGCAGTAACGCCACGCCCAGGCCGGCAACTGCAGCTTGCGCGGCCGTGGCAAATTGGTCGAACAGCATGCCCTGGGGTTCGGCACCCGTCACGTGGTGGCTGGCCAGCCAACGCGGCCAGGCATCGGGGCGCGAGGCCAGGTGCAACAGCGGCGCATGCAGCAGATCGCGCGGCTGCGCAAAGTCGTAGCGGGCCAGCAATGCCGGGCTGCAAGCAGGCACGACGGTTTCGCTCATCAGCAAGGCCAGTTCCGCCCCCGGCCAGTGCGGTGTACCGAAATGGATGGCCGCGTCCACCGCTTCCAGTTGAAAGTCGAACTGCGACAGCCGCGTCGTCAGATTGATGGTGATGCCGGGGTGCGCGTCAAAAAACGCCGGCAGGCGCGGTGCCAGCCAGCGGGTGCCGAACGTCGGCAGGATGGCCAGATTCAAGCTGCCGCCCTGCGGATTGGCGCGGAACCCGACCGTGGCGCTGGAGATGCGCACCAACGCGCCGCGGATTTCCTCCGCATACGCTTGGCCCGCCGCGCTCAGCCGCACGGTCTGGCGTTCACGCACGAACAGCTCGGCGCCCAGGCGATCTTCCAGCGCGCGGATCTGGCGGCTGACGGCGCTCTGCGTCAGGTGCAGCTCGGCAGCGGCAGCCGTGAAGCTCTGGTGGCGCGCGGCGGCCTCGAACGCGCATAGCAGGGACATCGGCGGCAGAAAGCGGCGGGACAGGAACATGGGGCGCAGGAGTTGTGCGGTGCAGAAGTCGCTCAATCATTCTAGTTTGGAATGACCTAGGGCCGGATTATCGTTTGACCGGCGTTCCTTGGCCAACCTAGCATGGCCTCGTCCCTGCCAAACCCCATTCAGTCATGAGCACCGCGCATCAACCTCCGGCGTCGAACTTCATCCACGCGAACGAAATCCGCTCCCGCTTTTCGCGCGCCATGTCCGCCATGTACCGCGAAGAAGTGCCCCAATACGGCACTCTGGTCGAGCTGGTATCCGACATCAACGCTCGCACGCTGGACGCCCAGCCCGCGCTGCGCGCGCAGATGGCGCAGTCGGGCGAGCTGGAGCGGCTGGACGTCGAGCGCCACGGCGCCATCCGCGTCGGCACGGCAGCCGAACTGGCCACGCTGCGCCGGCTGTTTGCCGTCATGGGCATGGAGCCGGTGGGTTACTACGATCTTTCGGTGGCTGGCGTGCCCGTGCATTCGACGGCGTTTCGCCCGGTGGCCGATGCCGCGTTGCTGGCCAACCCGTTTCGCGTGTTCACGTCGCTGCTGCGGTTGGAGCTGATTGCCGACGCTGCCCTGCGCGACAAGGCCACTGCCATCCTGGCGCAACGGCAGATCTTTACGCCGCGCGTGCTGGAACTGATCGCCCAACGCGAAGCTGACGGCGGTCTGGCCGACGCGGATGCCGACGCCTTTGTGCGCGAGGCGCTGGAGACCTTCCGCTGGCACAGCACCGCCACGGTCGATGCCGAGACGTATCGCGCGCTGCAAGCCGCCCACCGCCTGGTGGCCGACGTGGTGTGCTTCCGCGGCCCCCACATCAACCACCTGACGCCGCGCACGCTCGACATCGACGCCGCACAGGCCGCCATGCCCGCACGCGGCATGGACGCCAAAGATGTAGTGGAAGGTCCGCCGCCCCGCAACTGCCCCATCCTGCTGCGCCAGACCAGCTTCAAGGCGCTGCAGGAAGCCGTGCGCTTTACCGACGATGCCGGCGCCCACACGGCGCGCTTTGGCGAAATCGAGCAGCGCGGTGTGGCCCTCACACGCAAGGGCCGCGCGCTATACGACCAACTGCTGGCCGAGGTGCGCAGCATGGGCAATGCCGGCAGTGCCGCACCCAACTACGAAGATCGGCTAGCCCAGGCGTTCCGCGCCTTTCCGGATACCCATGAGGCGTTGCGTGCGCAAGGGCTGGCGTTCTATCGCTACACCCTCACGCCAACGGGCCATGCACACGCCGACAGCGCAGCGGCGGCCGATGCGTCGTTGGATGAACTTCTGGCCAAGGGCTGGGTACAAGCCGATCCCATCACTTATGAAGACTTCTTGCCGGTGAGCGCGGCAGGCATCTTCCAATCCAACCTGGGTGGCGAGGAGCAAAAGCAGTACCAAGCCCACGCCGCACAGCAAGCGTTTGAGGCTGCGCTGGGTGCACGCGTGCACGACGAAATCGCCTTGTACGAGGCGGCGCAGCAGCGCTCGATCGATGAGGTGCGCGCCGTGCTGCGCGGCACGGCCGTCGTGGATGCCGCATGACCGGCCTGCACACACCCGCCGCCATGCCGGGCTTTGCCGCCCCGTTTGCAAACCCGGCCGGCTCACCCATCCGCGAACTGTTTCCGTACCTCAGCCAGCCGGGGATGATCTCGCTGGCAGGCGGGTATCCGTCGCCGAGTCTGTTCGATGCCGAAGGGCTGGCGCAGGCCGCCGCCCAGGCCATGGCGGGCGATGCGCAAGCCCTGCAGTACGGCGCCACGGAAGGGCTGCCCGTCCTTCGCACGGCGCTCGCAGCGCTGATGGGTGCACGGGGCATCCAGGCTAGCGCCGAGCAGATGATGGTGACCACGGGCTCGCAGCAAGCATTCGACCTTTTGGTGCGGGCGTTGATCGAACCCGGCGATACGGTGTTGGTGGAAGTGCCCGCCTACCCTGCCACGCTGCAAGCCTTGCGCCTGGCACAAGCCCGTATCGTGCCCGTGCCGATGGACGAACACGGCCTGCAGACCGATGCACTGGCCGACCTGCTGCACCGGTTGCCCGCCACGCAGCGCCCCAAGCTGCTCTACACGGTGCCGAATTTTTCCAACCCGCGCGGCACGCTGCTGTCTGCACAGCGGCGCGAAGCCCTCGTCCAGTTGGCCTGCACCCACGGCTTCTGGGTGGTGGAAGACGATCCCTACGGCGAGCTGCGCTTTGATGCGCCGGAGGGCAACGCCGCTGCGATGCCTCCAACCTTGCGTGCCTTGGGCGATCGGTTGGCCGCAGACGGCATGAACCCGGTGGTGTATCTCTCCAGCCTGTCCAAGACCGTTGCTCCCGCGCTGCGGATCGGCTGGATGCTGGCCGACAGCAGCCTGCTGCGCCGGTGCGCCATTGCCAAACAGACGGTGGATCTGTGCACGTCGCCGCTGGCGCAGATGGTGGCGGCCCGCTATCTGGAAAGCGGCCGCTATCCAGCCACGGTGCAGCGCGCCCGCATCGAGTATCAGCGGCGCATGTTGGCCCTGGTGCAAGGCATCGCCACGCAGCTGGATGGCCATGTGCAATGCGCCGCGCCGGCAGGCGGCATGTTTGTCTGGGCGACCTTCGCGCAGTCGATCGACCCGCAAGCGCTCTTTGATGCCGCCGTGTCGCAGCAGGTGCTCTATGTGCCGGGCAAGGCGTTCTACCCGGACAACGCACAACTCAACACCATGCGCTTGTCGTTTGCCGCGCCCGAGGTGCCGCAGATCGAGCAGGCCGTGCGGCGGCTGGCTGCGGCGGTAACGCTGTCCATGCGTTGATAGCGCCCTCAAACAGACAACCTTCATCGCCATTGCCATGACACCCGACAACCTGATTCCCGCCTTGCGCGACATCGTGGGGCCCGCCCATGTTTTGACCGGCGACGACTGCGCCGAATACGAATCCGATTGGCGCCAGCGCGTGCGCGGCAAGGCGCTGTGCGTGGTGCGGCCGGGCTGTACGGCGGAAGTGGCCGCGGTCGTGCGCGCGTGTGCGCAAGCTGGAGCGTCCATCGTGCCGCAGGGCGGCAATACGGGCCTCGTAGAAGGCTCGGTGCCCAATGCCAGCGGCGGGCAGATCGTTGTGAGCCTGCGCCGCATGCAAACCGTGCGCGCCATCGACGCGGCCAACATGACGATGACGGTGGATGCCGGTTGCGTACTCCAGTCACTGCAGGACGTGGCAAGCGAGGCGGGCATGCTGTTCCCGTTGAGCCTGGGCGCGGAAGGCAGTTGCACGATCGGCGGCAACCTGGCGACCAACGCGGGCGGCACACAGGTGCTGCGCTATGGCAATGCGCGCGAGCTGTGCCTGGGGCTGGAAGTTGTTCTGGCTGACGGGCAAATCTGGGAGAGCCTGCAAGGCCTGCGCAAGGACAACACCGGCTATGACCTGCGCAATCTGTTCATCGGCAGCGAGGGCTCGCTGGGCATCATCACGGCGGCCACGCTGCGCCTCTATCCGCAACCGGCCGCGCAGTTGACAGCGTGGGCAGCCGTGCCTTCACTGCAAGCAGCCACGGCGTTGCTGGCCTTGTCGCACCGGCATCTGTCTGCCGCGCTCACAGGCTTTGAAGTGATGAGCCAGGAAGGGCTCCGGCTGGTCGACTCGCACTATCCACATCTGCGCGTGCCGATGTGGCGCGACACGATGTGGTGCGTCTTGCTGGAAGCCTCCGACAGTGAGTCAGAGGCGCACGCCCGGGCGCAGTTTGAACACCTGCTGGAAACCGCGATGGAAGACGGCATCGTGACCGACGCGATCATCGCCGAGAACATCCGGCAGGCGCACGACCTGTGGCACATCCGCGAGAGCATCACCCTGGCCCAGGCGGCCGAAGGGCCCAACATCAAACACGATGTCTCGGTGCCGATCTCGCGCATTCCCGACTTTGTGGCGCAGACCGATGCGCAACTGCAGGCTCTGGCGCCCGGGCTGCGGCTCATCAACTTCGGGCACCTGGGCGACGGAAACCTGCACTACAACGTGCAGCCGCCGGCGGGGGCGGATGCCGCGGCCTTCGTTGCCGCGCATGAGGCTGCGATTGGCGATGCGGTGTACCAGTCCGTCCACCGATTTGGCGGTTCGATCTCAGCCGAGCATGGCATCGGCTCGCTCAAGCGCGATCACCTTCCGCATTACAAGGCGCCGGTGGCGCTGCAATTGATGCGGACCATCAAGCAGGCACTTGACCCGCAAGACTTGCTGAACCCGGGTCGCGTGCTCGCATGATCGCCTGGTCAGATCAGATGGCGCGATAGGTGTCGCTCACGGCCATTGATTGCATGGGCCGACGCAGTGTCGGGTCAAACGGATTGATCTGCGTGGTCAGCCGATTGGCCTCGCGCAGCAGCATGTCGTAGACGATGGGCAGGCGCTCGGCGCTCAGGCGGTTGGCAAGCGTCCCCACAGAAAGCGCGGCGACGACATTGCCATTGCGATCGAACACCGGCACGGCAATGCCGGCCATGCCTTCGAGCAGCCCGTCCGTCTTGGCGCTGTAGCCGAGTTCGCGCGCCTTTCTGACCTCGGAGCGCAGATAGACCTCGTCGTACACGCTGTAGTGCCGGATGCGCGGCAAGTTGTAGCGCAGCACCTCCTCCTGCTCGGCCTCGGGCAGGTGCGCCAGGATCACCAGGGCGCCCTGCCCCACTCCGAGTTCGATCCGGCCGCCCACGTCGCCGGTGAAGGTGCGAATCGGATATTGGCCTTCCACGCGATCCAGACACACCGCATCAAAGCCCGAGCGCACCAGCAGCAACACCGTATCGCCCAGGCTTGCGTTCAGCCGCAGCAGGGCCGGCCGGGCGACCGAGCGCAAGTCGTTCACCGCACCGGCCTGGGCCGCCAGGCAGAACAGGTCCAGGCTCAGCCGGTACAGCTTGTTCTGCTGATCCTGCTCGACCATGCCTTCTTGCGTCAGCCCCTGCAGCAGGCGGTGCGTGGTGGCGGGGGTCATTCCCAGGGTTTTGGCCAGGTAGGTGACGCGCACACCTTGGTGCTGCTGCTCCGCCATGGTGCGCAGGATCTGGAAGGTGCGGTGCATGGCGCTGCGCTGATGCGCGTCGTCTTCGGAATCTACGGACATAAAGCTGGAACGGACTGAATTCGGTTGATCGATTGTATTCCGATAGTCGGAATAAATACGATAAATATTCCAACTACAGCGTATACACCTAGTCTGTAACGGTGTTTTGGCACAGGTGTTGCAATAGCATAGCCATATTGTTCAAACAGAAGCGTCTGGCGACGCCCCCAAGTCGCAAAGGATGACCGATGAGTTTTCTGCGCCTCAACCATGTCTCCAAGCAGTACGGCGACCTGCGGGTCGTTCAGGACTTCAACCTGAACGTGCACAAGGGCGAGTTTGTCTCGCTGCTGGGCCCATCGGGCTGCGGCAAGACCACGACCCTGCAGATGATTGCGGGCTTCGCGGAGGTGACCGAAGGCTCGATCGAGCTGGACGGCAAGGACATCACCCGTGCCAAGGCCAACGCGCGCGGCCTGGGGATCGTGTTCCAGACCTACGCGCTGTTCCCGCACATGACGGTGCGCGAGAACGTGGAATTCGGGCTGGAGATGCGCAAGTGCCCCGCAGCAGAGCGCCGCGAGCGCGCCATGCAGACGCTGGCGCTGGTGCATCTGGACAAGCACGTTGATCGCTACCCGCGCGAGCTGTCGGGCGGCCAGCGCCAGCGCGTTGCCCTGGCGCGGGCGCTGGTCATCAAGCCGCCGGTGCTGCTGCTGGATGAGCCGCTGTCGAACCTGGACGCCAAGCTGCGCGAAGAGATGCAGTTCGAGCTGCGCGAGATCCAGCGCAAGGTCGGCACGACCACCATCATGGTCACCCACGATCAGGCCGAAGCCATGTCGATCAGCGATCGCGTGGTCGTCATGGAGGCGGGCCGCATCACCCAGGTGGATACACCGCTGGCGGTGTATGAGCATCCGCGCAATGCGTTCATCTCCACCTTTGTCGGCAAGGCCAATCTGCTGCATGCCGCGGTGGTGTCGGGCACCGACGGCGAACTTCGCGCATCGATCGGTTCCGTGCAACTCGCGCTGCCGCCGGGCACGCCGGTGGGCAGCAAGGTTGTGCTGGCGCTGCGCCCGGAAAAGATGACGTGCACCGCCGACGGCGCCGGCCGCTGTGAAGGCCGCGTGACCGAACGCTTCTTCCTCGGCAACCAGTGGATGTACACCGTCGACACGCCGCTCGGCGCGATGCTGGTATCCGCCGTCAACGATGGCGATGCCCCGCGCGAAGTGGGCCAGACCGTCGGCGTGGATTGGCAGGACCGCTATGTCCGCGTGATCGGTACCGAGGGGCATGCAGCATGAGCCGCAGACCGACCTGGGTGCCATGGAGCATGACCGGCCCAGCGCTGGCCCTCTTTGCCGTGATGCTGTTCGTGCCGCTCGCGCTGAGCGTGATCCTGTCGTTCAACGTGTTCGATGCCGACAAGGGCCCCATTGCGGGCACCTTCACGTTCGTGCACTACCTGCACGTGGTGCAAGACCCGTACTACTACGAGATCTTCTGGCGCACGCTGCGCGTCTCGGCACTCGTGACACTGGTCTGCATCCTGATTGGCGCGCCCGAGGCCTACATCCTGAGCCGGATGCGCAAGCCGTGGCGTTCGATCTTTCTGCTCGTCATTCTCGCGCCGCTGCTGATCTCGGTCGTGGTGCGCGCCTTCGGCTGGAGCATGCTGCTCGAGCCCGAAGGCCTGATCAACGCCGCGTTCAAGGCCGTTGGCATCGGCCCGGTCAAGCTGCTGTACAACGAGACGGCCGTCGTGATTGCGCTGGTGCACGTGATGCTGCCGTTCATGGTCATCCCGGTGTGGACCTCGCTGCAAAAGCTCGACCCGTGGGTGGAAAACGCCGCGCTGTCATTGTCCGCATCGCACTTCACCACCTTGCGCCGCGTGGTGCTGCCGCAGGTCATGCCGGGCATTCTGTCGGGCAGCCTGATCGTGTTCGGCCTGGCGGCCAGCTCATTCGCCATTCCGGGCCTGCTGGGCGGGCGCCGCGTGAAGATGGTCGCCACGCTCATCTACGACGAATACCTGAACGAACTGAACTGGCCGCTGGGCGCAGCCATCGCGCTGATTCTGCTGGCGGCCAACCTCGTCATCATGCTGGGCTGGAACCGCATGATTGAAGGGCGCTACAAAAGAACGCTGGGCTGAAGGAGCGCACATGCAAAAGAACGGACCGCTCGCGCTCATCTTCAACGCGCTCGTCATCATCTTCATGCTGGCACCGCTGGTGATCGTGTGTATCGTCGCCTTCACGCCTGAAGAAACGCTCACACTGCCGACCCATCATTTCTCGCTGCGCTGGTTCGATCAGGTGCTGCATCACCCCGACTTCGTGCAATCGTTCTGGAACAGCCTGTGGCTGGGCCTTGCGGCGGCCACGCTGTCTACCGCGCTGGCAGTGCCGGCCGCCATGGCCATCGTCCGCTACCGCGCGCCGGGGCTGCAGTATTTGCAAGGCGTGTTTCTGTCACCGCTGATCATTCCGCACCTGGTGCTGGGCGTGGCGCTGCTGCGCATGTTCTCGCTGGTGGGCGGGCAAGGCAGCTTCGGCTGGCTGATCTTCGCCCATGCACTGATCGTCACGCCGTACACCATGCGGCTGGTGATGGCAGCGCTGGTGGGCTTTGACCACTCGGTCGAGCACGCCGCTTATTCGCTGGGTGCGAGCAGCTTCACGGTGTTTCGCCGCATGACGCTGCCGATGATCCTGCCGGGCATCACGGGCGGGTGGCTGCTGGCCTTCATCAACAGCTTTGATGAACTGACCATGTCGATCTTCGTGGTGTCGCCCGCCACCGTCACGCTGCCGGTGCGCATGTACATGTACGCCACGGAATCGCTCGACCCGATGATGGCCGCCGTCTCGGCGCTGATCGTCTTCCTCACGCTCGCGCTGATGCTGCTGCTGGACAAGGTCTACGGCCTGGACCGCATTCTGATCGGCAAGCATTGAGACACAGATCACGATGAACGCTCCTGCAAATCCATCGGCCCGCGCGCAGCTCCAGCGCCTCAAAGAGCGCAATCGCCCCGCGGTGCCCTTTGTGCTGGATGGCCGCCCCGCCGAAGCGCTTGCCGGCGACACCGTCCTGACGGCCGTGCTCACGCAAACACGCCAGTTGCGCTTGAACGAATTCAGCCAGCAGCCGCGCGCCGGTTTCTGCCTGATGGGCGCATGCCAGGACTGCTGGGTGCGTCTGGCCGATGGCAAATCGCTGCGCGCGTGCCAGACCATGATCGAACCCGGCATGCACATCTGCACGCAACCGGCTGGCAGCGAGGGAGCCGCGTGATGACGCAACCCGCCCCCACGCTGCAGCGCCAGTCGCAGGCGGATCTGCCGCCCGTCATCATCGGTGCGGGGCCGGCAGGTGTGCGTGCGGCGCAGACGCTGCTGGCGCACGGCCTCAAGCCCATCGTGCTGGATGAAGCTCCGCGCGCCGGCGGTCAGATCTATCGCCGCCAGCCGGATGGCTTTGCCCGGAGCGCGGCCGATCTGTACGGCACCGAAGCCGCGCGTGCGCAGGCCGTACATGCCGCCTTTGACCAGCTCCAGCCACAGATCGATTACCACCCGCAGACCCTGGTGTGGAATGCCCAGCCCGATCTGCTCGACCTGCTGCATGTGCCTACGCGCGCGGTCAGCAGCCTGCCGTGGCGCGATGTGATTGTCGCCACCGGCGCCACAGACCGTGTGCTGCCGATCCCGGGTTGGACACTGCCGGGCGTCTATACGCTGGGCGGCGCGCAAGTCGCGCTCAAGTACCAGGGCTGCGCGATTGGCGATGCCGTCGTGTTTGCAGGCACCGGCCCGCTGCTGTATCTGGTGGCCTGCCAGTACGCCAAGGCCGGCGCAAACGTCGTGGCGGTGCTGGACACTGCCCCGGCCACCGCGCGCTACAAGGCGGCGCCGGCCATGCTGGGCCAGCCTGGCGTCATGGCCAAGGGCATGGCGCTGGTGGGCTGGCTCAAGCTGCACGGCATCCCCATGCATCACGGCGTGCGTTTGCTGCGCGCGGAAGGCGATGCGGCATTGGAGCACCTCGTCTGGCAAGACAGCGCCGGCCGCGAACAACGCACGGCTTGCTCCGCTGTGGGCATGGGTTACGCACTGCGGCCCGAAACACAGCTCGCCGATCTGCTGGGCTGCGCGTTCGAGTTTTCTGCACTGCACCGCTGCCATGTGCCGCGCATCGACGCCATGCGGCGCAGCTCGGTCGCGGGCGTGTATCTGGCAGGCGATGGCGCGGGCATCATGGGCGCCGATGCAGCCGAGTACTCGGGCGAATTGGCGGCGCTCGCCCTGTTGCAGGATCGGCAAATCACCGTCGACACCAATCGCTTGGCTGCGCTGCGCCAGCGTCTGCAGAAGATCGAGCGGTTCCGCCACGCGCTGGAAGTGGCCTTCCCCTTTCCCGATGACTGGGCCGCGCACGCCAGCGACGACCTGGTCGTATGCCGCTGCGAAAACGTCACCGCAGGCACTCTGCGCCAGACGGCAGCGGAATGCGGCGTGCACGAGCTGAACCGGCTGAAGGCGCTGTGCCGGGTGGGCATGGGCCGCTGCCAGGGCCGGATGTGCGGCACAGCGGCAGCGGAAATCCTGGCGCACGCGCAGTCCGTTCCGCTGGCGCAAGTGGGCCGGTTGCGCGGCCAGGCACCGATCAAGCCGCTACCGCTGGATGTGACCGAGGTAAGCGAACCGGAGAGCCACCATGCGTGAGCAGCTTGCGTGCGACGTGGCCATCATCGGCGGCGGCATCATGGGCAGCGCCACCGCGCTGTTCCTGCGCCGGCGGGGGCTGGCCGTCACGTTGCTCGAGCGCGACCTGTGCGGTTCGCGCTCAAGCGGCGTCAATTTTGGCGGTGTGCGGCGTCAGGGGCGCTCCATTGAGCAATTGCCGCTGGCCCAGCGTTCGCACCGGATCTGGGGGCGTCTGACCGAGTTGATCGGCACCGAGGCCGAGTACGAGCGCAGCGGGCACTTCAAGATCGCCCGTAGCGTGGCTGACATGGAATCGCTGGCCAGCTATGCAGCACGCAGCGAGGGCTTTGGCCTCGGGTTGCAGCTCATTGAAGGCCAGGCTGCGCTGCAGAAGTATTTTCCGATGGGCGGCGATCAGATCGTCGGCGGCTCGCTGTGCCCTGAAGACGGGCAGGCCAATCCGCGCCTGCTGTCGCCCGCATTTGCGCGCGCGGCGCACGCGGCAGGCGCCGATGTGCGCGAGCACGCGCCGGTGCAATCGGTCGAGCACGATGGCGCCCGCTTCGTCATTCATGCACGGCAGCATGACCGCGATCTGGAGGTCAAAGCCTCCGCGCTCGTCAACTGCGCCGGCGCCTGGGCAGCGCAGTTTGCAGCGCAGTGGGGCGAGCCCGTGCCGATGTTCACCATCCCGCCCACCATGGGCGTGACCGAGCCGCTGCCGTTTTTCCTGCCGTGGAGCCTGGGCGTGGAAGGCGGCGGCATCTACTGCCGCCAGGTGCGGCGCGGCAATGTGGTGTTCGGCGGCGGGCGCGGCTACGTATTGGACGACCAGCGCGCGCGCTCGTCGCACGTGGCGATCCTGCGCCAGTTGCCGCAGTTGGCTGCCCTGCTGCCGCAACTCACAGGCGCCCACATCATCCGCACGTGGAGCGGCACGGAAGGCAACCTGCCTGACGACCAGCCCGTGATTGGGCCCAGTGCCCGCCGCCCCGGCCTGTTCCACGCCTTTGGCTTTGCCGGCGCCGGCTTCCAGCTCGGGCCAGGCGTGGGCGATGTCATGGCCGAGCTGATTGCCGAAGGCCGCACCACCACGCCGATCGAACCCTTTTCCATCCAACGCTTTCTGCAACCCGCAGCTTGATGCACTTGATGCCCCAGGAGACCACCATGCTTGTGAAACACGCGAAAACATCGTTCACGTCCATCATTGCAGCGGCTGCCGGAACCGCGCTGCTCGCCGCCGGCGCCGCCCACGCCGAAACCAAGACGCTGTACATCGGCATGAACGGCGGCAACATGGAACGCACCTACACGCAGTTCGTATTCCCGCCGTTCGAGAAGGCCAACAACGTCAAGGTCGTCGTCGTGCCCGGCACCTCGACCGACATCCTCGCCAAGGCCCAGGCGACCAAGGGCAAGGCGCAGATGCACGTGATGACGCTGGACGACGGCGTCATGTTCCGCGCCATCGGCATGGGGCTATGCGAAAAGCTCAAGCCTTCGGCCAACCTGTCGGCCGTGCCCGCCATTGCCCACCTCAAGGGGGACTACGCCGTGGGCCTGTCGATGGGGCTGACCGGCCTGGCCTACAGCACCAAGATCTTTGCCGACAAGGGCTGGACGCCGCCGACCTCGTGGGGCGATCTGGCTGACCCGAAATACAAGGGCAAGGTGGTCGTGCAATCCATGCCGGCTTCGTCGTTTGGGCTGGATGCCTTCCTGATGTTCAACCGCCTCAAGGGCGGCACTGAAAAGAACGTCGATCCGGCCTTCAAGGCATGGCCCACCACCATCGGCCCGAACGTGGTCGAGTACATCCCCAACTCGTCGAAGGTGGTGGAGATGATGCAGGCCGGCGATGCCGCGCTGTTCCCCTACACGCTCACGCAGGTCGAGCTGATGAAGTCCAAGGGCATCCCGATGGAATTCGTCGCACCCAAGGAAGGCGCCGTCGTTCTGCTGACCGCGCAGTGCGTGCTGGCCAACAACCCGGATGCCGATCTGGCGCAGAAGCTGGCGGACTACCTGATCAGCCCCGAGGCCCAGGCGCTCGCCATGGAAAACGGCTCCTACAATCCAGTCAACCCCAAGGCGCCGCTCAAGGGCAAGGCGGCGGACGAGCAGAACAAGATGAACAACATCCTGAAGACGGCCGTTGCCCTGGACTGGGACGTGATCAACGCCGAACGCCCCGAGTGGAGCAAGCGCTGGAACCGCACCGTCGAGCGTTGAGTTGAGCGCTGCCGCAACGCAACAGTTTTTTGATTGAACACGAGAGAACAGCAAGGATTCGCGCCATGTCAGATTCACGAACACGATTGCAGACCGTACTGAAGGCCCTCGGCCTGGACCTGAAGGCCTACGAAGGGTCGGATTGGACGAGCCGCGCCCCGCGCGATGGCGCGGTATTGGCGACCGTGAAATCGCATACCGCCAGCGAGGCCGAGGCTGCCATCCAGGGCGCGCATCAGGCGTATCTGGCATGGCGTACCGTGCCGGCACCCGTGCGCGGAGAACTGGTGCGCCGCTTGGGCGAGGTCCTGCGCACGCACAAGGCGGCGCTTGGCGAACTGGTCTCACTGGAGGCAGGCAAGATCACCTCCGAGGGCCTGGGCGAAGTGCAGGAGATGATCGACATCTGCGACTTTGCCGTCGGTCTGTCGCGGCAACTGCATGGCTTGACCATCGCCAGCGAGCGCCCTGGGCACCGCATGATGGAAACCTGGCACCCCATGGGGGTGGTGGGCATCATCTCGGCGTTCAACTTTCCGGTGGCGGTGTGGTCGTGGAACGCTGCGCTGGCCCTGGTGTGCGGCAACGCCATCGTGTGGAAGCCGTCGGAGAAGACACCGCTGACGGCCATTGCTTGCCAGCACCTGATGCAGCAGGTTGTCGACGCGTTCAATGCGGAAAAGCCAGGGGCCATTCCTGCTGGGCTGAGCCAACTGCTGATTGGCGGGCGCGATGTGGGTGAGGCGCTGGTTGCCAGCCACCTTGTGCCGATCGTCAGCGCCACGGGCTCGACGCGCATGGGCCGTCAGGTGGGCGTGAAAGTGGCGGAACGCTTTGGCCGCTCGATCCTGGAGCTGGGCGGCAACAACGCGATGATCGTCACGCCTTCGGCGGATCTGGAACTGGCGGCACGCGCCATCACCTTTGCCGCCGTTGGCACGGCGGGCCAACGCTGCACGTCGTTGCGCCGCCTGATCGTGCACCGCTCGGTGGCCGACACACTCCTCGCCCGTCTGGAAAAGATCTACCAGAGCATTGCGATTGGCGACCCGCTGGCCGACGGCACGCTGGTCGGCCCGTTGATCGACCAGGCTGCCTTCGACGGCATGCAGCAGGCACTGGCGCAGGCCCGCGCTGAAGGGGGCGAAGTATTGGGTGGCGAGCGGGTGCGCGAAGACCTGGGCACCGACGCCTGGTACGTGCGCCCAGCGCTGGTCAAGATGCCGGCACCGACGAAGGTGATGGAAAGCGAGACCTTCGCGCCCATCCTCTATGTCGTGACGTATGACGGCGACACGGAGCAGGCCATCGCCATCCAGAACGGCGTGCCGCAGGGCCTGTCGTCCGCCATCTTCACGGCAAACCTGAGCGATGCCGAGCGCTTCATGTCGTCGGCGGGCAGCGACTGCGGCATTGCCAACGTCAACATCGGCACATCGGGCGCCGAGATCGGCGGTGCATTCGGCGGCGAAAAGGAAACCGGCGGCGGGCGCGAATCCGGCTCGGACGCATGGAAGGGTTACATGCGCCGCGCCACCAACACCGTCAACTACAGCGGCGCGCTGCCGCTGGCGCAGGGCGTCCGGTTCGACGTTTGATCGGCACTTGATCGACGTGATGATCAGGCGGCGGCGCGGAATGCTCCGCCGCCTTGATGGTCAACGCGCGCTCAACGCGCCGTGCCACCTACATCCGTAATCGCGCTATAGACAAGCGTGCGCAATTGCCGGCGCACGGGGTAAGCAGACGACGGCAGGACCTGCGTCAGGAACAGGCCGATCAGATCCTCCTGCGGGTCCACCCAGAAGAAGGTGCCGGCCGCGCCGCCCCAGAAGAAATCGCCCGTGCTGCCGGGAATCAACGTGGCCGCCTGGGAGATCGTGGTTGCAAAGCCCAGCCCGAACCCCACGCCGTCATAGGCTGCCTCGCTGAACATCGAAGGCGACGACAGGCTCGACATGTCGCGCCCGCCCGGCAGATGGTTGGCCGTCATCAACGCCAGCGTTTTCGGCCCCAGCAGGCGCACGCCATCCAACTCGCCGCCCTGCAGCAGCATGCGTGAGAAGCGCAGGTAGTCCGCTGCGGTGGAAACCAAACCACCACCACCGGAAATGAAGCTGGGCGGCTTCAGGTACGGGCTGGCGCGCGGATCGTCCTGCAAGACCGGCCCACGATCGGACACCGTCTTCGACCCCATCGCCCCCACGGCATAGCACGCGCAGAAGCGCGACGCCTTCTCTTCCGGCACATGAAAGGCCGTATCGACCATGCCCAGCGGGTCGAAAATCCGCTCCTTCAGGAACGTCTCGAACGGGATGCCGCTGATCTTGCCGACCAGGTAGCCGAGCACATCGGTGGAGACGGAGTAGTTCCACGCGTCGCCCGGAGAGAACTCCAGCGGCACGCCGGCCAGCTTTTCGATCATCTCGTCGAGCGTGCCATCGGTGGCGATGTCGCCCAGCTTCAGCCGGCGGTACGCCGCGTCGATATTCGTGTTCTGGTGGAAGCCATAGGTCAGGCCGGAGGTGTGGCGCAGCAGGTCGACCATGCGCATGGGGCGTTTGACCGGGCGAGACTGGAAGCCCTCCATGAAGCCGCCGGCGTGCACGCCCAGGTTCGCCCACGCGGGGATGAACTTGCTGACCGGATCGTCCAGCGCGACCTTGCATTCCTCCACCAGCATCATGAACGCCACCGACGTGATGGGCTTGGTCATCGAGTAGATGCGGAAAATCGAGTCTTCGGCCAGCGGCACCTGCCGCTCGCGGTCGGCCAGGCCCAGCACGGAGTTCAAGGCCAGTTCGCCGCGCCGCCATACCTGGACGAGCGCGCCGGGCAGCTTGCCCGTCGCAATGTAAGCGTCATCGATGAAGCGCTCGACCCGTGCGAGCCGATCGCGGGACATCCCCTGCGTTTGCGTGCCTTGCCTGTCCATGCCTTCTCCTTGCATTGATGCCCGCGCCGGGCGCAGGCTTGCCAGACTCCGATCCGGTCTGCGCGGTATTCCGACACGCGCAGCCCCGCCCAGCGACACTGTACAGCGCTGATCCATTGCCCGCGACAACGTCCGGGCAACGCCTATGCTTCAATGCGATTCGACCGCAACCCTGTACCACCATGAAGCGATTCGACGACCTGTACCTCTTCACGCGCGTCGTGGAAGCCGGCGGTTTTTCCGCTGCCGAGCGCGCCACGGGCATCCCCAAGTCACGTCTGAGCCGGCGCATTGCCGAGTTGGAGGTGCAGCTCGGCACGCGGCTGCTGCAGCGTTCAAGCCATCGCGTATCGGTCACGCCGGTGGGCGAAGCGGTGTATCGGCACGCTCGCGACATGGCCGATGCGTCAGCGGCCATTGAAGCGCTGGCCGGCGCAGCACGCAGCGAACCGGCCGGCGTGCTGCGCGTCGGCACGTCGCCTTTGCTGGCGGAAACGCTGGTGGCCGGCTGGCTGGCCGAATTTGCCGATGCGCATCCGAAGCTGCGCATCGAGCTGGACTTGTCCAACACCTACGTCGACCTGATCGAGCAGCGCATTGACGTGGCGATCCGCGCGGCCACGGGGCCGCTGCCCTCACGCGATGTGGTGGCGCGGCATCTGGTGGTCTCGCCGCGCGTGCTGGTGGCCAGCCCCGCATTGATTGCCCGTGTGGGTGAGCCCGACACGCCCGCCGCGCTGGAAGATTTCCCTTGCCTGGGGCAAGGCTCGCTCGCCCGCAGCCGCGATTGGATATTGCAGGATGCGCGCGGCCATCGGCTCGCGCTGCCGATTCGCCCGCGCTTTGCCAGCGACAACATCATCGCCCTGCGCGAAGCCGCCATAGCGGGGCTTGGCCTGGCCATCCTGCCGCAGCATTGCTGCCATGCGGCGCTTAACAGTGGCCACCTGCGCACGGTGCTGCCGGGGTGGACACCCGAGCCGGCCGACCTGCACGCACTCTATCCATCGCGTGCAGGCGTGCCGCCTTCGGTGAAGGCGCTGGTGGCGTTCCTGCGCGAGCGCTTTGCCGCGGAAGCCACCATGCAACCGATGACGTGAACCCGCGCGTTACTTCACCACGCGACCAAGAAAGTCGAGCATGCGCGCACCAATTTCCGCATGGTGCGTCTCCAGCGCAAAGTGGCCGCTGTCGACAAAGTGGATCTCCGCCTCCGGCAGGTCGCGCTTGAAGGCCTCCGCGCCGGGCGGAATGAAGATGGTGTCGTTGCGCCCCCACACCGCCAGCAGCGGTGGGCGATGCGCGCGAAAGTACGCGTGCAGTGTCGGATACAGCGCCACGTTGCTCGCGTAATCCAGGAACAGATCCATCTGGATGTCGAGCTGGCCCGGGCGGCTCAGAAAATACTGGTCGAGCAGGTAGCCATCCGGTGCCACGCGCGTCGGGTCTGGCACGCCATTCAGGTATTGCCACTGGGTCATCTCATCCGAAACGATCGCATGCAACTCACGGCGATGCGCTTCGTCCGGGTTGTCCCAATAGGCCTTGACTGGCGCCCACGGCCCCTCGCCCAGGCCTTCCTCATAGCCGTTGCCGTTTTGCGTGACGATGGCGCTGATGCGCTCCGGATGCGCCGTCGCCAGGCGCCAACCGACCGGCGCGCCGTAGTCGAACACGTAGATTGCGTAACGCGACAAACCGATCGCCTGCGTAAAGCCGTCTACCACGCGCGCCAGGTTGTCGAACGTGTAGCGGAAGCCGCTCGGCACCTGCGTCAGGCCAAAGCCGGGAAAATCCGGCGCCACCACGTGATAGCGCTCCGCCAACTGGGGGATGAGGTTGCGGAACATATGCGACGCGCTGGGAAAACCGTGCAGCAACAGCACGGTCGGCGCATCGGCGGGGCCGGCCTCCCGATAGAACACGCGCACACCCTCGACATCCACCGTGCGGTGGCGCACGGCGCTTGGGGCATGCGCATCGACAACCAGATCAGCGGTTCGGGCAGGGGCGTTCATGGCAAGGCTCCGGGATGGGTTTCGGGGAAACAGCAGCGAAGCCATAGTAACCTTTGAAATTACATTTCACAAGTTACATAAAATTTTCCCATCGCTCGCATACCGATTTGTGATGCGAAATAAAACGGGCACGCCATCTGGCGTGCCCGCGCGGGAGACGATGCAACAGAAAAACTCAGGTGAGCCGTTCGAGCGCCTGGGCGGCAATGCGCCGCGTGATGGCTTCTGCCGAGTCTTCCGTGGCCAGCCGGCCGGCCTGGCCCGACCACAGGTTGATGAAATCGCCCGAGCCGGTGGGCTCCGTCTTAGCGCGCAGCGGCGCCAATGCACCGCCGGCCGTGGGGAAGGCCGGGGCAAACGTGCTCATCGGGCCGATCTCACGCATCAGCCGGTTGACGATGCCGCGCGCCGGCCGTCCGGTGAACAGGTTGGTGAGGGCGGTGTCGGCATCCGTTGCCTGCTTGAGCGCCGCGCGATGAATGGCCGAAGTCTTGGCCTCCGGCGACAACATATAGGCGGTACCGATCTGCACCGCCGATGCCCCCAGCGCCAATGCCGCCACCACACCGCGCGCATCGCCGATGCCACCCGCTGCGATGATGGGCACCTTCACCGCATCCGCCACCTGCGGCACCAGCGCGAACGTGCCGACCTGCGATTCGATCGTCTTGGCGAGGAACATGCCGCGATGGCCGCCCGCCTCGTTGCCCATCGCGATGATGGCGTCTACGCCGCGCGCTTGCAGCCAGCGCGCCTCTTCCACGGTGGTGGCGGCGGAGATGACCTTCGCCCCCGCGGCCTTCACGCGGGCCTGCAACGCCGGCGAGGGCAGGCCGAAATGGAAGCTCACCACCTCCGGCTTCAGTTCCTCCACCAGCGCGCAGGTGGCTTCGTCGAACGGCGCGCGGTTCACGGCCGGCGCTTGCGCGTTCAAGTCGATACCGAACTCGGCGTAGTAGGGCGCCAGATGGGCACGCCATCTGGCATCGCGCTCGGGGTCCGGCTGGGGCGGCGTGTGGCAGAAGAAATTCAGGTTGATGGGGCCGCGCATGGCCGCCCGAAACTGCTCGACCTGCTGGCGGATCTGCTCGACGCTGAGCATCGCGCAAGGCAGCGAACCAAGGCCGCCGCCACGTGCCACGGCAATCGCCAACTCCACGCCGGCCACACCCGCCATCGGCCCCAGCACGATGGGCACTTCGATATTGAACAACTCCAGCACGCGTGCATCAGGCCATGCGCTCATGATCATCTCCGGCAAGAAACGTGGACGACACATGGTAATGCGGCGGGCTTTTCACCGGATTGGGCCGTTGAAACGTGCATGCAACAAGTAACTGGAATATCACGTTAAATTGGTTACAATTCCACCGTCCGTTTGCTTGCAGACCACCATGTCCTCACCTGCCGCTGCCGCCGCCCCCGCCCCCGCCGCCGATAAGCCCCTGCTGATCGCCGACGATCCGGTCCTGGACATGCTCAACACCGTGGCCAACATCAACGGCCAGCCGCACGATTTCTGGCAGAACGACGTCGATGTCTCCGATTGGCTGGTGCGCGCGGGCTGGCTCGCTGAGCCGGTGGCAGGTCGCTACCCTCCTGGCGTGCTGCTGGCTGTGGCGCGGCACCTGCGCGAGGTGATTCGCACATTGGTGGAAGCACGCAAGGCGGGCCGTGCAGCCAGCGCCGATGCGCTCAACGTGTTCCTGCGGCAGGCGCCGAGCCATCCAGTGCTGGTATGGGAAAACGGCACCCCGCGTGTCGAACGCCTGCGCCCGACCGATTCAGTCGAACAATGCCTGGCGCCGCTGGCCGAAGCCGCCGCGCACCTGCTAGCCGAGGGCGATTTCCAGCTCGTGCGCGTGTGCGAACACCCCGAATGCACGCTGTGGTTTTACGACCGTACAAAGTCGCACAAGCGCCGCTGGTGCAGCATGGCGGTCTGCGGCAACCGCCACAAAGTGGCCGAATACCGCAAGCGGCAGCAAGGCTGACCGCACTTCGCTCGTTCCAATGCTGGAACACCGCGTCGCGGCCAAACGGGCTGCGCATCAGCCCGCCGGTTCGTAATCTGTTCTCCCGAAACATTCAGCGCCTCAGGAGAACAGCATGTCTCAAACTCAATCCACACCCGCACAACGCCTCGCAGGTCGCACGGCTATCGTCACCGGAGGCTCTCGCGGCATTGGCGCCGCCGTGGCGCATCGACTGGCGGCCGACGGCGCACGTGTGGCCGTGGTCTATCGCAGCAACGCTGCGGAAGCCGACGCCGTGGTCAACGCCATCCGCGGCACCGGCGCACAAGCCATTGCCGTACAAGCCGACGTGAGCGATGCCCTGTCCGTCGACGCAATGGTGAGCACCGTGCGCGAGGCCTTCGGCGCCATCGACATCCTCGTCAACAACGCCGGCATCCTGGAAAGCCAGTTGGTCGGCAGCATCGATCTCGCATCGTTCGACGCGCAGTTCCGCACCAATGCCTTCTCGACGATTCTCGTGACGCAGGCGGTGCTGCCGCATGTGCCGGCACGCGGCGGGCATATCGTGAACGTGTCGTCGAGCCTGGTGTACCGGCCCCGATCGGGGCTTGCGGTGTATGCGGCAAGCAAGGCCGCCGTCAGCGCCCTCACCCACGCGTTTGCGGTGGAACTGGGCTCGCGCAACATCACCGTCAACGCCGTGGCACCCGCGCTCACGCGCACCGACATGACTGCCCCGATTCCCGATGAAGTCAAAGCGCGCATGCGCGAATCGACACCAATGGGCCGTCTGGCAGAGCCGGACGACATCGCCGACGCCATCGCCTTCCTGGCCTCGGACGACGCCCGCTGGATCACCGGCCGCACCTTGATGACCGACGGCGGATTCATTTAAGAAGCAACCGTCTAAAGACGCTCGCCGCGCCGCCAACCCCGGCGCCCAGAAGGGGTGGCCGTACCCTGCCCTAGATGGCGCCTTGAATTTCTGTTGCAGGGAGGAAAAAGAGAGGAGGCTGTCTGAGCGCAGCGAGTTTGCCTCCTCTCCCTCTCTGCGACAGAAATTCAAGGAGTGGGTCGCCATCTCGGGCGCGCCTTTCTTTGCTTACCTTTCTTTGGCAAGACAAAGAAAGTAAGTCGACCCCGCCAGGGGCCGAAACCCAACAAAAACCAGCACCAACAAACCAAACCCGCGCAAAACAAAATGCACGGGCGCAGCCACCCAACAACTCACTCAGCCAACTGCCTCACAAGCCGATAAAGAAACTCCCGCCCGTCATACAAGCGCGCAATCTCGATGCGCTCATCCAGACCATGCGTGCGCAAGTCAGCCGGCTCGGTAAACAGCCCCGACACGCCATACATCGGAATACCGGCATTGCGCATGAACCGGCTGTCGGTCGCGCCCGTGCTCATCGCCGGAATCACCGGCACATTCCACATCTGCTGCGTCAGCGCCTCCACCGTCTTCACCAGGTCGCCATTGAGCGGCGACGCGGGGCTCGCAAGCGGCTTGTTGACGTAGCGCACGCTGATCTTCTCGTTGCCGATCACCTGCTTCAACTGACGATCAATATCGGCCGGATCATCGTGCGGCAGGATGCGGCAATTGACGGTGGCCTTGGCCGATTGCGGCAGCGCATTCTCTGCATGGCCGGCATTGACCATCGTGGCCACGCAGGTGGTGCGCAACTGCGCGTTGTAGAACGGAATGGCCGAGAGCCGATCGATCGCAGCATGGTCCGGCTTGCCGGTACCGACCGAACGCATGTCGTCCGCCAGTTGCCCCGTGGCCAGCGGCGCGCTGCGTGCGAAGTAGGTCTGCGTCACGTCGGCCAGCTTGACGGGAAACTGATACGCCCCCAACCGATCCAGCGCGGCTGACAACGCATAGATCGGGTTCGTCTTCGTCGGCACCGAGCTGTGGCCGCCCACGTCACGCACTTCAAGCTCGTACGTCGTGTACATCTTCTCGGCCACCTGAATGCGATGGAGCACCGGCTTGCCATTGCGCAACTCGCCACCACCGCCTTCGTTGATGCCGAACTCGGCCCTCACCAGCTCGGGCTTGTTGTTGACGATCCAGTACGCGCCGTTGGTCGGCACATCGCCGCGCTCCTCATCGGTGGTCAACGCCAGGATGATGTCGCGCGATGGCTTGAAGCCTTCCTGTTTAAGCTGCCCCAGCACCGACACGAAGGCCGAGGCCATCGCCTTGTCGTCAATCGCGCCACGCGCGGTGAAATAGCCGTCCGTCTCCTGCAGCTTGAAGGGGTCGGTCTTCCAGTCTTCGCGCTTGGCTTCCACCACGTCAATGTGGGCAAGCAGCAGCATCGGCTTCTTGGCGCCGCTGCCCTTGAAGCGCAGCACCAGGTTGCCCTTCTTCGGGAACGGCTCAAGCACCTGTATGTCGGCAGCGGCAAACCCCGCGTCGCGCAGGCGCTTTTCCATCGCATGCGCAGCGTTGGTTGTGTCACCGGCCGAATGCGTCGTGTTGATCTCGACCAGCTCTTTGTAGATGTCGTGATAGCGCTGCTGCTCGGGCGTGAGCGTGGTGGGCGCGGGCTTGCTGGCGGGGATGGTCTGAGCGAACGCGCCAGCGCTGCATGCCAACACAGCTGCAGACACCAAGGCGCGAACGGGAACACGACGACACTGGAAACGCATGACACCTCCGGATAATCGTTATGTGAACCGGCTCATGGCGCGTAGCGAGCGGCTCGGGGGGCGTGGCAGGACCATGAGCGGCTTCTGAGTGCACCGCATAAAACAAAGCGGGGCCGACCCGAAGGCCGACCCCGCAGTGTAGCGCCGCGGCAGCCATTTCGCTGCCAGGGCAACCCATCAGGAATCGTGCGTTACATCGCCACGCGGAACACCGCCACAGCGCGGCGCAGCTCGTCCGCTTGTTCCTCCAGTGCCTGTGCAGCGGCTGCGGCCTGCTCGACCAGCGCCGCGTTCTGCTGCGTCACGTCGTCCATCTGCGTGACCGCCTCATTGATCTGCTCGATGCCGGTGCTTTGCTCAGCCGAGCCCGCGCTGATCTCGCCCATGATGTCGGTCACGCGCTTTACGGCCACGACGATCTCTTCCATCGTCTTGCCTGCACGCGCCACCAGTGTCGAGCCCGATTCCACACGCGTGGCGGAGTCTTCGATCAGCGATTTGATCTCCTTCGCGGCACCCGCACTGCGCTGCGCCAGCGTGCGCACTTCACCGGCCACCACGGCAAAGCCGCGGCCCTGTTCGCCTGCACGCGCGGCTTCCACCGCAGCGTTGAGCGCCAGGATGTTGGTCTGGAACGCAATGCCTTCGATCACGGCGATGATGTCGGTGATCTTGCGCGACGATTCGCTGATCTCGCCCATGGTGGTTACCACATCCTGCACGACGGCACCGCCCTCCACGGCAATCTCGGAGGCGCTGACCGCCAGCGTGCTCGCCTGACGCGCGTTGTCGGCGTTCTGCTTCACGATGCTCGTGAGCTCTTCCATGCTCGATGCGGTTTCTTCCAGCGAGCTGGCCTGCTCTTCCGTGCGCTGCGACAGATTGGTGTTGCCCGCTGCGATCTGCTGCGTGGCCGAGGCGATCGACTCGCTGCCGCGACGCACCGTCACCACGGTCTCCTTCAGCTTGGCTTGCATCTGTTGCAGGCCTTCCATCAGCAGGCCCATCTCGTCACGCGAGTGGATGCGTACGTTGGTGGTCAGGTTGCCGCCCGAGATCTCATGGAAGTGCACCAGCATCTCTTCAAGCGGGCGCGAGATGGCACGAGAGAGCACGAGGTAGCACGCAGCCGCCAGCGCCACACCCACGGCAATCACGATGATGAATGCCCACACCAGGCCGTCGAAGAACGACTGCGCCTTACCGTAGGACGAAGCGGCCACCTCAGCTTGAATGGCGCTCAGTCGATCGGCCTTGATGGCGTACGGGACGAACAGTTCGTACAGCTTGTCGAGCACCAGCGGGCGCGCGGTAGCGTAGTCGTGGCGGTCGAACGCTGCCAGAGCCGGCTTCAAACCATCGTTGAAGAACGCATCGCGCAGGCGCTTGGCCTCGCCGGCGGTCTGCTCTTCCTCGGGCGTCGCAAACGGCAGGGCGCTGTAGGCATTCCAACCGTCGTCGCTTGCCTTGACCTGTTCGCGGGCGGCCTTCACCAAGTCGGCGATCTTCGCGTCATCCGTTTCATAGACGGCACGATCCAGCGCCGTACGGACTTGCACCAGCCGAGAAATGGCCTGACCCAGCGCACGGGTGGATGCGAGCTGATTCGAATAGGTTTCCTTCAGCGCGTTGTTGGAGCGCATGTTGCCGTACAACCCGAGCGCGCCGACGCCCGCCAGGAATACAGCCAAAACAAACAGGACCAGCGCCAGCCGGGCCTTGATGGAGAGCGTCTTCATATCTGCCGTGGATTGCTAAGAACAAAACATCGCGACCCCAGACGGGGCGCCGACTTTAGCCAAATTAACGACAGATACTCAGCGTTCTTTAATCAATATGTCCGGGTTTGTACTGAATATACGGCGCATACAGCGCACTGCTGAACGCACTTCGCACACTGCACATACGCGCGTTCAACGGGTGAAACATTCGCGCTGCTTTCACGATCATTGCCCCGCGTGCGGCAAGTCCATCGACGCGAGCACATCCTTGATGTGCTGTGCCGCCTGCTGGGCATTCTGCGCGGCGGGCACCGGCGGTTGTTGATCGGTCGACAGGTTGCGCACGTGGTCATCGATGCTGATGCCGGTGCCCAGCGGCGCCAGCATCGCCGCCGATTCGTGCATGGCCCATTGGAAGTCATTGAGCGGCGCGTTGCGGGCGGCCTGCAAGCCCGTCGGATTCGCAGCCATGGCACGCGCGACGACGGGCTCGCGGTTGTCATCGGGCGCGCTCAACTCCAGCACCTGCCCCAGGTTGGGCGCGCTGGCATCGCGGGCGGTGAGCGGCGTCTGGATGTTGTACCGCACGCGCAGTGTCTTGATGATGGCGGTGTGGTCGTACGGCTGCGCCACCGTCGAGCGGAAGATCGTGCCTTTGGGAATCCACGGCGACACCACCACCGCCGGCACGCGCACGCCCAGCCGGTCGAACGCGAAGAGCTGCCCCGGTTGCGGCGGGCTGGGCGGCACCACGGCGGGCGGAGGCACGTGGTCGAAACAGCCTCCGTGCTCGTCGAAGGTGATGACGAGCATGGTCTGATGCCACTGCGGCGAGCTGCGCAGCGCGTTGTACACCTGCGCGACGAGCGCATCGCCGTAGCCGACGTCGTGCGGCGGATGCATATCGTTGGGCCAGTCGAGATCGGCAAAGTAGCGGGGCTCGATAAAGCTGTATGAGGGCAGCTTGCCGCTGGACGCATCGTCGAGAAAATCGTCGAACAGGTGAAAGTGGTCCAGATGCAGCCACAGCCGCGTCAGCGTGAGCGACTGCGCGAAGTCGTGGTAATAGACGGCCCAATCGTCGGGCACCGCGCCGTCGAGCACATTGAACAGCGTCGGCATGAGATACGGAAAGTGCACCGGCGAATTGTTCGGATAACCGTGCGCGGTACCGGTGTGCACAAAGAACCGATTGGGCCACGTCTGGCACGGCGCCGAGGCAAACCACGCATCGCACACGGCGTAGTTGCGCGCCAGCGTGCTGAGTGCGGGCACCTGGTCCGACGTGAAGAAATGCATGATGTCGCGCGGGTCGCCACCGTTCTTGGCGTAGTTGGTGGTGAAACCCTGCATGGTGGGCGTCTGGCCCAGCGGCATCTGCTGACCGAAGAGCTGCTGGTTGATGTCGGTGAACAGCTCGCCCGGGTCGGGGTTGGGCAGCGTCATCACGTTGGGCGGCGAGGGCGATGTCCATACGCGGATGGGCTGGCCGCCGCCGTCGGGGTTCGTCTCTTCGCCCGACAGGCCGTCGAACTCCGCGCACTTTGAATACAGCGTGCCGAACAGGTTGTCGAACGACCGGTTCTCCAACATCAGCACGACCACGTGCTCGATTGCATCCAAGCCTGCCATGGCGCCCCCCTCGTTTCGTTTCGTTGCGTTGCTTCGTTCTGCGGGCCCGCGCGGGGCGGCGCCCTGCGGGTCACTATAGGAAGAAACGAAGGGGATTGGCGTGGCGCGCGCCTACCGACGGTCCGCCGGCAGCACACGCCAAGCAATCAGCGCGCTCCCCGCTGTCACCAGCCACACCACGGGCCACGACGACCACGCCAGCAGTTGCGGCAGGCACAGCGATGTGATCCCGAGCGCCGCAAACGCGCCCGTGTTGCCCAGACCCAGCGCCGTTCCAGCACGCTGCGCACCGGCCAAGGTGGCCAGTTCGGTATAGCCCACGCCATGCCACGCCGATACGCAGATGCCGCCCGCCACCACGGCCGCTACCAGCGCAACGCGCATGACCGACAGATCGATCGACAGTGCCGACGTCATCCACGCCACGCCGGCCAGCACGACAAACAGCCCGGCGCTCAACCGCGCGCAGGTAAGCAGATAGGCGCGGCGATTGCCGTGACGGTCGGTCCAGCGCCCGCTCCAAACGCGCATGACGGCCGCCCCGCCCTGCACTGCTGCCATGGTCAGGCTGAGCGTGAGCACATTGGCGTGCGCAAAGTCGCGCAGGAACACCGTGGCGAAGGCGACCACCGCCCCTTGCGGCACGCACAGCAGCCCAATGGCCAAGGCCATGCGCAACAGCGTCGGATCGCGCAGCGGGCCCGTACCGCCAGGCGCCGCTGTGTGTGCAACCGCATTCACCGTGTCCGGTGCGTCATGCACCCACAACCACGTCAGCGCCGCAGTCAACGCACACGCCGCCGCCAGTACCCCATACACGGCGGCAAACCCGGCGTGCGCGGCCAGGCTCGGCAGCACCAGGGCGCCAATGCCGCCGCCCAGCGGAACGGCGGTCTGGCGGATGCTCATGGCCAGCCCCCGCTCGCCTTCGCGAAACCAGCCCATGACGGCGCGCCCGCTTGATCCGTTCACGCTGCCACCCAAGAGGCCCACACTCAGCATGCCGCCCACCAGCCACGCCAGCGGCGGCACGTGGCCATGCAGCGGCGCCACGCAGCATGCCATCACGAACAGCGCCAGCGCGGTCAACCCAAGCCCTGTCAGCAGCACCGTGCGGTCGCCCCAGCGGTCGGTCAGCAAGCCCCACCGCAACTCGCTGATGGCGATGCCCAATCCCAACGCGCCCAGTGCCACGCCCAGTTCCGCATTGCCCAGGTGATACGCCGAGCGGATAAACACGGCAGTCGTAGGGATGCCTGAGAACGCTGCCGAAAAGCTCGCATTGGCCGCCACGCCCACACCCAGCACCTTCCAGCGGTGATGGCGCGACATGGGCGTGGAAGTGGCCGGTAAGCACATCGCGGTTGTCATGATCGTTTCTCCAGAAATGCGTTTGACAGCAGCAGTCTGGCGGAGCAACATCAGGCCTAAATGACGTTAATCCCTTATTTCAAGACATCATGCGCAGAATCGGCTTTTTGGTGTTTCCGGGCTGCAGCCTGCTCGATTTCACCGGCCCGCTGACGGCCTTTGACGTGGCGAATCGACTCGCGCCGCAGCCGGCATATCGCATCGACGTGCTGTCCGAAAGCGGCACGCTGGTGCAGAGCGCGCCCGGCCTCGTCATGCAGACGCAGGGCCTGGACGATCCGGTCTTCGATACGCTGATCATCTCGGGCGGCAACGGCCCACGCGAAGACGCGTTCTCGCCGCGGCTGATCGCCTTCGTGCGGGAAGCGGCCGAGCATTCGCGCCGCATGACAAGCGTGTGTTCCGGCGCCTTTGCGCTGGCAGCGGCGGGCCTGCTCGATGGCCGGCGCGCAACCACACACTGGCGCATGGCAGCGCTGCTGCAGCGGCGCTATCCGCGCGTGCAGGTGCAGAGCGATCACATCTTCATTCACGACGGGCCGGTCTGGACGTCGGCCGGCATCTCGTCGGGCATCGACCTGGCGCTGGCGCTCATTGAGGAAGACCTGGGGGTCGACGTATCGCGCGCCGTGGCCCGCGAGCTGGTGGTCTACCACCGGCGGCCCGGCGGGCAATCGCAGTTCTCGACCTTGCTGGAGCTGGACCCGGCATCGAGCCGCATTGCACGTGCGCTGGGCTATGCGCGCGAACACCTGCATGAAGCGCTCGATGTCGACCGCCTGGCCGAAGTCGCCCACCTGAGCCGCCGGCAGTTCGACCGCGCCTTTGTGGCAGAGACCGGCCAGACGCCGGCCAAGGCCATCGAAAAGCTCCGTGCAGAAATCGCCCGGCCGCGCGTGGAAGCCGGCGATGAATCGCTGGAACAGGTCGCGCGCGCCGTGGGCTTTGCCGATCCGGAACGCATGCGGCGCGCGTTCATCCGCGTGTTCGGGCAGCCGCCGCAATCGGTGCGGCGCTCGGGGCGCTCCGGGCGATCGGGACGATCGGGCCACACACGCCTGGTGGCCTAGCACGCCGCGCCCATGCATCCGCTACCCTGACGCGCTTGAAATCCGTCACTTCGCATTCGCACCGATGTCCGACCGCCAAGACTTGCCCCTGCTCTACAGCTATCGCCGCTGCCCCTACGCCATGCGTGCGCGCCTGGCGATGCTGCAGGCCAATCGGCGCTTCCGGACGTTTGAGATCGTCATGCGCGACAAGCCTGCCGAACTGCTGGCGCTGTCTCCCAAGGGCACTGTTCCTGTCTTGCATTTGACAGACGGCAGCGTGCTGGAAGAGAGCCTCGACATCATGCGCTGGGCCTTCAACGCACGCGACGCCGATGGCTGGTGGAGCCGCGCGCAATCCGATGACAACCTCGCCCTGCTGCGTACCAACGACGGCGAGTTCAAACGCCAGCTCGATCGCTACAAGTACCCCGACCGCTATCCGCACGAGACCACGCCCCGCGAGACGGCCCGTGCTCGGGCAACAGAAGCCCTGCTGATACCGCTGGAATCACGCTTGCTGGATCAACGCTATCTTGGCGGCTCGACACCGTGCGCAACGGATCTGGCGATCTTCCCGTTCGTGCGGCAGTTTGCTGCGGTAGAGCCGGACTGGTTTGCCGGTCAGCCTTTGCCGGCAGTGCGGGCCTGGCTGGCCGAGTGGCTCGGCAGCCGCCTGTTCGAGGTCTGCATGACGAAGCAGCCCGTGCAGGCCGTTGCTGTGTTTCCCGAGTATCAGCATCCGAATTGATCACCTGATCGACTGATCCATCGATGGAGGCGTGTGTGCAATGAACGAACCACAGACTGCATCCCCCGACAGCACCGCAGCGCGCGTCGCATTGTGGCGCGCCTTGCATGTGCACAGCGATGCACCGCCGCACGTGCTGGAAGACGAGGTGGGCTTGAAGTTGCTGGACCCAGAACCCGGCTGGCAACAACGCGGCGACATGGACCCGCAGTTCACGCGTCCGTTTCGCGCGTCCATTGTGGCGCGTGCGCGCTTTATCGAAGACCTCGTCATCGAGCAGGCAGTCCGTGGTTTGAGCCAGTACGTGATTCTCGGGGCGGGGCTGGACAGCTTTGCGCAGCGCCGGCCCGATGTGGCATCGCGCATGACGGTGTTTGAGGTCGATCAGCCGGGGCCGCAGGCCTGGAAGCGGCAGCGCCTGGAAGAACTGGGCTTCGGCGTTCCGCATTGGCTGCGCTTCGTTCCGGTGGATTTTGAGGCGCGCGAATCCTGGCAGGATGCGCTGGTCGCCGCCGGGTTTGATACGGGCAGGCCGGCCATTGTGGTGTCCATGGGCGTGAGCATGTATCTGTCGAAAGAAGCGAATGCGGCCACGCTGCGGCAGGTGGCGTCGCTTGCGCCGGGCTCGATGCTGGCGATGACGTTCCTGCTGCCGCTGGAGATGGCGGACCCGGACGTCCGGCCTGGCCTTGAGATGGCGGAGAAAGGTGCACGCGCGAGCGGCACGCCGTTCATCAGCTTCTTCACGCCGCCCGAAATATTCGCGCTGGCCCGCGAAAACGGCTTTCGCGATGCCCAGCACATTTCGGCAGACATGTTGACGGACCGCTATTTTGCAGGCCGCGCCGACGGCCTGCGCCCGCCGCGCAATGCCGAAGAGCTGCTCGTGGCCACGGTCTAGCCGCGCACGCGTCTACCGCTCGCGCAGCGGGCCGGGCAGTGCCTTCAGGCCAATCCACAGCACCCCAATGACTACGTTGACGGGCACGCTCAACGCGCTGGGCACGTAGAACAGCACCGACAGGCCCGGCGTGTTGAGCCCCAGTTCCAGCACGCCGCCCAGGGCGTAGAAAAGCAACCCGCACCAGAGCCAGCGCCGCATATAGGCCAGCAGCCAGTGCGCGTGCGCCTGGTTGAAACGCCACGCGGCCGAGCGCTCGAACAGGTTGCCGCGGCTGGCGTCTTTGAACAGCCAGCCGAAGAAGAAGTAGCGGTACAGCAGCGTGCGAAAGGCGAGCTCTTGCATGATGGCTCCCTCGGCCAAACCAGCTTCAGGCAAGCAAGTTTGGCTCCAAAATCGCGCGGGCGCCATGCCCTCCAGCGCCGGGTTGATCATGAAGCACCCGGCCGTGCCGCCCCGTCTTTCAGCTTGCCAACTTCTTGAAGGTCTCCAGCACTGCATCGCCTTTGAACGGCTTGACGATCCAGCCCTTCACGCCGGCGGCCTTGCCGCGGTCTTTCATGGCAGGGCTGCTTTCGGTGGTGAGCATGATGACGTTGACCGTCTTGTTGCCCAGCTCACCGCGCACCTTTTCGACCATAGTCAGGCCGTCCATGTTGGGCATGTTCACGTCACTGATGACGAGTCTGAGGCCGGGGTTGGCCTTGATCTTGGCCAGGCCGTCCTTGCCGTCCACGGCGGTGTCCACCGCCAGACCGTGCTTCTTCAGAAAACCGGCCACCTCATCGCGGACGGTGCTCGAATCGTCGACAACCAGAATCTTGCTCATGACGCTTTCCTCGTTCTCAATCTATCCAATCAAAACAATTCCAACTCGCCGCCGGATTCCACTTCGCCGCTCACATCGGCCACGAAATCCAGCGGTGCATGGGCACACACGCACACGGTAGCGTCCACCCGCACCGTGTCGTTGATGGTGACCGCATAGGCGGCCACGTAGCCTGGCTTGAGCACGTCCAGATACGGCAGGCAGCGCGCGCTCACCACATAGGGCGTGGACATGCCAAGGTCGGGAAACACCTGCAGCAGTTCCTGGTTGAGCGCGCCGCAGCACAGGTTGCCGATCTCCAGACGCGCCTCTTCAAAAGAACGCCCCGTGCCTTCACCAGTGAAGTAGGCGCGCGTGGCGTCGGAGTCATCAAAGCGCAACACCAGCAGCAGGCGGAAGGCGATGGACGAGATGGTGAGGATGAGGGCGTCCTCGCCACTCAGGGTGTCATCTTCGGCCGCGGTGCTGATATGGCAGGTGTCTTCCGGCTGCCGCGTAAGCCGCGTACGTGCGGCCTTGCGGAAGATGCGATCGAAACTGTCTTGTGCGTTGCTGCGGATCACGTCGGGCCTGCCTAGTGAAGCTGGTGTTGAAACTGGCTAGCCAGCGCCTCGACGCTCGACAGCGACGCGGTGATCATCTTGCCGCCCGCCTGGATGTCCTGGAACGTGGCGGTGGTGGTCAGATCGTTCAGGTGCAGGCTGTTCCGGTAGCTCTTCGACAGTTCTTCCGAACGCGCAGCCAGCGCGCGCACCTCGCTGGCCACCACGGCAAAACCCCGGCCCGCCGTGCCCGCACGCGCCGCCTCGATGGATGCATTGAGCGAGACGATCACGACATGCCGCACGATGGACTGCAGCTCCTGGTTCTTCGCGTGCATGTCGTGGTTCTGCTCCATGAGCGAGATCATCTGCTCATGCCAGCGCTCGAACGTCAGCGCCAGGCCCCGCAGGCGTGCGGCTTCTTCAGCAATCTTCGTGGCGCGGCTCGCCCACTGTTCCTTCGCTGCCGTGGCCGACTGCAGTTCGGTGCGCAGTTGCTCGATGACTTCCAGTTGATCGGAAGCGGCATCGCGCATCTGGGCGACGGTGGTTTCCAGTGCGGCAACCTCACGCATGCCCGTTTCCACCAGCGCGGCGTGCCTTGCAAGCTCGACCGACAGATCAGCGATGCGGCCATCGGCATCGTCCAAGGTGCGCGCCATCGCACTCACCTTCCGTTGCCGGATCAGCCACACCAGCACACCAGCCACGGAGCCGCCGGTGATTACGGCCAGAACAATCGCCCCCATCACGATGCTTCCTTATCCAGATCCATGCGCACTGCCGGTTGCGCGCCGAGCGCAGCGTTCACGCTGTCGACTGCAAAACGTTCGGGCATGCACACCACCGTCTGGAACTGGCGAAACGCAGCACCCTTGTTGTCGTCGGTAAAGCGCAGTTCGATGCGGCCATGCTCGCGCTTAAGGAACTCCAGCACGGCGTCCATGCCGACGCCGCGTCCGGACACTTCTGTCACCTTGTCGGCGGTCGAGAAGCCCGGACGGAAGATGCACTGCGCGATGTCTTCGTCGGTCGCGTGTTGGCCTGCGCCGATCCAGCCGCGCTCCATGGCGATGGTGCGGATGCGGTCGAGCGCAAGGCCCCGGCCGTCGTCACACAGCGTGATCTGGAGCATGCCCTGGTCCACACCGACGTCGATGTCGATCGTACCGGCAGCCGGCTTGCCGTGGGCGATACGCTCTTCCGCCGGTTCGATGCCGTGGTCGATCGAGTTGCGAAGCAGGTGCATGAACACGTTCTGCAGGATGCCGCGCGCCTCGGTGCGCACGCGATAGCCGTTGTCGTCGATACGCACGGCCACAGGCTCCTTGCCCAGCTCTTGCGCCAGCGACGGCAGCGATTGCAACGCGCCGGACAACAGCGCGTCCACCGTCTCGCTGCCCAGCAGGCGCAGCAGTTGATAGACCGAATCGCGCATCGCCACGAGTTCGTGCAGGCTGCCCGGGTTGGCCGATTCCAGCAGGCGCAGGCTTTCTTGAATGCGCAGCATCGCGTCGGGAGCGGCTTGCGTGGCATGGCCTGACACCGCATCGCCCTTGCGGCCGAGCTTCACCTCATTGAGGCGGGCGTAGTTTTCGATGGCCTCGCGCACACGCGTCAGCTCTTCCATCAGCCAGTCCTGATCCCATGTGTGTTCGGTGTCAGGTTCGCGCAGCGCGTGGTAGGTCTGCTCGGTCTCGTGCACCACGTTGGTCAGATGCTGCAGGTTGTACGTGCGCGCATTGCCCTTGATGGTGTGCATGTTGCGGAACAGCGCCGCAATGGCCGCGCTGTCCGCCTGCGAATACTGACGGATGATCCGTTCGTTCTCGTGCACAAAGGTCGTGGAGCTGTCGATGAAGTGCTGGAACTTCTCCTGGCTCACCGCCAGGATCTCGCCGATCATCTCCAGGTTGCGGCGCTGCTCGCTGGCCTCGGCGGCCAGCTTGCGCAGCTCGGTTACATCGCGCACGCACAGCATCAGGCGCAGGATGGTGTCGCTCTCGTCGGTAATGGCCGACCACGACAGGTCGAGCGTCTTCACGCGCCCATCCGGCATGCGCTTTTCCACCTCGCTCGCCAGCAAATGCTGGTTGAACGCGAAGTTGATGATGTCCTGCCCAAGGCAGGCATCGACCGCCGCCTCCACCTGCGACAGCGTATCGGCGCCAAGGCTGGTATCGGCAAAGATCAGCTCCATCAACTTGCGGCCGGCGATCTCCTGCGTCTCAAAAATCGATTCGAGGTAGATCGAGTATTCCTCGTGCACCACGCCGCCATCGACCACGGTCAGGATGCCCTGCTGCATGTTCTGCAGCATCGCCTGGATGTCGGCCGTCTTCTGCTTGAGCAGCGCGGCGTTCTCCTGGATCTTCTCGATCATCTGGTTGAACGCGACAACAGAATGGCCGATCTCGTCCATGCGGCCCACCGGCACACGGCGCGTGAAGTCCTGGCTGGTGGCGATCTCGCTCATCTCAGCCTGCATGCGCGTGAGCGGGCGGGTGATCTGGCGATACAGCAGCATGCCGATGGCGGTGAGCAGCACGATGGCCACGCCGCTCACCACGCCGATGGTGGTGGCCGTGCTCGCAAGCTTGCCGTTCAGGCCGGCGATGGCTTCGTCCTTCTCACGGTTTTTCTCGATGCGCAGCGTTTCGACAATCTTTTCCAGCACGTCGCGGTAGCTGGCCACGTTGGCAAACAAGAAGGCCTGTGCCAGCTCGTCCTTGCCCGCGAGCTTCATGTCGGTGGTCTGCTGGATGGCCTCGACGTAGCTGTCGACGCTTTCCTTAGCCTGTGCAACCAGGCCTTCCTGCGCGTGGCTGTTGGCGCGCTTGGCTTGCACGTCCAACGCAGCGCGCAGCGCCGCTTCCTTGGCCTTCAGGTCGTCCCGAGCTTGCGCAACGATGTTGCCGTCGGGCGCATACACCAGCACCATCGTCGCAAGCTGGACATCCTTGACGAGCGATACAAGATCAGCCGATGCCAGCGCGCTTGGCACCACGCCCTCCGTCACTTGGCGGACTTCTGCCGCGCTGCCCCGGGTCTGGTAGACCGCGTATCCGCCGATGGCCGCCAGCGCGGCAAACATCAGCACCACCAGCAATGTAATGCGATGACGAATGGTCATTTGAAATTCTCTCGATTCAGCCACCCCCTGAAAGAAGGGTGCCTCAATATGTTTTCCTAAACTCCGGAGGCGCAATTATTGAAGTCGAAAGATGACCAATCGATGACTGTCGCATCAACCATCCGGGCATTGCGGCATTGAATTTTCGTGGCACAGGCATTGCGGCGCCTACCCTTGCGGCACTTGGATTCCCGGCGAAATCGTTTTACATCCCCACTCAAGTGGGGAATTGCGCAGAAACGCTCAAGTTATTTTTCTCATCGCCGTTAACTGAGCGCCGTTTTATTTTCTTTTTATCTCGCGAATTATTTTTTTGTTGATGCCAAAAGCAAAAAAAAAAACGGCATTTATCGGTTTTTCAGCGCGCGGCCAGATGGGGCATCTCGCCCACCGTTGCCGAGTGGCTACCGGCCCATGTTCCTGCCAGAATGTTCTGCTTGGGCCCACCACGGAGGCAGACACATGAAGAAGAGCACGCAGGACACCGCCGCACCCGCATCCGCATCCGAACTGATCGACGCACGCATTGCAGAGCTGGACGACTGGCGCGGCGAGATGCTCGCCCGCCTGCGCGCCATCATCCGGGCAGCCGATCCCGACGTGGTGGAGGAATGGAAATGGAGCGTGCCCGTGTGGTCGCACCATGGCCTGATCTGCACCGGCGAGGCCTACAAGCAGACGGTGAAGATGACGTTTGCCAAGGGCGCCTCAGTGCCTGATCCTTCCGCCCTGTTCAATTCCAGCCTGGACGGCAACACTCGCCGCGCCATCGATTTCCGCGAGGGCGACAAGGTGAACGAGAAAGCGTTGAAGGCGCTCATCCAGGCAGCCATTGCCGTGAACAAGGCCGGCGCCAAACGCTGAAGAACGCGCAAGCTCGTGCGGGTCGGGCCGGAGCCGTTAACATACGGCCCGCCTGATCAACCAACGGAGCAACCGCAGTGATTCAACCGACCAGCGTATTCAAGGACAACCTCGCCCAACTGCCCGCCATTGACGGCATCGAACGCATCGATCTGGTCGACGGCCAGGGCGCAGTGGTGGCCGATATCGAAAACAAGCCGGGCAAGCAAGGTTCGGTGGCGGTGTATCACTACCTGCAGCAGACGTTCGGGCAGCTCGACGCCAAGGCCGCCGAGCACGGCCTGGCCGTGTTTGCCGAGCACACCATCGATGCACGCAACCGCCCCGGCGCCCACCCGAATGTGGACCGCCTGCTGGCCATCGCGGCGGGTGAGCCGGCCCTGCGCATCAACGTCGTAAAGGCTGGATGACGCATCGCTGATGCGCGCGGCAAGTAGCGAGTGAACCACCTGTTCTCTCGCTGCACTGCACACAGCGGCATCTGAAAAGCCGTGCGCCGCGCACGCTGATTGCCAGCCATGGGCACGCGGCGTAGCATGAGGCAGCCCTTCTTCGGGAGCCGCCTCATGCCTGCCCAGCACGAAGACAAGGTCCGCCAGCACATGGCGGATGCAGTGGCCCTGGCGCGCGAACGTGCGCCCGATATTGCCGACCTGTTCGAGCCGTTCCTGCGGCATTACTACGGTCTGGCAGACCCCGAAGACGTGATCTCGCGCAGCGTTGCCGACCTCTACGGCGCGGCGATGGCGCACTGGCAACTGGGCCAGAAATTCGTGTCGGGCCAACCGCGCGTACGGGTCTACAACCCGAGCCTCGAACAGCACGGCTGGTACTGCGGTCACACGGTCGTTGAAATCGTCAACGACGACATGCCGTTCCTGTTCGACTCCGTGACCATGGAGATCAACCGGCAAGGGCTGGCGCTGCATTCCGCCTTCCACCCGGTCTACCGCGTACAGCGCGATGGCGCAGGCATGCGCGTGGCGGTCTCGGCCGGCGGCGGTGTCCAGCGCCCGGCGGCCCTTGCGGGCGACATGCCCGATACACCCGCCGATGCGGACAGGGAAACCCACGGCGTAGCCCGCTTCGAATCGACCATCCACATCGAGGTCGATCGGTTCTCCGAACCGGACCGCCTGCAGGCTTTGCACGACGGCCTCATGCGTGTACTTGGCGACGTGCGTGCCACGGTGGAAGACTGGAAGCCCATGCAAACGGCCGCCCAGGCCGCCATCGATGCGCTGGCCGTACGCGCCGCGCAGCCCTCCACCGGTGACGTGGAACGTGCCGAGATCGCCGAAACGCAGGCCTTCCTCACCTGGATGATCGAGCGGCATTTCACCTTCCTTGGTTATCGTGATTACGAACTGATCACGCAAGACGATGGCCATTACCTGCGCGGCATACCAGGCACCGGCCTGGGCGTGCTGCGTGAAGCGCTGCGCGACACCTCCACGCCGGACACGACGCGCCTGGCACCGGGCGCGACCAAGTTCATCGACGCACCCGAGCCCATCTTCCTCACCAAGGCCAACTCGCGGGCCACCGTGCACCGGCCCGGGTATCTCGACTACATCGGCATCAAACTGTTTGACGCCGAGGGCCGTGTCTGTGGGCAGCGGCGTTTCCTGGGGATGTACACGTCGAACGTCTACATGGTGCCGGCTGAAGACATTCCGCTGGTGCGCCGCAAGGTGGCCGACGTCATCCGACGCACGGGCTTCCTTCCCGACGGGCATCTGGCCAAGACGCTCGTCACGATCCTGGAGCAATACCCGCGCGACGAGTTGTTCCAGATGGACGCCGAAGCGTTGCACGACATCGCACTCGGCATCCTGCGGTTGCAGGAGCGCCAGCGCACGCGCCTGTTCGTGCGCCGTGATCCTTTTGACCGCTTCGTGTCGTGCCTTGTGTTCGTGCCGCGCGAGAAGTTCAACACGGATCTGCGCGTGCGCATCCAGGGTCTGCTGCAGGCGGCGTATCACGGCACCGCAGTGGAGTTCACGCCATTGCTGTCGGAATCGATGCTGGCGCGCATCCACATCACCGTGCGCACGCAGCCAGGCAACGTGCCCGACGTGGACGTGGCCGAACTCGAAGACCGCATCGTGCAGGCCGCCCGGCGCTGGCAGGACGACCTGGCCGACGCGCTGCTCGAACGCGGCGGCGAAGAGCGCGGCAATCGCCTGCTGCGCCGCTATGCCGGCGCGTTTCCGGCAGGTTTTCGAGAGGACTACGCCGCACGCCTTGCCGTGCGCGACATCGAACTGATGGAGCCGCTGCTCGGCGCCAATGCCACGGACAACGTGCTGACCATGCAGCTCTACCGGCCGCTCGAAGCGCCACCCGGTGCGCTGCGTTTCAAGATCTACCGCGCCGGCCAGCCAACATCGCTGTCGCACAGCCTGCCGATGCTTGAACACTTGGGCGTGCGCGTCAACGAAGAGCGCCCCTACTGCATCGAACCTGCCGATGCCGCCCCCATCTGGATGCACGACTTCGGCATGGAGACCATCGACGGCAGCGAAGTCAATCTGGACGAAGCCCGCGCACGCTTTGAAGACGCCTTCGCGCGCATTTGGAGCGGCGAGCTGGAAAACGATGATCTCAACCGCCTCGTGCTGCAGGCCGGCCTGACTTGGCGCGAGGTCCGCATCCTGCGTGCATACGCGCGCTACATCCGCCAGATCGGTTCGACCTTCAGCAATACGTACATGGAAAGCGCGCTGAACGGCAACCCGTCGATTGCGCGGGCGCTGGTGCGGCTGTTCCTGGTGCGATTCGACCCTGCCCTTGCCGAGGCCGAACGTTCGCGCGCGAGCGAAACGCTGCGCAAGCAGATCGACGAGGCGCTCGAAGACGTGCCCAACCTGGATGAAGACCGCATCCTGCGGCAGTTCCTGGGCGTGGTGGAAGCCACGTTGCGCACGAACTATTTTCAGAGCCTGCCGGATGCCGGACAGGGGCAGCCCAAGCCCTATCTGTCGTTCAAGTTCGACCCAGCGCGCGTGCCGGGCCTGCCCGAGCCCAAGCCGATGTTCGAGATCTGGGTGTATTCGCCGCGCGTAGAAGGCGTGCACCTGCGGGGCGGCAAGGTTGCGCGGGGTGGTTTGCGCTGGTCTGACCGGCGCGAAGACTTCCGAACCGAGGTGCTCGGCTTGGTCAAGGCGCAAATGGTCAAGAACACCGTCATCGTGCCGGTGGGCTCCAAGGGCGGCTTTGTTGTCAAGCAACCGCCGCCGGCCAGCGACCGTGACGCGTATCTGGCCGAAGGCGTGGCGTGCTACCAGACCTTCCTGCGCGGGCTGCTCGACCTGACCGACAACTACGTCGACGGCCGCGTCGTGCCGCCGCGCGACGTCGTGCGCTATGACGAAGACGATCCCTACCTGGTCGTTGCCGCCGACAAGGGCACGGCCACGTTCTCCGATTACGCCAACGCCATCTCGGCCGAATACGGCTTCTGGCTCGGCGACGCCTTCGCTTCGGGCGGCTCGGTGGGCTACGACCACAAGAAGATGGCCATCACCGCGCGTGGCGCATGGGAATCGGTCAAGCGGCACTTCAGCGAGATGGGTGTCGATACGCAGACGCAGGACTTCACCGTCGTGGGCGTGGGCGACATGTCGGGCGATGTGTTCGGCAACGGCATGCTGCTCTCGCGCCATATCCGCCTGCTCGCGGCGTTTGACCATCGGCACATTTTTCTCGACCCGTCGCCCGATGCGGCCACGAGCTTTGCCGAGCGCGAGCGCCTGTTCAACCTGCCGCGTTCAAGCTGGGCCGATTACGACCGGGCACTGATCAGCCCCGGCGGCGGCATATTCCCGCGCACGGTCAAGTCGATCGCGCTCACGCCGGAGGTGCGCGCCATGCTGGATGTGACGGCCACCGAGATGGCGCCGAACGACCTGCTGCACGCCATCCTCAAGGCACCTGCTGATCTGCTCTACAACGGCGGCATTGGCACCTACATCAAGGCCAGCACCGAAACGCATGCACAGGTGGGCGACCGGGCCAACGATGGCCTGCGCGTGAACGGCGCCGAGCTGCGCTGCAAGGTCGTGGCCGAGGGCGGCAACCTGGGCTGCACGCAGCTCGGCCGCATCGAGTACGCGCAGCATGGCGGGCGCATCAACACCGATGCCAGCGACAACTCCGCCGGCGTGGATTGCTCCGACCACGAGGTCAACATCAAGATCCTGCTGGGGCTGGTCGTGACCGACGGCGAGATGACACTCAAGCAGCGCAACACGCTGCTGGCCGAGATGACCGACGAGGTGGGCGAACTGGTGCTGCGCGACAACTACTTCCAGACGCAGGCGCTGTCACTTGCGCGCACGCGCACGGCGCTGTGGCTCGACCCCGAGGCGCGGCTGATGCGGTATCTGGAGCGCGGCGGGCGCCTGAATCGCGCAATCGAGTTCCTGCCTGCCGATGAAGAGATCGACGCTCGCCGGGCAAGCGGCGGCGGCCTGACCACACCCGAACGCGCCGTGCTGATGGCCTACAGCAAGATGTGGCTGTACGACGTGCTGCTGGGCAGCGATCTGCCCGACCAGCCTTTCGTGGCCGATGGTCTGCCGGACTATTTTCCGCAGCCGCTGCACACGCGTTGCGCTACATCGATCCCCCGGCACACGCTGCGTCGCGAGATTCTGGCGACGATGCACGCCAACGCGCTCGTCAACCGGGCCGGCGTGACCTTCGTGCACCGGATGGCCGAAGAAACCGGCGCAGAGCCGCTTGCCGTGGTGTGGGCAAGCCTCGTCGCACGCGCGGTCTACCGGCTCGACGCGCTCTGGCAACAAGTCGATGCCCTGGACGCCCAGGTGCCGCACGAAACGCAAACTGCCCTGTTCACGGCGCTCGCGCAGTTGCATGAGCGCGCGACGTTGTGGTTCCTGCGGCGGCGCGTGGCGGATGTACCGACCGCAGTCGAGCACTTCAGGTCTGCGGTCGATGCGCTCGCACCCGAGATTGACGCGCTGCAGCCTGAGGAATCTGCGCAAGCTGCGGCGCAGCAGCTGCAGGTCTTTACCGATGCCGGCGTGCCGGAAGCACTGGCGCGCGTGGCAACTGGCGTGCCGGCGCGTGTGTCATTGCTCGACATCGCCGAGGTTGCGACCGCCGGCGGCTGCGATGCACGGCTCGCCGCACGCGTGTACTTTGCCCTCGACCAACCGCTGGGTTACGGGTGGCTGCAAGGCGGCATCCTCGGCCTGCCGACGCAAACGCATTGGCAGATGCTGGCGCGCGCAACGCTGCTCGAAGAACTGGGGCAACTGCGGCGGCGGCTCACGCAATCCGTCTTGCAGGATGCGGCGCCCGGCACGAGCGCGGATGCCCTCATCGACACATGGCGCGGCACGCGACAGGAGGCGCTGGCGCGCTACAACCGCGTGATTGCCGATCAGGTGGCGGCCGGCTCGGCTGATCTGGCGATGCTGTCGGTGGGTCTCAAGGCACTGGCAGAGGTCGACGCTTGATCAACGCCGCTATCGGGCACGCGCCAGTGCGGCGTTGACGCGCACTGGTGGCGTGTCGTGCGAAAACGGCGGCTGAATGACGAAGGCATCCACCACACCGGGCTGGAAAAACATGCAGTACGTCGATCCTCCGTACTGGAAGTAGCCAAGCTCGCATCAGCTGCGCCCGGGCCACGAACAGCACGTTTCTGTCTGTATCGATCGCAGGCACATCACTCGCCGTCCTGGACTTTGCGCCCAGGCAACGACTTGCTGCACTGCAATGAGGAAGGATCGTCTAGTGAGACGCGGCCATCGAACGGCGGCCGCTGGTGCGAACGTGTCCGGAAGCCTTGAGCAAAACGTAGCCCTGGAGGGTTACCCGGGCATAGCTGTGGTCGGGGCCACGGCGTTCCAGCGTCACGAGCTGTCGCTCGATGAGCGCTTCGACATCGGCGCGATCCAGGTCGTCGGATTCGGCGCCGTCGTTGACGAGAAGCAGGACGGCAAATTCATGGGGACTCAGCACAGTTGGCTCCAGCTTGTCTGTTGGCCACGGCATGCGTGACGGTGGGTGGGCTTGGTTTTCACTGACACCATGAGCACTGCAAGAGCCACCAAGAACACCGGGAGAGAGCAGCTGGGCTTGCAGGAGAAGCCAGCATAGGCACCCTCGCAGCGGCATTCAAGAGGGCAATTCCATCCTTCTTCCGTCGGCGCCTGCGGCCGCATGGGCGATGACGGTGCATCAACCGTTTGCCGTGCTGTATTGCGCACCGGCGGCAACGATTGCGCATCACAGAAAAGTCCGTCCTCCTCCGTTTGCGCTAAATCAATTGCCCAAAAGAACGCGCCCCGGTGACTCACATCACCGGGGCGCTGAGTGCTGCGCTGGGGGGCGACCTTACAGGTCGTCGTCGACGATGTTGGCACGGCGGCCGAAGCCGTGCAGCGGGTCAATGCGTTCGACGCGTTGGAGTCGCGCGTACGGATCATCCAGTTGTGCATGCGCACCAAATGCATGCAGCGCGCGATGGCGTTCAGTGGCTCGGTCCGCTGCGTGCACTGCAGCACGGCCATGCACCACGGCGGTCACGCTGCCGTAATGGCGGGCCATACCGGGCCGCATCGCGTACGTCTGGGCTGGCGATTGGGCCGATTGCGGCTCGACCCAATCGTTACGGCCCAGACGGCCGCGATAGCCAAAGCGATGAAAGCCGGCGGCATCGGCCGTCACCGCATCCACGGCCTTCACCACGTCGCGCGGTTGCTGTGCAGGTGCATCAACGCGTGCCAGCGAAGGCTCTTCGCGGTCGAGGTTCTCCAGCACGATCGCCTCGCTGACGGGGCGCATGCCCAGTACCGGCTCTTCCGGGTCGTATTCGGGGCTGCGGATGAACGGCGTGGGCGGTGTGGCGGTGCCGGCAGGTGCCGGGCGACCCGCCCACTCCTGCCACGAGCGCACGTGGGTGATATCGCCGTCATCGTCGTGGTCGACCACCAGCAGGCGCGTGTTGCGCGGACGCTGCCAGGCCGGTTGCTGCTGCCCATGCAACGCCCCCCGCGACGCGCGGGCGGAAGCCCCGGCGGATGGAGCGGGCACCGCCGGCGCACGTGCGAGCTTGCGGCGAATGGCGCGGTCCAGCCGCGACAGGATCATCCACACCACGAGCACCCCGCCCATGCCGGCGATGATGTTGCCGTACATGCGCAATTGCTCGAATGGCAGGCCGCTGGGGCCAACGCTGCTGATGGAGTACCCCACATACAGGCCCAGCAGGCCCCAGATCGAAATCACGAGCACCGGCCGGAAGATGCGGAACCAAAGCACGTGGTGCAAGGTGCCGACGACACCCTTGTCTGAGAACGACTGTCGGATCGAGTTTCGCGAAACATCAATGACAAGCATGGTCATGGCGAATTCCCCTGTTGTTGTTGGATGCCCCGGTCAGGGCTGGTCCAGCGGGCACGGGCACGCGTACGCTGGAAGGCGACGGCCGGAAAGCCGACCACCGTGGTGACAAGGTTCAGGATCCAGAACGCAACCGGATACCAGACAGTGTCGATGAAGTAGCGCAGGATGTTGTCGTCGTAGCGGCGATCAATAAAGCAGCCGATCAGCAACTGCAGCACGCATGTGATGAAAAGCAGCGTGCCGTGCCAGCGCGGGAAGGCTTCCATGCGCCATTCGGGTGGCAGGGTGATGAAGAAGCCGAGCACCGACCACGTGATGACGATCAGCATGTTGTACGCCCACACGACCGACAGTGCGTACTCGAAGAAGATCGGCCACATCATCGATTGCCGCAGGCTCACCATGGCCGGCGCGTACTTGATCAGCGCCTGGATGCCGCCCTTGGCCCAGCGCAGGCGCTGCTTGTACAGGCCGCGGAAGGTCTCGGGCATCAGGATCCATGACAGCGCGCGCGGCTCGTAACGGATCATCCAGCCGCCCACCTGCAGCTTCCAGCTGATGTCGATGTCTTCGGTGAGCATGTCGTTGCTCCAGTAGCCGACATCCTCAATGGCGTGCTTGCGGAACATCACGACCACGCCCGACACCGTCAGCAGCCGGCCATAGACCTGCTGCGTGCGCTTGATGAGCCCCACGATCGACGAGAACTCGCCCACCTGCATGCGCCCCAGCAAGGTCGAGCGCGTGCGGATGCGCGGGTTGCCCGTCACCGCGCCAATGGTCGGGTTCTCCATCAGGTGGCGGATCATCCAGGCAATCGCATCCACATCCAGGATCGAATCGCCATCGATGCACATCAGGTACTCGGCGTCGGTCACCTGCGCCGCGGTGGTGAGGCCAATCGCCTTGCCCTGGTTGGACGACTGGTGGATCACCACGAGTTGCGGGTATTCCGCCGCCAGTTCGTTCAGGCGTTCACCGGTGCGGTCAGAACTGCCGTCGTTCACGGCGATGATGTCGTAGTTCGGATACCGCATGCGTGCGAGGTGGCTGATCACCTCGCGCACATTGGCCTCTTCGTTGTAGCAGGGCACGATGATCGACACCTTGGGATAGCTCTTCACCCCCAGGAGTGCCAGCGGATGCCGCACGTTCTGCGTGCCCCGCTCAAGCAGGAAGTAATGCAGCAGCCCGCCGATCATCCAGAAATACGACATGAAGAACGGGTAGTAAAAGACAAAGCCCGAGATCCAGCGCTTAGCGGCGAGTGCGTCCACCATGTCAGCCTCCCGCCTTGTTGGTGTGGGACGGCGCTGCCGCTTCGGTCGTCCCGGGCTGCTTGTCTGCGCCCGCCGCGCTGGCCTTCGGCGGCTGGCTCTGCGGGGCAGCACTGCTGTCGAGCTTCTCGACGCTGCGCGTATTGCCGCCGGGCGGCTTGCGCGTCTCGATATACGTCTTGAGCGACATCACATCACGCAGCACCTCGGTATCGGGCCGGCCGGCAATGAAATCATCCGGGTAGTAGCCGTAATTCAGAGCACCTGCCGAGCGCAGCGCGCGCATCTGGTCACGCAGTTCGGTCGTCGGGATCGGCTTGTCCTGATTGCGCCAGTCCACCGCCTGCAGCTCGAAGATGGTCTTCTTCAGCCCACCCTTGTGTTTGGCCACGGCGGCGGTCAGCTTCTTCATCCAGTCCTTCGGGTCCTTGGCTTCCTCCATGTACGGCATGGCTTCGAGCGCCACGTAGTCGTACGCCTCCAGGAAGTCGTCATAGTTCTGCGCCGTCCAGGCCTCGGCCTTCGGATCAAGCACCGGCCCCGAAAAGATGTTGCGCGCGGTCAGCATGTCGCGGCCGTTCTGATAGCCCTGGGCCACCGCGATCAGCTCTTTCGAGAACGAGATCAGCGCAGCGGTCTTGGCCTTCGACCACTTCTGCATCAACTCCGGCGACTGGCGGATCTTGTTGATATCGCCGGGCAGGCCCATGGCCTCGTAGGCCTTGAGCGCGGCGGGGCTGGCATCTTCGTAGTCGTCGAGCACGCCGTCGTCGTGGAAGAGCACGCCGTCGATGATCGAGTTCTTGGCCAGGTCCTCATAGATGTCGCGGATCATCTGGCGTGCCTGCGGATCGAACGGCGACAGTCGCGGCGGCTTGACGGTGCCCGGCTTCTGCGGCGCGCCCGGCAACGACTGCACCAGGTGCGTGGCGGCCGGATTGTTGGCCGGCAGCTTGTACGACAGCATCGGCAGCCAGGCGTACACCTCCACCTTTGCTCGCGTCTTCAACTGCCACGACACGCGCGAGAACAGGTCCGCACGCATCGGCATGTGCCGGTTCGGGAAGTACACAGCGTCCACGGCGCCGTTGCCCTTCGGGTCTGCAAAGGCCTGCAGGTAGACCACGCGCGGCGCGAGGTCCTTGATGCGGTCGATCAGCTTGCCGAGGTTGGCCTCCTGCTGCTTCGGGTCCGGGTCGTAGATGTAATCCATGTCGACCTGCACCACGCGCTGCACGGGGTTGATCATGCCGTGGTGCGTCACGGGCTCGCGCAGCGAACGCTCCAGATCGCCGGTGTTGGTGTCGTAGCCCATCAGGCTTCGGCGGATGGCGGTGAGCGGCACGTCCGGCGTGTTCGGACCCGGCTCCAGCGTGAGCATGTACTTCAGGCCTACGTTGGCGGCCTCCTGGTCGAGCATCTGGTTGTGGGCACCATACGGCCACACCACCGTCTGCACCTTGGTACCCGTGTTCTTCTGGATCAGGTCGATGCTGCGCTGCAGGTCATCATGCACACGCTTGCGGTATTCGTCATCGGTCTCATAGCGGCCCAGATTGCGCAGATATTCATGCGTGGTCGCCGCCGGCATCTCGTTACCCTGGGGGTTGCCCAGCGCGCCGTGGTGCATATCTGCCGTGTGGGTGGCGAACTCTGCCAGGCCGGAGGCCTGCATCTCGCGGATCTGGTTCCAGTTCATGAAGAAGTCCCGCGGCACGATCTGCTTGTCCGACAGCTTGACCTTCGATCCCTGGGGTGCGTTGGTCCACTCCGTTACCAGCCCGAACACCGCCGGAAAGCGGAACTGCTTGAGCAGCGGGAAGACCTTTGTGTAGTGACTTTCATAGCCGTCATCGAACGTCAGCAGGAGCGGGCGCTTGGGCAGCGGCTTGCCGCCATGGCGCGCCTCGTCGATCTGCGCGAGCGTGACCGGGTGGTAGCCGTTGGCGTCGATCCAACTGAACATGTTCGTCAGCATCTTGGTGTCGACGGCAAACCCATCGGGCAACGTCTCGAAGCTGGCGCGCAGGTTGTCGCGGATGTCGTGAAAGCACAGCACGCGGAACGTCTTGCCATCGTCCGGATCGGGCTTGGGCAGGAAGTCCACCTGAACGGCGGCGGCAGGCCGAACGGCAGCAAGGAAAGCCAACGTCAGGGCCAGCGCCAGTCTCGGTGCCATCCAGGCGAAGAATCGTCGCAATGACGGTTGTCGGAGAGCTTGCATGGGCATCACAGCGGAATGTTGAGGTTCAGGTACAGGAACTTGCGGTTCTCAGGCTGGCCGTCATAGCTATGGCGACCAAAGCCGATGCCGTAAGACACCTGCGTCTTGCGATTGATTTGCCACACGTGCTCCAGCCGCGCTTCGTACATCGGGCTGCTGCCGAACGACTGCTGGTTGTACATGCCGCCGGTCAGGTACACGCGCTGCGTGAACGACTTGTCGGCGTAGCGCCAGGGCGTCCACGACCAGATGGCCGTGGCCTGGCCGCTGTAGTCGCGCGATGGGCTGAAGTAGTTCAGGCCCGTCATCGTGTTGCGGCTGGTATCGGCCCCGAACAGCACGCCGATGGTGTGCCGCGGCGAGGTGAACACCTGCTGATAGAAGTTGGCTCCCACGCGCTGGCGCAGGTTGTCGTCGGTGTAGCGCGACACGCCATACGTGAGCGAGGCGTAGCGCGTTTCGTCCCAGGTGTAGCGCACGTTGCCGCTGACGGTCTTGCCGGTCACGCCCACCTGGTACGCCTTGTAGGGCACTTCCAGGTCGTCGTTGGTGACCATGCCCGACACCTTCCAGTGGTCGCTCGGAATCCACGCTGCATCCAGGGTGCCGCCGGTCTTGCCCACCGCGCCAACCGATTGGTGCACCTCGCCGTTCACCTCGACGCCGGTGTCGAACCACTGCAGGCCCGCGCCGTTGCGCACACGGCTCTGCGATGCGCCGTCAAACTGCGCGCGGCCGGCAAAGTTGTGGAAGAACAGTCGATAGTGATCGGCAAACGGGCCGCTGTAGGCCTTGGTGTCGATACCGTACTCGTTGTTGGCGAACGCCGAATTGCCCTTGTCCGCCGTTGACTGAATGATGAGCTGCGGGCTCTGATAGACGTCCAGATCCCTGCGCAGCGCACGCACCGAGCCGTTCTCCGGAAAGCGCTCGTCCAGCCCGTTGGCGACATCCTTCGCGGTCTTCAGGTCGTCCACTGCCAGCGATGCACGGCCATAGCCGGCCACCACGCTCAGGTCATCCGGGTGCTCGGCCAGCGCGGTCTTGTACATGTCGCGCGAGCGGTACGGCTCGGTCTGCACCATCGCGCCGTCGGCACGTGCGCTGACGAGCGATGCGGCGAACGGTGCTTCGTGGCGCCACTTGTCCAGCTCGGCAATGCCCTGGTGGGTGCGGCCCGTCAGGATCAGGTACTGCGCTTCCAGACGCTTGATGCGCGAGTAATCGGGATTGGGCGTACCGGCTTCGGGCGCCAGGCGCACGTATTCCGGGTTGTCGGCCTTCATCTTGTCGAGCAGCGCGCGAGCCTCTTCAAAACGCCCGGTGTCGAGCATGGCGTAGAACAGGCCTTCCTGAACGTCGCCGGTTTCGATCTCGCCGGGGCTGGCATCCTTGAGCGCGCGGGCGTAGGCATCTGCAGCCTTGTCGGGCGTATCGAGATACGCATAGGCATCTCCCGCTGCCACACGCGTGTAGGCCGGCACCTTGCCCGTCTGCGACATGGCTTCGTAGCGCTTGACGGCATCTTTCATGCGCCCGCGCGAAGCCAGTGCCACCACTTCGTCCGCCACGATCTGCTGGCGGAACTCTGCGTTTTCCGGCGTATCGGGCACCTTCTTGAGCAGCGCCTCGATCTCGGCTACAGCCTGATCGATGATGACGAAGCGTTCCGGCCCGTTGATGACCTTCAACTGCTGACGCCCCCAGCGGATGCGCTGCGCGGCGGCGGCATGGTCAACGTGCCACGATTCGCTTTCCTTGAACCAGTCCGGGTGCTGGCGCAGGTGCTCTTGCGCCAACGTGGCAGCGCCCTCGCGCGACTCGCGCATGACCTCATCGTGGAAGGCCTGGCGGTCGGTCGGCATCGGGCCGACGGGCGCATTGTCGGGTGCATTGCCGGCGGCGTGGGTCGCTGCTGCATTGGCCGCTTCTGGCGACACCGGCAGCGGTTCGAGCGCGCCGGGGCCTTGAGCGCTCGGGCCCGAAGGCACGGCGGGCGCCTGTGCAGCCGTATCCGGTGCGGGGGCGCCTGGCGGCAGGATCACCGTGGGCGACGGCGGCGCAGATGGTGGCGCCGGGGGCGCCGCCTCAACAGCAGGCATCGGCGACGTGGCAGCCGGCGCGGTTGACGCGGGCGATGTCGTGACGGATGAATCCGCAGGCGGCACCGCCTGTTGCGCAACAAGGAGCGTGTTGGCCGGAGACGCCGGCACGCCATCACCGCCGGCGATGACGGTCGTGGATGCAAACGTGGCCGGGCCCTTGGCCGCGGCGTCGGTCAGTTGCGTATCGATCAAGCGGCGCGTGGCCGCGTTGGAAGCATCGTCGGTCGCGGCGTGCGCGATCATCGGCACCGTGCCGACCACCACAACGGTGGCGGCAGCAATCGCGCAGCGGCGAGGATGCCATGCCGCGGCCGCGCTGTTGCGCTCGGCCGGCAGGCTCCAGGAGATTGGCTCGTGGGTTGTCATTGTTGTCATGTCCAGTGGGCGGCGCGTGCGGGCGCACGCCATCCGCATTGCATGAAGAGTTGACCGGGCTGAGTCAGCCGAGGCGGGCCGTACCGTTGGCGGTGCGCACCGGGGCGCGCATCGGCTTGGCAGGCGTCACGCCCCCAAAGGCCCGTGTCATGGCGGCCCAGCGCGATTCGGCGCCCAGTTCAGCGCCCGAAGCAGTCACCGATGTGGTGGTCCGCTCGGACGCTCCCGGCTGGGGGGATGAAGACGCCATCACCGCGTCTCGGGCCGGTGCGCCGGCCTGGAGCGGAGTCGGTGTGCGTGCAGCGGTTTGCACGAACACATCTGCGTCTTGCGCATCTCCAGACACCTGGACCGATGTGTGCGCAGATGCAGCGCTGATGGTGGCGGCAGCCCCGCCCTGCAGTTCCAGTGGAATCCCCAGGCGCATGGCGGCGTACACCGCTTCGCTCTTGTTGCGCACGTTCAGGCGTCGATACAGCGTGCACGCGTGCGTCTTGACGGTGGCCTCCGAAATGCCCAGCAGGCGGCCGACACCCTTGACGGAGTGACCGCGCGACAGCAACACCAGCACTTCGTACTGTCGCAGCGAAACATTCAGCCGCTGCGCCGCTTCCGATGCATCCAGCGAGAGCATCGGCATGACTGCATTCGCCGCACGCGGCATCAACGCCGGATACGACTGGCCGCCGGCCAGCACCAGCCGCAGCGTGGCCAGCAAGACTTCGGGCGATTGCGATTTGGCGCAGTAGGCGTCCACACCGCACGTCATGGCGACGTGCGCTTCTTCAGCAGACAGGCTTGCGGCGAGCAGCACCACGCGGCTGGCCTCGCTGGCATCGATGGCCTCGCGCAATTGGGCAGCGAATTGACCAGCGTTGATCGGGCCCTCGGCCTCGTCCAGCCCGATGACGAGCAGATCGGCTCGCTCATCGAACGCGTGCAGTTCGCCGGGGATGCCCGCAGGCAATGCCGGGGCGACGACCTCCAGGCCAAGGGTGGGATGCGCGAGCAACTGCGCAAGTCCGGCTCGTAGCAACGGATGATTCTCCAGCAGGACTGCTTTCATGGTTTCCTCGTTTTCTTGTGAAGCGATTCCGGTCAGGCGCGCGCAGGCCAGCCGCTGCGGGCGAGCACGCATGTGACCGTCGAAACCCCGGGACCGTCCGAGAGAAGCGCCCTGCCACCGGCGATGTGCCGGATCTGGAGAAGCGAATTGCGAATGCCGTGGAAACCGTGGTGCCGTGGGGACCAATCCGGTTCCGGATTCGCTTATTGGAAGAACATGTTCTGCATGTGGCGGAAATGCCTTGCACATGCAGAGTGACCGCACGACATAGAGCAAGCATCGGGCCACCTACGTGCAGCGCAACATCTGCTTACACTTGCGGCACAAATGCGGTCATGAGGAAGGCGGTGAAAACCCACTGTGGCAAAGGATCGCTGGGCGGTGGCATCGATTGGTGCGACGCCGCAAATCCACTCCATTTCTGTAACGATTCAGTTACGAATTCGCGGCGTGTGACGGCAGGCCCGGTCATGCCGTCGGTTGTCCACTGAACGTTTTTACAACCTGTTTTAAAACTTACCGAGCGAGCGCGGCAGGCGCCACATTAGCGGCAGGCCGGCAGCGGATAGATGACCGATGCGCCCCTTCAGGGCTTATGGCGCATGGCAAAGAGGAACAGGCTGTCGATGGCGCCCACCATGAAGATGATGCCCGCCGCCATATGCAGCATCCAGGCACCGTCGGCAAACGGCAGTTGGATCGACGTGTGCGGAATGGCCGCCACCGCGCCGGCCGCCACCGACATGCGCAGCACCGGCACCCACCACGTGCGCTTGGCGGGCGGCAGATCGTCGCGATGGCGCGGCGCGGGGTCGGGTGTCGAAGAAGACATGCGGCAGGGACGAGATGTGATGGCCATGCTGCATTGTTGAACACAACCGATCGAAGCGAAACAGAAAACAGCGCTAGGGAAGACTCGCACTTCCCCTAATTAAAGCTGCCTAGGCCGGATGCGTAGCCAAGTGCGCGAGGTTCTGCAGCATGTCGGTCGTCATCTCCGCCACGCCGTATTCGGGCTTCCAGCCCCAATCGCGCCGGGCGACCGAATCGTCGATGGAATTCGGCCAGCTGGCCGCAATCGCCTGGCGGAAATCCGGCGCGTACGCCACCTCGAACGACGGACGATGCCGGCGGATCTCGGCCGCCAGCTGCTCCGGCGTAAAGCTCACGCCTGCCAGGTTGTAGCTGCCGCGCTCGGTGATGCGCTCGGCCGGTGCCTCCATCAACTCGATGGTGGCGCGCACGGCATCTGGCATATACATCATGGGGAGCGCCTCGTCGTGATCAAGGAAGCACGTATAGCGCTCACCCTTCACGGCCGAATGGAAGATGTCGATGGCGTAGTCGGTCGTGCCGCCGCCCGGTGCGGTCTTGTACGAGATCAGGCCCGGATAACGCAGGCTGCGCACATCCACGCCGTAATGCTCGAAATACCAGCGGCACCAGCCCTCGCCCGCCAGCTTGGAAATGCCGTAGACGGTCTTGGGCTCCATGATCGTGCTCTGCGGCGTGTTGTCCGCAGGTGTGGTGGGCCCGAACGCGGCAATCGAGCTGGGCCAGAAGATGCGCTCAAGCTGATGATTGCGCGCGGCCTCCAGCACGTTCAGCAGGCCATTCATGTTGAGCGCCCAGCCCCACGTGGGCGATTGCTCTGCCGCGGCCGACAGCGCCGCCGCCAGGTGATAGATCTGGGTAATGCCGTGGCGCTCGATGATCTCGCGCAACTGGCCGCGATCGGTCACATCCAGTGTTTCGTGGCGGATCTGCGGGTGGCGGCCCCGGGGCACCATGTCGCTGGTCACGACGTTGCCAGTGCCGTAGCGTTCGGCCAGCGCGGCGGCCAGCTCCGTCCCCAATTGCCCGTTGGCGCCGATGATGAGAATGCGCGGCGCCGTTCCAAAATTCGCGCTGGTTCCGGTGCTCATCAGATGATCCCCAGTTCCTTGCCGGCGGTTTCAAACGCCTTGAGCGCCGCATCGAGTTGCGCGCGCTCGTGCACGGCGCTGATCTGCACGCGGATGCGCGCCTGCCCCTTGGGCACCACCGGGTAGAAAAAGCCGACCACGTACACACCCAACTCCAGCAGGCGCTTGGACAGGGCCTGCGCCTTCTGGGCGTCGTACACCATGATCGGCACGATGGGATGGTCGCCCGGCTTGATATCGAAGCCCAGCTCGACGATCTTGCGGCGGAAATACAGCGCGCTGTCTTCAAGCTTGTCGCGCAGCGCGGTGTCGGCTTCCAGCAGATCGAGCACCTTGATGGTGGCCCCAACAATGGACGGCGCCACCGTGTTCGAGAACAGATACGGCCGCGAGCGCTGGCGCAGCAGTGCCACCACCTCCTTGCGCGCACTCGTAAAGCCGCCCGATGCACCGCCCAGGCCCTTGCCCAGCGTGCCGGTGATGATGTCGATCTTGCCGAACACGCCGCGGTGTTCGTGCGAGCCGCGCCCCCGCTTGCCGAGAAAGCCCGTGGCATGGCATTCGTCAATGCCCAGCAGCGCACCGAACTCGTCGCAAATGGCGCGGATTTCATCCAGCCGCGCGATGGTGCCGTCCATCGAGAACACGCCGTCGGTAAACACCAGCTTGAAGCGCGCGCCCGCCGCATCGGCCGCCTTCAGTTGCGCGCGCAGATCATCCAGATCGTTGTGCTTGTAGCGATAGCGCTGCGCCTTACACAGGCGGATGCCATCGATGATGGACGCGTGGTTCAGCTCGTCGCTGATGACGGCGTCTTCCGCGCCCAGCAGCGTTTCGAACAAGCCACCGTTGGCATCGAACGCCGAACCGTAGAGGATGGTGTCTTCCGTGCCAAGAAACTTCGCCAGCCGCGCTTCCAGCGTCTTGTGCAGGTCTTGCGTGCCGCAAATGAAGCGCACCGAACTGAGGCCGAAACCGTGCGTGTCAAGCGCTTCGTGCGCAGCCTTGAGCACCTCCGGGTGCGACGACAAGCCCAGGTAGTTGTTGGCGCAGAGGTTGATGACCTCCTTGCCGTCAGCCGTGCGGATCACAGCGCCCTGCGGCGAGGTGATGATGCGCTCGGTCTTGTAGAGACCGGCTTCCTCGATCGCCTCCAGTTCGCGGCGGATGTGCGCGTAGAAGGCGTCGGTGGAAGCATTGGCTTGCGTTGTCCCCATGGTGCTGCTCCTGTAGACTGCGTTGATCGATAAATCGAACATGTTCGATATATCGAATAATTCGTTCAATTTACAAGATACCAACCGATGGCACAAGCCCCCGCCACCGATGTCCTTGCCGACGGCCCGCCCGCCGTTGGTGCCAAGCTGCAAGCGCTGCGCCAGGCGCGCAAGCTGTCGCTCGATGAACTGTCGCGGCGCGCAGGCGTGTCCAAATCCATGCTCTCGCAGGTCGAGCGCAATCTGGCCAACCCGACCGTCGCGGTGCTGTGGCGCCTGGCCAGCGCGCTTGGCGTAGGGCTGGCAGATTTTCTGTCGCCCGAAGGCGCGGCCGATGCGGCGCCCGCGGTGACGGTCATCCCCGCTCACTCCATCCCAGTCATCAAAAGCCCGGATGGCAAGTGCGAATTGAAGATTCTTGGCCCTGTGGACCTGGCGGCGCGCTTTGAATGGTATGAACTGGCGATCCAGCCCGGCGGCGTGCTCGCGTCAGAGCCGCACGAGCTGGGCTCGAAGGAGCACATCTCCGTGCTCAGCGGCACGGTGAACGTGCAATCCGGCCCGAGTGAGAAGAAGGTGCGGCACGGGGAATCGGCGCGCTACCCAGGGGATGTGCAGCACGCCATCTCAAACGCCGGCAAGACGGTGGCGACGGCGTTGCTGGTGGTGGAATACGCGCAGTAGCCGCTGCAGATTGATGCTGCCTAGGCTGCCTGCAGTTGAGGCGCCCGCCACACGCGCGGCAGCAGCACCCCGAGCATCAGCCCGCGCAACGCCATAAACCCCAGCATCGACAACCACAGCCCGTGGTTGCCCCACAGCGGCTGCAGCGTGACCGACAAGCCCCAGAACGCGGCAGCCGCCACGGCCATCGTCACCAGCAGTTCACGTGTGCGCGTCGCGCCGATGAACACGCCGTCAAACTGGAAGCCCCATACCGACACGATCGGCAGGAGTGCCGCCCACACCAGATAGTGGCGCGCGGCTTCGCGCACGGCGGCCTGATCGGTCAGCATGCCAATAATGCCGGCGCCCGCCAGCGCGTATGCGGCGGCAAAAAGCCCTGCGCCCAGCACCGACCAGAACGTCGACACGCGAATCGCCATCCGCAGCGCAGCGCGGTCGCGCGCGCCCATGGCGGCGCCCACCAGCGCTTCTGCGGCGTGCGCAAAGCCGTCCAGCCCGTAGGCCATGAAGGTCAGGAAGTTGAGCAGCAGCGCGTTGGCCGCCAGCACCACGTCGCCCTGCTTGGCGCCCGCGTGGGCGAACCAGCCGAAGGCGGCCAGGAGGCACAGCGTGCGCAGGAAGATGTCGGTGTTCAGGCCCATCAGGCGGCGCCAGGCGTCGCGAGCGAGCAATTCGGCGCGCGTGAGCGCCGGCAAACCCATCGGCCGTTGCAGCCAGAGCAGCAGCATGCCGAGCCCAAACCCGGCAATGTCAGCCAGCGCCGTTGCCGCGCCAATACCGCCCACGCCCATGCCAGCCCCCAGCACCAGGGTCAGCACTGCCACCATGTTCACGGTGTTGATGAACACCTGCAGCAGCAAAGCACGCCGCACCTGCTGGCGCCCGAGCAGCGTGCCGAGCACCACGTAGTTGGCCAGCGCAAACGGCGCCGACCAGATGCGCGTGTGGCAATACACCTCGGCCATGCGGGTGACGGATTCGCTCGCACCAAGCAGCGCCAGCGTGATGCGGATCGCCGGCACCTGCAGCACCAGCAATGCCGCTCCAATGGCGAATGCCAGCAGCAGCGCGCGCACCACGCTGGCCCGCAACGCTTGCGTGTCGCCCGCGCCGTGCGCCTGCGACACCAGCCCCGTGGTGCCCATGCGCAGGAAGCCAAACCCCCAGAACACGAAGTTGAAGAAGACCCCGCCCAGCGCCACGCCGCCAATGTATTCCGGCCCCGGCAGATGCCCGGCCACGGCGGTATCCACCGCCGAGAGGATCGGCTGCGTCAGGTTGGCCAGCACGATGGGAAACGCCAGCGTCAGCACGCGCCTGTGCCACTGCGCAGGTGACGCAGGTGCAACCGAAGTGGCGAAAGAGGACTCCATGGGGAGAAAAAACTGCGAGGAACGATGAAAAAGGCGGTGCAACCGCTCACGATTTCGCTATCATTGCGCCCCATTGCGGGCTCCGGAATCGGGCGGCAAGTGCGGCACCCCGCACAACGCCGTCGATGACTATACGCGAATCCCCCCGGAAGGCAGACACCGTGTTTTGCCTTTCATCGCGGCCGGACGGGTGCGGTTGATGCTGCGCATCATCCGGCACACGCATGTCCCAGGCTGGTGACACCCACCACATGGGACGGCGGGCGGCGCCCAAACAGCGTCGCCTCGGTAGAACTAAGCGGACTGGTAAGCAACCGCGATGCCCTGTCGAACTTCCGACTCGCCGGGGCGGAGACTCCTCTTGGAAAAAAACGTACAACGCAATCTGGGCGCCTGGGCATTGATGCTGACCGGGCTGGGCTCGATCATCGGTTCCGGCTGGCTGTTCGGCGCCGGCCACGCTGCAAAGGTGGCGGGCCCCGCTGCCATCTTCACCTGGATCATCGGCGCAGTCGTCATCCTGGCCATTGCCCTGACGTATTCCGAACTGGGCGCGATGTTCCCGGAATCGGGCGGCATGGTGCGCTATGCGCGCTACTCGCATGGCTCACTGGTGGGCTTCGTGGCGGCATGGGCCAACTGGATCGCCATCGTCACCGTCATCCCCATCGAGGCCGAGGCATCCATCCAGTACATGAGCAGTTGGCCGTGGCCCTGGGCGCAGTCGCTGTTCCAGCACGGTGAGCTCACGCCGCCGGGGCTTGTGTTGTCGGCGGTGCTCGTCGTCGTGTACTTCCTGCTGAACTACTGGGGTGTGAAGGTGTTTGCCAAGGCGAACAACGCCATCACGATCTTCAAGTTCATCATTCCGGCCGCAACTGCGGTGGCCCTGGTTGCAGCAGGGTTCCACCCGGGCAACTTTGGCACGGCCACGGGTGCGAACGTGGCAGGACAGGGCTTTGCCCCGTACGGCTGGTCTGCGGTGCTGACCGCCATTGCCACCAGCGGCATCGTGTTTGCATTCAACGGTTTCCAGAGCCCGATCAACCTTGCGGGCGAGGCACGCAACCCGGGCCGCAACGTGCCCATCGCGGTGATCGGTTCGATCCTGCTGGCCGCGGTGATCTACGTGGCGCTGCAAGTGGCCTTCCTGGGCGCGGTGCCGCCTGAGTCGCTCGTCAATGGCTGGCACGGCATTGATTACCACTCGCCGTTCGCCCAACTGGCGATTGCGCTGAACCTGAACTGGCTGGCCGTCGTGCTGTACGTCGACGCCTTCGTCAGCCCGTCAGGCACCGGCAGCACGTACATGGCCACCACCACACGCATGATCTACGCGATGGAGCGCAACAACACCATGCCGGCCATCTTCGGCCGCGTGCACCCGCTGTTTGGCGTGTCGCGTCCGGCCATGTGGTTCAACCTGGCGGTGTCGTTCATCTTCCTGTTCTTCTTCCGTGGCTGGGGCGCGCTGGCTGCCGTCATCTCGGTGGCCACCGTCATCTCGTACCTGACGGGCCCGATCAGCGTGATGTCGCTGCGCCGCACGTCGCCGCAACTGCATCGCCCGCTGCGTCTGCCGGGGCTGTCGCTCGTCGCGCCGTTCGCGTTTGTGTGCGCATCGCTCATCCTGTACTGGGCCAAGTGGCCGCTGACGGGCGAGATCATCGTGCTGATGCTGGTGGCGCTGCCCGTGTACTTCTATTACCAGGCCAAGGCCGGCTGGCCCGACTTCAAGACGGAACTCAAGGGCGCGTGGTGGATGATCGCCTACCTGCCGACCATCGCCGCGCTGTCGTACTGCGGCAGCACGGAGTTCGGCGGCCACGGCTACATCCCCTACGGTTGGGACATGGGCATCGTGGCAGTGCTCTCACTGTTCTTCTACCACTGGGGCGTGGCCAGCGGCTGGCACACGCGCTATCTGGATGAAGTCGAACACGTACATGACGACGTGCAAGCGCACGACACCAAGCGTGCGCCGCGCGCCGTGCCGCAACGCGCCTGACACCGCTGTTGCTCGCAAGAAAAAACGCCCGACCGGTTCTGCCGGCGGGCGTTTTTTTCGTTGCAGCAGTGACGCCTTAGCGAGAGCCCCGGGTGCGAAAGCTCAGATCGCGTCTTTATCCGAACCGGCTTTGATGAAATCGATGAACGCCCGCAGCGGAGCCGGCACGAGCCGCCGCCCCGGATAGTAGAGATACGGCCCGGGAAACGGCCGCCACCAATCTTCGAGCACGGGTTCAAGCGCCCCGCTCGCAAGATGCGGGCGCAGCCAGTCTTCGTACAGATGCACGACGCCGACGCCGGCAACAGCGGCGTCCACGACAAGATCGGTCGCACCGCCAATACGGACGAGCAGCGGGCCCGACGGGTCCACGTTGACCACTTCACCGTCGCGCTCGAATTCCCACGGCGGCATGGCGCCGCTCGCAAACCGCCCGCGCATGCAGGCGTGGTCCAACAGGTCGCGCGGATGCGTGGGGCGGCCGCGTCGATCGAGATAGCCGGGTGCCGCCGCCGTCGCGAACCGCTGCGTTCGCGGCCCGATCGGAACGGCGATCATGTCCTGTTCGAGGCGATCGTCATAGCGGATGCCCGCGTCGCAGCCGGCGGCAAGAATGTCGACGAAACTTTCCTCGGCCACGACCTCCAGCCGGATCTCGGGATAGGCCTCAAGAAAGCCCGGGATGATGGCGGGCAGCACGAGCCGCGCGGCGCTCATCGGCACATTGAGCTTCAGGGTGCCTGCCGGTCTTTCGCGGAAATTGTTGACGACGTCCAGCGCGGCTTCCACCTCGCTCAAGGCCGGCCGCAGACGGGTAAGCAGGCGCTGCCCCGCTTCGGTTGGCGAGACGCTGCGCGTCGTGCGGTTCAGCAGGCGCACACCAAGCTGCGTCTCCAGCCGACGCACCGCCTCGCTCAGCCCCGATGCGCTCGCGCCCATCAGCCTTGCGCCCTCGCGAAAGCCCTTGGCTTGCGCCACCGCCACGAAGGCATTCAGATCACCCAGATCGACTTGCATTGTTCATTTTTTCGCACAGCCCGTGCGGATTATGTCCTCTTATCGAGCAGGGCGCTTACGCCTAATCTGCCGTCACCTCGTTTTTCACACAGGAGTGTGACCATGTCCCCCATCGTTCAGTCCGGTACGTTTTCCATCGGCAGCCATCGCGTGCAGCGTCTCGGCTACGGCGCCATGCAGCTCGCCGGCCCCGGCGTCTTCGGCCCGCCCAAGGACCGTGACGCGGCGCTTGCGGTGTTGCGTGAAGCCGTTGCCTCGGGCGTCAATCACATCGACACCAGCGACTTCTACGGCCCGCACATCACGAATCAACTGATCCGCGAAGCCTTGCATCCCTATCGCGACGATCTGCTCATCGTCACCAAGATCGGCGCCAGGCGCGACGCCCAGGGCGCGTGGCTGCCGGCATTTTCAGCGCAGGCGCTGACCGAAGCCGTGCGCGACAACCTGCGCAACCTCGGTCTGGATGCTCTGGACGTGGTGAACTTGCGGATCATGTTCGACACGCATGGCCCCGCCGAAGGATCGATCGAAGCGCCGCTCACGGCCCTGGCCGAACTGCAACGGCAGGGGCTCGTGCGGCACATCGGGCTGAGCAACGTCACGGCCAACCAGATCGCAGAAGGGCGGCGAATCTGCGACATCGTCTGCGTGCAGAACCACTACAACCTCGCGCACCGAAACGACGACGGCCTGATCGACGCACTGGCCGCCGACGGCATCGCGTATGTCCCGTACTTTCCGCTAGGCGGGTTCAACCCGCTGCAATCGTCCACGCTCAACGATGTGACGACGCGGCTCGGCGCGACTCCCATGCAGACGGCCCTCGCATGGCTGCTGCACCGGTCACCGAACATTCTGGTGATCCCGGGCACCTCGTCGGTCGCCCACCTGCGCGAGAACCTCGCTGCGGCAGCGATTGCGTTGCCGGAAGAGGCGATGCGCGAACTCGACGCCGTTGCACTTTCCACGGACGAGGCCGCCTGATTTTGTGCAAACGCTTGGCGGGCCCACCGAGTCATCATCGAAACGCGATGGAACCCGCCGTCTGTAGCGCCGCCGCTATGCCGCCTTCATCAGCCCTTCCATCGCCTCGCGCACATAGGCGATCAGATCCGGACCCATCCACGGGCTGGCGGAAAGCTCCGGCTCCCGCTCCATTGCAAGGCGCACCTTGGCCTGCGTTTGCGGATCATCCCCGGCATATGAGCGGAACAGCTCGATCCAATGCCGCGCAAGCTCCTGCATGGCCGGCGCATGCGGTGGCGTGCCCTTGGCCAGATGCTGCCGCACCTCGGCAATCAACGTCGGCCACTCGTTAGCGCGCTTGCCAAAGTTTGCGCGCATGAACTCCAGCTCTTGCGCCGACAGATACTTCGCATAGATCGCCAGCTTGGTTTCGTTCGCCGCCTCCATGATGAAGTCGAGCATTTCCAGGCTGATGCCGGTGCGCTGCTGCAACGCCGGCTCGTTGATGTGCATCGTGTGCAGCTTCGCCGTGAGAACCGGGTCCAGTGCCGCGTCCTGCGCGAGCAGTGCCATCCATTGCTTTGCAAGGGCCTGTGCGTCGCTGCTGCGTGAGGGCACCTGGCGCGTCATCGCATCCTGCACGGTCGATACCAATGCCGCCCACCGTTCATGACGGGCCGTATCGGCGTCCATGCGTTCGGCGCGGGCACGCTCTTCCTGCGAAAGATAGTTGTCGTACATGGTCATCCATTCCAAGGTTGTGAGCCACTCGGTCAATTCGGGCTCCTCCTTGCGCACGAGCTGGCCGTGCAGCCGCGACAGCCGATCGCGCAGCACGCTGGTTTGCGTGATCTGCTGATCGAGCATCGCAATCTGCCGTTCCACGATCGTGGTCAGGGGAATGTCCGGATTGGCCAGGAAAGCCCCGACATCGGCCAGCGACATGCCGAAGCGCCGCAAGGCCTGGATCTGGTGCAGACGGGCGACGTCAGCCTTGTCGTACAGCCGGTAGCCGCTGTCGGAGCGGGCCGAAGGCGTGAGCAGGCCGATGGTGTCGTAGTGATGCAGCATGCGCACCGAGAGGCCGCAGCGTTTGGCGAGATCGCCCACTTTCAACAACATCGTGGCTCCTGTCTTCTGGCTTGGATGTAGGCTAGGACCTCACACAGTGTGAGGGTCAAGCGCGGCGTGAATGGGATCGAAATGGACAGCGCCCGATGAAGACGCAGGCGTATCGAGCATACTGAACCACGCCCCTCTGTGGTGGGGACAATGTCCCGCGAACCCGCGCCGCTGCGTGCGTCACAAAAAATTCATTCAACTCTGTGTTCAGCGGGTCGTTTAGCGGAATGTCCGATCTTGCGTCTACCGCCAACGTCATGACTTTCTCACCGCTTCCCCTGCCTGCGGGCATTGCGCCCGAGATGCTGCGCACGGTGTTCCAACCGATCTTCCGCTTGTCGACCACCGAGGTGCTCGGCTACGAAGCCCTGCTGCGCGGGCCGGTGGGTTCGGCCATGGAGTCGCCCGCAGCGCTGTTTGCCGCAGCGTCGGACACAGCCGGCACGATTGCCCTGGAGACCACCGCTGCGCGTTTGGCCATCGCCAATTTCTCGGCGATGCGGTTGCCGGGCAAGCTGTTCCTGAACTTCAGCGCGCAGGGCGTACGCCAGTTACTGGAAGACCATGCCCGCCTGCTGCATGCCATTGCCGACCACGACCTGCACCCCTCGCGCATCGTCATCGAACTGACCGAGCAAACGCCGATCGATGATCTGGCCAGCTTTGCCGAGGCACTGTCGGTGGCACGCGACTTTGGCCTGCAATGCGCGCTTGACGATTTCGGCACCGGCAATGCCAACCTGAACCTGCTGATCGAACTGACGCCAGACTTCATCAAGCTCGACAAATATTTCCTGCGTGACATTGCCAAGCACCCGGCCAAGCTGGACATGGCACGCACGCTGCAACAGACACTCAAGGGCAGCGCCACCAGCATCATTGCCGAAGGGCTGGAGACCGAAGACGAACTGGGCGTGGTGCGCGATCTGGGCATCCGCTTTGGGCAAGGTTTCTTCCTCGCACGCCCACAGGACAAGCCCGCGAGCGACATGTCGAGCCACGCGGCGCGCGTGCTGCAGTCTTCGCAGATTGCGGTGTTTCCTCAGGCTGTGCGCGTGGGCTGGCGCGCCATCACGGCCAGCAAGCTGCTGCGCGTGGCACCCACCGTGCCCCTGCGCAGCAGCAACGACGACGTACTGCACCTGTTCAACCGCCACCCCGATCTGCACGCCGTGGCGCTGCTCGATGAAGACGAGCGGCCGCTCGCGCTCGTCGCGCGCCGAGCCTTTATCGACCGCTATGCGATGCCATATCACCGCGAGCTGTACGGCAAAAAGCCGGCGTTGGCGTTTGCCAACCGGCAGCCGGTGCTGGTGGAAAAATCCGCTTCGCTCGAAGACATGTCCGCGCTGCTGATGAGCGAAGACCAACGCTACCTGACCGACGGTTTCATCATCACCGAGCATGGCCGCTACCTGGGCCTGGGCACCGGTGAAGAGCTGGTGCGCACCGTGACGGAAATCCGCATCGAGGCCGCACGCTACGCCAACCCGCTCACATTCCTGCCGGGCAACATTCCGTTGAATCTGCACATTGAACGTTTGCTGGAGGCGCGCGCAGAGTTCTATGCCTGCTATGTCGACCTCAACCACTTCAAGCCCTTCAACGACCAATACGGCTACTGGCAAGGCGACGAGATGCTGAAGATGGCCGCCGCCGTGCTGGCCACTGCCTGCGAGCCCACGCGCGACTTTCTCGGCCACGTGGGCGGCGACGATTTCCTGATCCTGTTTCAGAGTGCCGACTGGCAGGCGCGCATCACGCAGGCCATGGCGGCGTTCAACGCCAACGCGCTCGCCATGTATACGCCGGCAGACCGCTCTGCGGGCGGCATCCACGCCGAAGACCGCAAAGGGCTGCCAGCCTTCTTCCGCTTTGTGACGATGGCGGTGGGCGCGCTGCACGTGTACCCTGGTGCCGCGCGCAGCAGCGACGACATCGGCACTGCCGCCGCACTCGCCAAGCGGCGTGCCAAGCAAAGTGACGATGGGTTTTACCTTGAAGCCATGCGCCCCGCCCGGGTCGTGCGGGCCACGGCCTGATACCTCTAAAACTGCGCTACAGCGTTGCCGGAATCAGCCCGAGCAGCGCGGCCTTCACCACGGCATGCGTCTTGTTGGCAGCATTGAGCTTGGTGATGGCGTTGCGGATGTGAAAGTTCACGTTGCGCTCGGTCATCTCCAGGATGGCCGCGACTTCGGCCGCCGTCTTGCCTTCGGCCGTCCAGTGCAGTGTCCGGCGTTCAACCTCTTTCAGGCGCGTGGCGGCATCGGGCAAGACCTTTTCTGCCATCAGCGTGCTGATGCTGTCGTGCGCGCGCTGGCTCAGCCAGATCATTTCGGGCTCGCGGGCGGCCAGTTCATCTTCGGTGATAGGCGTGGCGCTGCGGACCAGGCTGAAGGTGCCGAAGATGCCGGTGTGATCCCGAATGGTGTGCGACCACCCGTGGTTGAGCCCGTGCCGGCGCGCGTCCATCCAGAACGGTGCGTCTGCCGTGGCGATGTCGGACCACAGCATTGGCTTGACGCAGCGCTGCCCAAATTGCAGCACCGGGTCGATGGCCAAGTAGCCGCGCACCCGGTAGTGCTCGCGCCAGTGCTCCGGGTAGGTACTCCAGCAGATGGTGTTGAAGCGCGTGATCGGAATGGCTGCACGCAGGGCGTAGGCGCAATAGTCGAAACCCAGTAGAGCCACCGCCTGTTGCAGGCAACGGATGACCGCATCGGCATCGCGCAGGGCGTTCAACTCGCGCAGCAATTCCGCACGCCAGGATGTTGCGCAGCCGTGCGGCAATTGGTTGTGAACGCCCATCCCATTAGCCCCCAGAACACACGCTAAATCGCCATGCCCGGCCCATTCCCGCCAACTGGCTTTCCTCATTTCAAAACGGGCGGAAAGCGTGATCAGCCTTGCGTTTTGCTGAGGGCAATCGTTGGCGTGCTGGAACTATACATAATCCAAAACGAATTGCGCGCACAGGCATAGCCTATGCAATTAGTAGGTTTTCTCGAATATTGGAATAGTGCAATACAGTGATAAATGAATGGATAGTCAAACGGCTTTGCGCAAAAACACGCCCATTATTTAAATCAGATCTTTATGCGCGAGATGTCCGCAATCGCCATTGCAATCTGTCTACCTGATCGGCCCTTCTTACAAAGTCCGGGGAGGCGGAATTCGTATCGTCCGTTTCCACCATTGCTCGCGGTTCCTGCCTAGGTGCGTCTCCGTACGCATCGTCGCGTTGCGGTGCAGAAAACGCCGCAAAGCGTGCGCCGGCGCCACATTGCAGTGGTGCGAAAGCGCGACACCCAGCAAGGACCACACCGCCGCCCCGCGACGAAACGCCGCAGTAAAAATAACAATATCGACGTTGCACGTGCAGATTGACCGACGTTCGGAAAAATTGACGTGTCAGATTTACACACGCGTGTGGCGATTCGCTACCACGGCAGCGAATTAGGGCAAGAAGGGCTTTCTTATTGGGGTTTCACAGTGTCAGCGAAACCCTTACAGTCTGGTCCGCGACTCGCCCTCTCGATGTAGTCGAGACCCCGACAAGAAACACGACGGTACGAAGCAACAGGGTTTTTGGCGCGTCTTCATCCTCGTCACTCCCCCGGTTTGTGGCGCTTTTTCAAATCCGGATTTCCCGGAATTGGCGGAGCTTTGCCCAAATTCAAAAAAGTGACGCGGACTTAATGCGGCGGTTGTCCCGCCCCACTGACCCATTTGCATAGGAAGTCCCGTTTCATGCGCTCCACTCTGATTTCTCTTGGCCTTGTCGCCACCGCTGCCCTCGGTCTGTTCTCTGCCGGTGCCCAGGCCAACTGCGTTGCCAATCCGCCCACGCAATCCAACACGACCTTCCCTGCCAGCCTGACCGGCAAGCTCGCGTATCACAGCTACGTCAGCTACGGCGACGGCACCAGTCAGCTCTTCATCTACGATTTTTCGGCACGCACGCTGCAGCAGGTGTCGAAGGCGGCCTGGGGCATCCAGGACCCGATGAATGCGGTGTTCAGCCCCGACGGCAAGTGGATCGCCTTCATGGGCATCACCAACAACGCGTGGAACGTGTTCTTCTGGCAAGTCGGTTCGACCAGCATGCCGATCAACCTGACCAACAGCACCGGCCAGACGCGTAATGAAGACCCGAAGTTCAGCGCCGACGGCAAATCGCTGTTCTTCAAGCAGAACGGCGATGTCATGCAGGCCGCGCTGTCGTACACCAGCTCGGGCCCCGTCTTCACTTCCACTGTGAATCTGACGCGCACGGCACCGACGCTGGAAAACTCGATGCCGTTTGCCACGCCGGACGGCACGGCCGTCTACTACACCACGGGCACAGGTTCGGGCATGGGCCTGTACAAACAGACCGTGGGCAGCACCACCAAGGTGGCGTTCGACACGCCGGCGGGCCTGGCGACGTACTACCCGATCGTGCGCGCCGACGGCACCGTCTTCTATGCCCGCTGGTACGACGCTACCAGCCAGGCCGACCAGATCTACACCAAGGTCAACCCGAGCGACACACCCAACCAGCTCACACTCAACGACTGCAACAGCAACAACTCCGACCCGTCGCCCGTGAACGGCACGAACTACGTGTTCTTCTCGTCGACGAGCGCGGGCGGCTACCAGCTCTACCTGGGCGATGCGAGCAACGGCCAGCGCTGGAGCCTGTCGCAGTTTGGTGTGAACTCGGACACGACCAAGGCGAAGCTCGGCTCGAACTACTACCCGGGCACGCCGACGGCCGCCGCACAGGCTGTCACCCTGCTCTCGCAGGGCAAGCCGGCCAGCGCGTCCACCAGCTACAGCGCAAGCTTCGGCCCCGCCTACGCGTTTGACGGCAACACCACCAGCACGCGCTGGGATTCAGTGGAAGGCGTTGCCGGCGCGCAATGGTTGATGGTGGATCTGGGCTCGACCCGCACCATCACCGGCGTCGACCTGTACTGGGACGCCGGCGCCAAGGTGTACTACATCCAAACCTCGAATGACGGCGTGACCTGGACGAACATCTACTCGACGTCGAGCGGTGCTTCGTGGGGCCACACAGCGCTGGCCAACCTCAAGGGCAGCGGCCGCTATGTGCGCATGTACGGCACGCAGCGCGCCACGCAATGGGGTTACTCGCTGGACGAGATGCAGGTGTGGGGCTACTAAGCAGCAGCACCGGCATCATCTGACATGACAAACGCCCCGGTGGCTTCGGCCCCCGGGGTGTTTGTCATTGGTGCGATGGGCGCGCCGCATTGGGGCCTACCCCTAAATTGTCAAAAGCTGAACATTCAGCCTGTGCAGGGCTCGGCACGATGGCGTCTCCGCTCCACGCCAGAGGATCACGATGCCCTCCCGCACACCCCCGAACACCCCTGCGCACGGCATGAGCCGGCGCGATTTTCTGACGCTCGGCACCGCCGCTGCCAGCCTTGGCGCACTGGGCGTGAGCCTGCCGGAAGGCGCGCAAGCCGCCGCGCATGCCGCCGACGCCAACTGGCATGCCGGCCAGCTCACGCATCTGATTCCGGCGGCGAGCCACGACCGCTTTCTCATCAAGGCATCGTTCCAGGCACCGCTTGCGCGTGCGCCGTGGCTGATGGTCAACGGCAAGCGCGTCGCCGGGGAGCAGACCGATGCCGCCGGCCGCTTCTGGCGCTTCGATGCACGGGGCCTGCAGCCCGCGACGCAATACACGCTGCGCATTGTCGATGCGGCCGGCAAGCCGCTGGCCGACGCATGGCCGCTGCGGACTTTTCCCGCACCCGATGCCGCCCCCGCGCGCCTGCGCATCCTGGCCTACACCTGCGCCGGCGGTTATGACGGCCCGCCGGTAGCCGGCAAGACCGCATGGCTGGACATGACCGCCCGCCGTCGCCTGCTCGCACGCGGCATGTCGTTCGCGCCCGACACCGTCATCGCCAATGGCGACCACATCTACTGGGATCTGCAGACCTCGCAGAACAAGCCGTTCGCACGCCAGGTGCGCGAACTGATGTGGGCAAAATTTGGCGGCGCGCTCGACACATCGGTGCCAATGTCGCACCCGAAGAACGAAGCCATCTTCACGCGCGTGTGCGATTACCAGATCAGCGGCCTGTACGGCACCACGCTGCGCTCCACGCCGGCGTATTTCCTGACCGACGACCACGACACCTTCGAGAACGACGAGTTCGACGACAAGGTCGCCACACTGCCGCCGGAGCCGTACGGTCTGGTGGGCGCTGAGCTCACGCAACATCGCTACTACCCCGAGTTCCTGCCCGACGCGAACCGCCCCGTGTGGCTGCCCGGCGGTGACAAGGCCGGCATGCCCACCGACACCAACAGCGCCTTCGGCACGCTGCGCTACGGCGCGCTGCTCGAAGCCGTGCTGTACGACTGCCGGCGCTTTCTCGACAACAAGGGCATCCACGCACGCGTGGTGCCGCAATGGGTGGAGGACTGGCTCGTAGCCCGCACGCGCGCCGAAGACACCGCGCATTTCTTCCATGTGCCGTCGCTACCGTTTGCGTATTCGTCGGGCAAGCTGGGCGATTGGTATCCGGACCTGCTCGACAGGAAGACCGGCCGCCTCGTCGCCAACCAGCCCAAGCCCGGTTGGCAGGCCGGTTGGCACTCGCAGCACCAGCGCCTGGTGGCAGCGCTTGCCGAGCAGAAACAACGTGCGGCCGTGATCGTGCAGGGCGACTTCCATGCATCGGCGGCCGGGTCCATGTCGCGCTCGGGCGATCTGACATTCGCGCATCCGGTGCATACGGTCATGACCGGCACGCTCGGCACCGGCGACCTCGCCTTCCCTTCGGCATTCCGCAGCATCGAAACCACACCCGCACTGTCCGTCGCCATGCAGGAGGCGCTGCGCCCGACGGAGAAAAATGGCTTTACCATCATCGACGTGACGCCCGAGAAGATGACTTTCTCGCTGTTCATGTGGCGCCCGCCCGAACCAGTGGAAGCCATCGATACACTGCAGCCGGCGCTGGTGTACGAGGTACCGCGGCTGGCGTGACAAGTCAGCGCAACAACAGGGAGACGCATGGCGCAAATCTGCATCGTGGGGGCCGGCTCGATCGGCTGCTATCTGGGTGGCCGTCTGCTGGCAGCCGGTGCCGATGTTTCGCTGGTCGGCCGCGCGCGCATCGGCAACGCACTGCGTGAGCACGGCCTCACCTTGACGGACTACCGCAACGGCCGCTGGCAGGTACCGGCGGCTGAGGTGCGCTACGCGACCGATCCCGGCGCGGCCGCCGATGCCGATCTCGTGCTCGTCACGGTCAAATCTGCAGCCACGCAGTCCGTGGCCGATGAGCTGAAGCCCCTGCTGCGCGCGGGCGCCATCGTCATCAGCTTCCAGAACGGTCTTGGCAACGCCGACGTGCTGCGGGCCACCCTGCCGCAGCACACCGTGCTGGCCGGCATGGTGCCCTTCAATGTGATGCAGCCTGGCCCCGGCGCCTTCCACCAAGGCACGGGCGGTGAGCTGGAAGTGGCAGCGTCACCCTTGCTGCAGCCGTTTCTCGGTGATTTCCTCCGCGCGGGTCTGGCGCTCACGGAACGGACCGACATGACAGCCGTGCAGTGGGCCAAGCTGCTGCTCAACCTGAACAACGCCATCAACGCACTGGCCAACCAGCCACTGAAAGAAGAGCTGTCGCAGCGTGCATATCGGCGCTGCCTCGCGCTGGCGCAAATGGAGGCGCTGCGGCTGCTGTCGCGCGCGGGCATCCAGCCCGCCAAGCTGACGCCCATACCGCCCACGTGGATTCCACGCCTGCTCGCCACACCCGATGCAGTGTTTGCGCGGCTGGGCGGCAAGATGCTCGCCATAGACCCGCTCGCGCGTTCATCCATGTCCGACGACCTTGCCGCCGGACGCACGACCGAAGTCGACTGGATCAACGGCGAAGTTGTGCGCCTGGCGGAGCGCCTGGGGCAACGCGCCCCCGTAAACGCGCAGCTGTGTGCGATGGTGCATGCCGCCGAATCTGCTGCCACGCGCCCAAGCTGGTCAGGCAGTGATCTGCTGGCGGCCTTGCGGGCTGCGGGTTAGTCGGCGCCGGCCTCGCTCGCGTCCAGCAACAACGTCATGTCCTGAATCTCGATGTGGCCATAGCGCAGGCGGATCGCGCCGAGTTTGACCAGCGCCTGCAGCTCCTTGCTGAGCGTCTGCCGGCTGATGCCCAACATCATCGCCAGCGCGTCTTGCGAGGTGGAGATGCTCGCGCGGCCTTCTGCCGATTGCGACACATCGCCGTGTGCCAGTGAAGCAATACGCCGCGCCACACGCGCCCGCGTACCGTGCAGCGCCGCACTCGCCAGTGAGCCATACGCCAGACGCAAGCGCGTCGCCACCAGCCGCGCAATCGCTCCGGCAAATGCGGCATCGCGCATCAATGCTTCAAAGCGCTCCACGCTCACAGCCAGCACTTCCGATGCTTCCAGCGCGATTGCGCAATGGCCGCGCGGTTGTTGATCAAGCGTCGACACCCCGCCAAACCAGTTGCCAGGTTCCACCAACGTGAGGATGGCCTCATCTCCGTCAGCGTTGAAGATGGAAAGTTTGAGCGCGCCGCTGGCCACGCCAAAGAACGCGTGCGAACCGGCGTCCATCGGATCGCCCTGGCGAAAGAGAAATGCGCCGGCTGCGATGTGCAGGGGCACCGCAGCTTCGAGCAGCGCATTGGCCACGTGCGGTGGCAGGCTCTGGAACCAGGGGTTGGCGGCAAATGCGTGCGTCACGATTCTGTTCCCACCCCTCAAGCCCGCCGCCCTAGCACCCATCCGACCGACAGCACATACCGGCTGCCACCCACCACGCGCGTCACGCTGTGCTCGCACGCATCGGGGCGGAAAAGCTTGATGCGCCGCGTCTGGAAGATCGGGCTGGCACAGACGAACTCGCCGCCCGCCCTCGGTGACTTCAGCACGATGTTCAGCCGATAGTGCCGGCCGTTCGTTACGGGGTCGGTATGCGGCGGAATTTCTGAACCGTCCGGATAGCGGATCAGGTAGCTATCAAACGGGATGGGCCACAGCGCGGTGGCCAGCAGCATCTTGTCGTAGCCGGTGCCCTGGCGTCCGCGCTGCCAGCGGAAGGCTGTGCTGAAGAATGCGCGCAAGGAAGACATGGAAGCGGAGCAGCCCGATGGAATCCGGGCATGGTAGCCGGGAACTATCGGCGCTTGTCGAATTTCTTCCAGTACCCGAACGGCTCCTGATGGCACTCGTAGTCCAGCTCGGCCACACGCGTGTGCAGGCGTTCCTGCGCCTCCTGCACGGCAAGGTTGTAGACCACCGGGCCGATCTCTTCCAGAAAGAAACTCAGCAGCGCACCGGCCTGAATGTTGCCGATGCGCTCTTCCATGTGCTCGGTGAAGTAACGCTGGATGGATTGCACGGCCTCTTCGCGGACGTCGCGGTCAAGTTCGATGGGCATGCGAGGGGCTCAGTGGCGGATGGAACCGCCAGCTTACTGCCCGCGGCCATACGCATCCAGCAGCTTGAGCGTGACACCGTTGGTCCAGCCGAAGCCGTCCTGCAACGGGTATTCCCCTCCGCCACCGCCCGTGCCCGTTCCATCGACGATGTATTTCTCGACGAGCTTCTGCTGGCTGGCGTAGAGCTGCTCGACGCTGCCGAGAAAACGCTCGCCGATTGCCTGCGCGAGTGGCTGCCAGCCGTATCGCTGCGCACCGCGCAGCGCGATCCATTGCAGCGGCGCCCAGCCGTTGGGCGCATCCCACTGCTGGCCTGTCTTGAAGGTGGTGGTGGACAGCCCGCCCACCTGCAGCAGCGCCTGCTGCGTCCACTGCAACGTCTTCCACGCGCGGTCTGGCCGTGCGGCGCCCACAAACAGCGGATACGTCATCGCAGCAGACTTGTTGTCGCGAATGCGGCCGAGCTGCCAGTCGTAGTCTGCGTAGTAGCCGGCGGGGTGCCACAGGTAGCGCTCGATGGCGACGGCACGTTTTCCGGCGCGCACTGAATACTCGACCGTGCATGCAAAATCGCGCGCCGCTGTGCAGCCGCGAGCGATGGTCTTCTCCAGTTGGAACATCAGGCTGTTCAAATCCACCGGCACGATCGACGTGGTGCGAATGGTGCCCAGCGTGGCGTTGTCGCCGAACCAGCGCGAGCTGAAATCCCAGCCGCTTTCGGCCGCTGCGCGCAGGTCGCGCCAGACTTCGTTGGCGGGGCGTGCGGGTGTTTGCTGCGCGGTGGTCATGTCTTGCAGATAGGACTCGGGGCGCGGGGTGTCCTGGTCGTCCCAGTAACGGTTGAGGACAACGCCGTCGCGCATGACGACGACGTTGTTGCTCGCCTGCCCGACGGGCGTGGTGGTGGCGCCGCGCATCCAGTACGCATACTCCTTGCGCAGTTGCGGCAGGTAGCGCTTGAGCGCCGCGTCGCCCTCCTGCTGAGCGGCCAGCTCGACCATCAACGCAAAGAACGGCGGCTGCGAGCGGCTGAGGTAATACGTGCGATTTCCGTTGGGAATGTGGCCGAACTGATCAATGGCATAGGCGAAATTGTCTAGCATGTTATCGACCAGGTCTTCGCGGCCAGCCTCCTGCAGACCCAGCATGGTGAAGTAGGTATCCCAGTAATAGCCCTCGCGAAAACGGCCGCCGGGCACGACGTACGGCTTGGGCAGAGGAATGAGCGAGCTGTTGTCAGGCGCGGTGGTCGTCGTGCGCGTGAGCGCCGGCCAGAGCCAGTCGATGTGTGCGCGCAAGGTCTGCCCTGCAGGCGGTGTCACGGGCGTATCCACCGGTGGCGTGAAGTACTGATCGACAAACGCCTTGAGCGAGAAACCCGGCACGTTCTTCTGTGCCTGGTAGGCCTGCAGGATGACGGCCGGTGCGGCTTTGGGCACGGCATCGACAAACGTCTTCTGATCCGGATACACCTGCGCGGTCTGCACGGCCACGAACAAGTCGCCGTAGAGCTTGTCGGGCGACGGCGGCAGCGCGGCACCCACGCCCACATCGGCCAATGCGGACGACGCCGCCAAACCGAACGCCAGCCATGCAGCAACATTGGCCGCGCGGCACCGGATCAAAAAGTGAGCCTGTCGATGCATCGTCATCTCCTGCCTGGTGGACGGAAAGCCAGTCCAGAAAAGGAGACGCGGACAGCGTTGTCAAATCGACAGGTTTTGCGCAAAACAGCACCATGCCGAAGCGCCAGAAATGGCGCCATATCGGGCGCTGCGGGCAAGCAACTTGCTGATGCGCAGCGATGCTTGGCCCGCCCGTCGGGCCCGTCGGGCCTACGCTGGAACCTGCTCTACCCGCGCACGACCTCGTAGCGCATCTCCACGAAGGTGTTCTTGTAGGGCACTGCGGAAGTGAGCTTGAGCGCGGGCTGCACGATGCGGCGTGGCAACAGCGGCAGTCCGGAGCCCAGGGTGACAGGCATCACCTGCACGATGAGTTCATCAAGCAGCCCTGCATCGAGAAACTTGCCGGCGAGTTCACCACCACCAACGATCCAGAGATTGCGTCCGCCGGCTGCCGCGAGCATGTCGCGGTGCACGGGCGCCACATCACCACGCACGAAGCGGATGTCTGCACCTTGCACCGCCGGCAGCGTGCGCGATGTGAAGACCCACGCGGGCTGCACGTAAGGCCATGGCTGGGCTTGCCCCGCCGGGCCGGGCTTGGTCAGTTCGCGCAGCAGCCATTCGTAGGTGGACGCACCCATCGCCAGCGCGCCGACGTCGCGAATGAAGCCGTCGTAGCTCGTGCCTTCCAGCGAGCCAAACTGCATCAGCCAATCGAGCGAGTGATCCGTCGTGGCGATGAAGCCGTCCAGGGTGGTAGCGGCGTAGTACTGCGTCTTCGACATGGCGGGCTCCCGTTGAAATTTAGGAGCGAGATGTTACGCCGCACGAATTGCCATTGCCTTGCGCAGCGCTACGCCACCGTAACGACGTTGCCAGCATCGGCAGCGCAAATCCGGTTGCGCCCCTGATGCTTGGCGTCGTACAGCGCGCGGTCTGCGCGTGCGCTCAGCCGGTCGAACGATTCGCCGGGTTGCCACGCCGCCACGCCACCGCTGATGCTGTAGCGGCACGGCTGCGCACCAGCCATGACAACTTGCGCGGCGGCAGCTTTGCGCAAGCGGTCTGCGAGATGCATGGCGTTGCCGCTGTCAGTGTCAGGCAGCAGCAGCGCAAACTCTTCGCCACCGATGCGCCCGAGCACGTCGGTCGGCCGCAGTTGCACATGCGCCATCTGCACGAACGCGCGCAGCACCGCATCGCCGGCAGCATGACCGAGGCTGTCGTTGATGCGCTTGAAGTGATCCAGATCGAGAATCAGCAATGCGAGCGGCTTGGCGTGTCGCTGCACACGGCCGACATGGCGGCGCGCCAGCGCCTCAAAGCCCTGGCGCGACAGCGCACCGGTCAGGAAATCGCGGTTGGCCGCATCGCGCGCGTCGGCCAGCAGCGCGTCATGCACCATCAGCATGGCCGACATCGACAGGATGGGCATGATCGCCGCCGCCACCACGAGCAGCAGCACGCTGCCGGCGCTGGCAAACATGCTCGGGCTGGAAGCCGCATCCAGCGTCAGGAAATAGACACCGCGTACGAGCTGACAAACGCCGAACACGAAAGCAATGATGGCCGTTACCCGATACGGATAGGTCGGTCGACCGGCGGGCGAATGGCGCACCAACATCCACACCAGTGCAGTGCAGAATGCGGCGGAAAACAGCGTCGTCGAAAACACCCGCATGGGGATACTGTCGACAGCGTAGCGCCAGTAGATGACCGCCACCCCCACCGCCGTCACACCTGCCAGCAGGACTGGCCACTGCGGCCGGCGGCCGAGAAAACGCGCGCAGCCCGCGTAGTAGGCAGCGCCACCGAGCGCCAACAGAATATTCGCCACAACAACCGAGAGGCTGTCGGGAATCTTCCCGCGCAGCAGGATCAATGGCAACGCCAGCACCACAGCCAGATTGGCACCAAACCATTCGGCAATGCCGGCCTTGCCAGCGCGCAGCAACGAGCCTAGCAGCCCCAGGAGCACAAAGCTCATCAGCGCCGACGTGGCAATGGCGACGCCTGGATCCAGCATGAGCACTCCCGCAAGTCTTCTGTGGCGGGGATTCTACGAAAAGCGGCGCATTGCGGACATCACCGGGTGGTGGGGCACAACCTGGGCCGAAAGCCGCAAATCAACGCAGCCGGTGGCTTCCATCGTGTGATGACAACCCTTGCATGAAGGAACCGCCGCGCAAGGTCAGGCCTTCGGCCCGAGATCGTCTACGGCATGTCCGCCGGCGGGCTGCAACGCAGCTTCGGCGGCGTCCACCTGTGCGGGCTCGGCGTCGATGGTCAGCAGAAAGCGCCCGCCGATCACGACATTCTGGAATTTGCGTTCGTAGGTCTCGGCGTTTTCGCCGCCGGGCTCGTAGTCGCCACAGAGGAAGTTGCCGCACAAGGCACCTGCCTCGTCGCCCTGGTGCGACAGCGCGACGCGCTCCAGCGTGAGGCCGGTGTTGAGCACGGCTTGGCGGGCTGCCTCAGCAGCAGCATGGTCTGTGAAGATGCGGACGATGGTTGGCATGGGGTTCTCCTCGTCGTGGTGAACCCAAAGTTGACGCATCGGCCGTGCCCAGCGGCACGCCGGGCGGGTGGCTCAGAACAGCGCCATCTGCCGCATCCCAAACCCGATCGCCTCTTCCACCCGCATGCGCGCGTGCGTGAGCGACCCCTCGATGCCCGAGAGCGTGCCGGCCAGCCAGCGGTAAAGCAGCGGCGCCTGACCGCGCGGACTCAGGTGGATTTCACCGAGCTTCTTGCCGCGCTTGTCACGGTAGTAGTGGGAGCGGTAGCCGCGTTCCCAATGCGTGATCGGGCCGCGCCATCGGCGCAAGCGGCGGGGTTTGGTGGGGGACGTTTCGGCTGGTGATGCCGACGCTGGTTCCTCCCAGCCGAAAGCGGGTTTGGCAAACAGCGGCAAACCTTCCAGATCGGGGTAGAAATCCATCGTCGTATGCTCAGCTAGCCGCGCCGCCGCAGGCTTTGCAGACAAACACGGCGCGCAGCCCGCATGATACCTGGGTTTATGGCAGACAGCACGTGCAAACGGCCTAACGGCGGGCATCGGAACAACGTTGCGCACGTCGTCCGATCAGCGCTTCGGTATGATGGCCGCTCCCAGTTTCATGACACGCGGCAATCGACCGGTACCTAGCATGAAGAACGCCCTTAACACGTTGATGACACCCCGAATCGCCTGCACCCTGTTGTTGGCGGCAAGCTTCGCCACCCAGGCCAACGCCCAGGAAGGCGCATTCGCGCCGCTACTCCGCCATCTGGCCGATCGGCTGGTCACCGCTGACCAGGTTGCGCTGAGCAAATGGGACAGCGGCCAGTCGGTCTACGACCCGGCGCGCGAGGACAAGGTCATCGCCAATGCCTCGGCGCAGGCGCCCGCCTACGGCTTGGCGGCGGCAGACGTGAGCAACGTCTTCACAGACCAGATCGAGGCGAACAAGGAGGTGCAATACGCCCTGCTGAACGACTGGCGCCGGGCCGGGGCTGCGCCCACCGCGCAACGGCAGAGCCTGCCGGATGTGATCCGCCCCAAGCTGGACGGGCTACAGAAATCCATCCTGCAAGCACTGCGCGACGCTGCCCCCGCACGCGGCCAGGCGGATTGCCCGGTGCAGGTAGCAAACGACATCGGCCGTGTCGTGCATGAGAAATCGCTCGACACCCTGCATCGGATTGCACTGGACCGTGCAACGGCAAGGCTCTGCAGCCCCCGCTGATCCCATGAAAAAACGGCGCGGTCCTGAAAGGGCACGCGCCGCAGCATCCGTCACGCTTGTTAGGGAAATCAGGGCGTGGGCGTCCAGCTCGCGCCGTTGCCATCCTTGAAGCTGGCGAACACCTTGGCGGTGGTGTTGAGCCCGCTCAAATCAATGGCGCTGGTGGCATATTGGGTATCGCGACCCGACATGCTCAACGCATTGCCGGCCGCGTCCATGCTCAGCCATTCACGCCACCCTGCGGTGGCGGTTGGTGTTCCGGGGTACGGTGCCATGGCGCCGTTGGTGTTCGGATCTTCCCAGCCGCCGCTTGCGATGTGTGTGCCCATCTTCGTGCTGATGTACGCAGCTGTGTCGCAATACAGTTGAGCATTGCCGAAACTGCCGGTGCCCGTGTATTGCTGGGTGCAGTAGCTGTTCGCGGCCTGGGTGGCACCGGTCAGGGATCGTGCGAGATAGGTGGTCCCCGCAGGCACCGTGGCATCCGCGGTCAACGCGCTGTTGAGCACCACGAAGCCCGGGTAACCCGTGGCCGCACGGGCCTGGATGATGGCGTTGGCGCTATAGCTGCCGCCCGAGCCTGCAATCGGGTCAAACGTCGTATGCAGCTCGCTCTGCTCGAACAGTGCCGCATAGGGCGAGCCCCAGATGAAGTCGACGTTTCCCGCAATGTAGGACTTGTAGTACCAGACCCAGCCCTTGGTCTGGATCGTATCCTGCGCGCTCAGGAAGTTCATGAAACTTGCCACCATGCGGCTGGCGGTCAGGGTTGAGGTGTTGTAGTAAAGCGCCTCGGCCTGGTTGTTGAAGTTCGACTGTCTGACGTGCGAGTTCTGCAACGTGAAGTTGGTGAGCTTGAGCAGGTCGGAGCCCTCCACCAGAAGGACAGATCTTCCGCCTCCCAGGGCGCGCCGGGTGCCGCTGCCTTCCGTCGTGAGCGTTGTGGCCGGTGCTGTCTTGCTGCCGCCGGTGCCCGGGTTGTAAGACTCCGAGTTGTCCTGGTAGACGATGGTGCCCGCCTGGCTCTGGCCCGAGATCGTCAGGTTATTCACGTTGCGCAGGAACAGCTGCTCGTTGTAGCTGCCATCCTGGATCGTGATCGTCTTGCTGGCAGACGCGTTCGCGCTGCTGTTACGCATGATCCAGTCGAGCGCACCCTGTACGGTGCGGAAGTCCGCCGTGCCGGTGCTGGCGACGGTCACGGCCGTCTGGGATGCCGGGGCGGCCTTGGTCGTGAAGGTCCACGCCGTAGGCGAGGTGATGCCCGCAAAGGGGGTACCGTTCATCTTGCCGGCCAGTACACCGTTGTCGATCGTGACGTAGTACTTGGTGCCGTTGCTGAGCATGTTGTCGTGCAGGCGGATGGTGGCCGTGTTGCCGGAAATCGTGACCGGCGTGTAGTACACATACCGCCACTGGGTCAGCCCGGTGTTGTTGCCCAGCGTGTCGATCTCGGTGTTGGCGGCCGGCATGTAGGTCTGCGTTTCGCCGCCGGCGGTGACCGGCGCTCCGCTGATATCGATCTGGTCGACCTGCACGCCCGTCGTGGCATTGAAGACCTTGACCAAGCCGGTTGCGCCCAAGGTGGGTGTGGCGTCAAAGCTGAGTTGCAGCCGTGTGTCGACATAGGCGGCGGTTTCTCCATTGGCGGGAACCAACCCGACCGCGTTCGTCGAGCCTGACGACGAACCACCGGAAGACCCCGATCCGCTGGAAGCCGCCGCGACAGTCACTGACGTACTGCAACTGCCCTGAGCCGCGCAGCCCGACACCCCTTCGCCGGACGTCGAGACAGAACTGGTGAGGCTACCGGCGGCTGTGGCCGTAGCCGTCAGGGTGACGGTCGCGGCGGCTCCGGCTGCGAGCCCCGCAGGAATCGTGCACGTGAGCGTGCTGACCGCCGGGCCGCATGTTGCACCCTGCGCGTTCACCGCGATACCGCCGACGTTGCCGGGCACGGTGGCCACCAGCGAAACGGTATCCCCGGTAGCGCCGCTTCCATTGTTCACGGCGGTGATCGTCCAGATCACACGATCGCCAACGGCGGCGCTCGTCTGGCTGGCGGTCTCGGACACATTCACAGAAGCGAGGTTGGCCGTTGCAGCCGAGCCGCCGCTTCCGCCGGTGGTGCTGCTGGCAGTGTCGGTGCCACTATCTCCGCCGCAGCCCGCCAACAGCAGTGCTGGCAGGGCTGCAACCACAACTGCGTGCTGGAACATTCTTGTCATTGTTGTCTCCTCTTCTTCTTTTGGTATGAGCGTGACGCAGTTGCGCTCAGTGAATCGACATCGGCGCATTCACTGCGGGGAAGTCCACGAACGCGCTCGTGCAGTCATAGGGCGCCGGCGTTGCCGTCCGGTTATCGAAGATATGGACGTGGTTGATGTCCTGGCCCGCGAGCAGCAGGCTGGCAAACGACACCGGCCCCGAACCCATCGTCAACTCCGCATAGGACGGCACGGGATTCGTCAGCTTGGTCGTTGCCCAACCCGGCAGAGAATCAAAGACCACGTTGTCGAAGACGACGTTGTAGAGATAGTTGAACTGGCTCTGCGACTGGTAGCCGCGCAGCAACAAGGCCGCGTTGGCGCCGTCATAGACGGAGCCGGCCACATCCAGGTAGCGGAAATTGCGCACCGTGATGTCGTGAAGGTTCGGGTAGAGCGCCTTGGCCGAGCCCGAAGCGTCGCCGTAGTACGGGTCCATCACGATCGGCTGTTGCAGACGCCGTGCGCACACACCGTCAACCGTCACATTCTTGACTTCACCGCCACGGCTATCGTCGGTCTTGATGCGAAAGCCGCTGGTGGCGCCCATGTCGAAGCCGTCGATGGTCAGGTCGCGGATCGTGATGCCGTTCATGCCGCTGTCTGTTTCGCTGCCGAGCGACATGCCATGCGTGAAATAGAAGCGGTTGTGCAGGATCTGCACGTTGGAAACGGGGCCCGTGGTGCTGGCGTGCGACTTGATGGCGATGCCGTCGTCGCCATTGCTGATGTGGTTGAACGCGATGAGCACGTTCTGCGATTGGCCCGGGTCGATGCCGTCTGTGTTTTTGGCGGTGGCAGGCGTAAAGCAGGTGCTGGGCGTGGTGGTATTGGGCGAACCTGAGACGACCGGCATCGTGTTGGCTGCGCATTGGTAGCCTGCCACGGAGTATTCGAGCGAGGGCGTCAGGATCTTGGTGCCCCAGGCGGTCACGCCGCTGACGCCGCTCGTGACAACGTGGAACTTCGGCGCGTTCTGCAACGTAATTCGATAGAGGCTGAAGTTGCTGCCGCCATTCACCTGGATCAGGCGCGGGTTGTTCTGGCTGGCGTTGCTCATGGTTTTGGTCAGCGCGCCGACATCCCACCACGTGAGCTTGTTGGCATACAGGCCGGAGGTGAGCACCTCGCCGCCGCGGCCGTCGATCACGCCGTCGCCGACCACACCGTTGCCATTGGGCGTCGTGGTGATGAGCGCGTTGCAGCCGTTGTCGCTGCTGGCGGTTTCGCCGCAATTGTTCTTGCCGCTGATCTGGTAGTCAGACGGCTTACGCGAGGCGAACAGCGTCACCCCCCCATCGACCCACAGCGTGACGGACCCCGTCAAGACGATCGGGCCACTGAGGAATGCGTTTTGGCCTTGGCTTCCCTTGACGAGCTTCACTGCCTGCCCGGCAGGACAACCGTTGATGGCCGCCTGAATGTTGGCGGTGTCGGGCTCAGAGTTGGCCGGCGGCGCATCCACCGACGCGTCGAGCAGCCCCTTGCTGTTCTTGGTCAAGCTCGCGCTCAAGGTCGCACACACCGTAGTGGGTAGCGACGGCTCCTTGCCCTGCACGGCTGGATCAGAAAGCGCCGTGGCCGGCCAGAGCGCAGTGGAAGTTGTCGTAGATGTACCGGTGCCGACTCCAGGGCCGGTTCCAGGGCTGGTCGCGACACCACCACCGCTGCTGGCGATGTCGCTGCTGCTGCCATCACCGCCCCCGCAGCCGGTCAACGCAAGGCTGACAGATAGGCAGATCAGGCCGATGCAGGCACGCGTTGTCCGCATCGCTCTTGAATGGGTCATCGTGTTGTTCTCCTCGTTTTCTTCGTATGGGTGTGAATTCAGCGCGCGTGCTACCCGCTCGCAGGCGGACCAGCACGCGTTTGGCGAAGGCGGGCGCACGTGGGAATACGAGCGCCGAATGGGCGGATCAGCACGCGCCGGTATTGCGCTGCAACGTGCGTCGTGAACGCGCGAAAAGCGTATGGGCGCGAGTTGGCGCCCACCGCCGGTGGCGGGGGTATTGCATGCGTCTCCTCTCTGCTTTCTTGTATTGGCGTCTACCGGAGGACTGCATCCTTGCGAGCAGGCATGTCCCCGGTCAGCCAGTTTCTGATATATCAAAATCTATTAATTGATATATTAGAAGTCAAGGCAGGGTTTTCCCGGCAGAGCCGTAGGGCCGGCAAGACGGGAACAAAAAAAAGCCGGCCCCAGGGGACCGGCTATGCGAGGAGAGGCAGCGCCGAGATTTACGTCAACCCAGATCCACAGGCACGAAGATCTTCGTATCGTCACGCTGTACGAGCAGGGCGACATGCTTGCCGGCGCGATCCACCAGCGTGCGCAACTCCTGCACCGACGACACCGGTGTGCCGTTCAGCGACAGGATCACGTCGCCGGGTTGGATGCCAACCTTGGCCGCCGGGCCGGTCACGTCCATCACCACCAGGCCGCCAGGCAGGCCGTTCTGGCGCTTCTCTTCCGGCTGCAGCGGTCGCACCGCCAGGCCCAGGCGGCCTTGGTCCGGCGCGGCCTTTTCACTGGACGCCACCTTGGCATCCTTGGCGGCACCGACGGTCACAGTCAGTGTGGTCGGCTTGCCCTGGCGGATGATCTGCAGCGGCACGGTGGAGCCCGGCTTGATGTCGGCCACCTGCTCGGGCAGATCGCCCGACCGGTCGATCCGTGCGCCGCCAATCTGCAGGATCACGTCGCCAGGTTGCAGGCCGGCCTTGGCTGCGGGGCCGCCGTCTTCCACCGAGTTGACCAATGCGCCTTCGGGCTTGGGCAGCTTGAAGGAATCGGCCAGCGACTGGTCGACCTCCTGCACCGCAATGCCCAGGCGGCCGCGCGTGACCTTGCCCGTCGACACAAGCTGCTGCTCCACCTTCATCGCCACATCAATCGGCACGGCAAACGACAAGCCCTGGTAGCCACCGGTCTGGCTGTAGATCTGCGAATTGATACCGATCACCTCGCCGCGCTGGTTGAACAGCGGGCCGCCCGAGTTGCCGGGGTTCACGGCCACATCGGTCTGGATGAACGGCACATAGGTATCGTCCGGCAGCGAGCGCGACTTGGCGCTCACGATGCCCGCCGTGACGGTGTTCTCGAAACCGTACGGCGAACCGATGGCCAGCACGGGCTCACCCACCTTGGTATTGGCTGGGCTGCCAATCTGCACGATCGGCAGGTTCTTGGCGGAGATGCGCAGCACTGCCACGTCGGATTGCTTGTCGACGCCGAGCACCTTGGCCTTGAACTCGCGGCGGTCCGTCAGCTTGACGTTGACCTCCTGCGCGCCATCCACCACGTGGGCGTTGGTCAGGATCAGGCCATCGGCCGAGACGATGAAGCCGGAGCCCAGACCGCGCACGATCTGGTCGCCGCGCTGCTGCGGCATCTGCGGCATGAACCGCTTGAAGAATTCGGAGAACGGATCATCCGGGCTCATGCCGGGCGGCAAGCCCTGCATGCTGGTGCGCTGCGCGTGCGCGGTGGTGCTGATGTTGACCACCGCCGGGCCGTAGCGATCGACGATGCCTGAGAAGTCCATTGGCGCCGCCACAGCCACCGGAGCTGCACCGGGAGCAGGCGCGGTTGTTGCCGTCGCAGTGGCCACGGGCGCCGCCACCGCACGCGAAATCATGTCTTTCTGCAGATAGGCATAGCCGCCTGCAACGGCGACCACTGCGGCCAGGCCAGCCGCACTGCGTGCCAGGGTTTGACGCGTCATTGTCGTGTCCTCTCTTGCTTAGCACGAGGGTCACGGCCTGCGGAGTCGCCTGTCGTGCCCATCGGTTGAAGGCATCGTAGGCGGGCAGACTTAAACGAGACTTAAAGGTGCAAGGCGCACGCGCACATCACACGAAACAAAATGTTTCTACGCATTGGCCTTGAATGGAAAGCGCAGCACCACGCGCAAGCCGCCCCCCTCGCGCGCTTCCAGCGCCAGGGTTGCGTCGTGCGCCTGGGCGATCTCGCGCACGATGGCGAGGCCGAGGCCGCTACCGCCCGTGGGTGCCTGAGCAGGCCGATAAAAGCGATCGAGCACGCGTTCGCGTTCCTCCGCAGGGATGCCAGGGCCGTTGTCTTCCACCACCAGCTGCGCGCCACCGTCGGGCGTGTGTTCGGTTGATACATCGACGCGCGCACCGCGCGGGCAGTAGTTCAGCGCGTTGTCGACAAGGTTGACCAGCAGCACGCGCAGCGCATCAGCATTGCCGATGACTGATGCCGGCTGCGACTCCACCGCGACCCCCAAATCAATGCCCTTGTGCACTGCCGCCGGTGACAACTCGGCGACCACGTCGGCCGCCACGGCGTCCAGCGCAACGGATGCGCGTTGCGTATCGGCCGCGCCCGGCTCCTGCCGCGCGAGCGTCAGCAACTGGCCAACGAGACGGATCATGCGTTCCACACCGCGATGCAGATCGGCATGCGCGGCGCGGCGTTCGTCTTCGTTCTCAGCGCGGTCGGCCACCTGCAACTGCAGCTTGAGGGCGGCCAGCGGCGTACGCAGCGCGTGTGCGGCATCGGCAACGAACGCGCGCTGGTGCGCAAGTGCGGTGCCGAGCCGCGCAAGCAGATCGTTCAATGCTTGTGTCAGCGGGCGGATCTCGTCAGGCAAACCCTGCGTGGGCAACGGCGACAGCGCTGCCGCATCGCGCGCCTGCACCTGCTTGGCCACCGAGCCCAGCGGCGCCAGCCCACGCCCGACCGCCAGCCACACGATCCATCCCAGCAGCGGCAGCAGGATCAGCAACGGTGCGACCGTACGCAGCGCCATGCGCGCCGCCACCTCGTGCCGCGCGCTATATGGCTGCGCGATCTGCACCACGGCGGGCCCAAACGCGACGCTGTAGATGCGCCACGGGCCCTCCGGCGTGTTCGCGTCGGAAAAGCCGAGCTCCGCCTGGTCCGGCAGATCGGGCCGCGCGTGCGAGAGATACAGGCTGCGGCCAGTGCCGTCCCAGATGCGGATCACGACGTCATCGTCACGCGCAATGCCGGCGAGCGCCGGCGGCGGCGGGTCGATCCACTGGCTCGGCAGCGCAGCGGCCACCTGCTGCATCTGGTAGTCGAACAGCGCGTTGGCTTCCTGGCGCGCCTGCGCGTAGATCAGTCCGGTGGCGATGACGATGCCCGCCAGCAGGCCGCCGGCCAGCCACCACAGCAGAGTTTTACGGATCGATTGCATGGCTTATTGGTGCGCGTCGCCAGCGGCAGGTTCCGCAGGCGACGTCGACGCCTCACGGGGAATCACATACCCCACGCCGCGGATGTTCTGGATGAAATGGCTACCAAGCTTCTTGCGCAACGCGTGAATGTAGACCTCGACCGTGTTGCTGCCCACCTCTTCATCCCAGCCGTAGAGGTTGTCTTGCAACTGGGCGATCGACCACACCTTGCCCGGCCGCGCCAGCAGCGCATGCAGCACCGCAAACTCGCGGCCCGACAGTTTGACCGGCACACCCGCGCGCAGCACCTCGCGGGTGACGGGGTTGAGCAGCACCTCGCCGTGGCGCATGAGCGGATCGGCGCGGCCGCCTTGTCTGCGCAGCAGCGCGTGCATGCGTGCCGCCAGTTCCTGAAGGTCGAAGGGCTTGACAAGGTAATCGTCTGCGCCGGCATTGAGACCGGCCACGCGGTCGGCCACCGCATCGCGCGCGGTCAGGATCAGGATGGGGATGGCGATGCCGCGCTGGCGCAGTTCGCGCACCACATCCAGCCCGTCGCGCTTGGGCAGGCCGAGGTCGAGCAGCATGAGGTCGAACATGGTGGCGCCGGACTCTGCGCCGGCGGCGCCAGGCGCCGTGATGGCGTGCACGGCTGCCTCGCCGTCACGCACCCAATCGATGGTGAAACCGTCGTGGCGCAAACCCTTGCGCACGCTGTCGCCGATCATGTCGTCGTCTTCTACGAGCAGTACGCGCATGGCGAATCAAAAATTAGCCGGGGAGGGCTCATTGTAGAACTGCCGCGCGGGCGGCCCGCACTTTGTGCAGAGCCGCCCGCAGTTTCACCCCCGCATCAGAACCCGCCCGATTTGATCAGTTGATTCAACGCGCCGATGTTCAGGCTGCCCCAACCCGTCGGGTAGTCCCAACCCGTAGCGGCGCTGTAACCGTAGCCCTGGTAGCCGTTGTTGCCCGAGACCACGTCATACCGCAGCAGCGACGCGTTGGCCTGAATGGCGCTGTACAGGCGCGCCGCCGGAAAGCCCAGGTTGCCGTTCGCCGCCAGCAACCGTGCCCAGAAGCCGACAAAGATGGGCGATGCCAGGCTCGTGCCGCCAATCTGTTGCAGTTGCCCGTAGTTGTAGATGTAGGCGCCGGTGCTCTGTGCTGCGTCGAACGACACATCGGGCAATAGGCGCGCATTGCCGCCCTGCCAACTTGGCGCCGGCAGGATCTGGCTGATGCCGCCGCCGGTGGCCCACAGCTTGCCGTTGCCGTCCAGGCCTTCGTTCCACACGGTCTCGCTAGCGAAGCTGGAACCGTTCGTATAGAGCGTGGTGCCGCCAATGGCGAGCACGTGCGGTGACGATGCCGGCCACGACACGCTGTAGTTGGCGCCGTCCGGATAGCCGCGATTGTTGCACTCGTAGACGCCCTCGTCGCCCGAAGACACGGAGAACGTCTGCCCCTGCGCGGCGGCAGTTGTGAAGATGGCCTCTTCGGCGTCGAGCGTGCCGTCGGCGCTGGCATCGTTCTCGCACCAGCCGAGCGACACGTTGATGATCTTGGCGGTGTTGTCGGTCACTGCCTTGTTGAAAGCCTTGGTCAAGCCCGTGTTGCCCGGCGCGTTCAGGTCGGCCATGTAGAAGGCCAGCTTGCCGACCGCGCCACCAGCCGCACCTACGATGGACTGGCTGTCGAGGTTCCATTCGCCCTGGCCTTCCTGATCATCGGTGTAGTTGCCGCTGCTGCCGTTGGTCTTGATCGTGGTGGTGGACACCGCGGCGTAGCCGTTGTTGCTCGTGAACGTACGCAGGTCACGCAGCGTTTGCGATACGCCGCCGATGGTGATGACGCCCACGGTCGTGCCCGCCGCCGTCGGAACGCCGGTCGCACCGTACAGCTCTGGGAATTCCTTCGGATAGTGGCCCGTCGCGGTGCCAGCAGCCAACGTGCGCGCTTCCGCCACATCCCCCACACGCAGCAGCGGACGCGCACGCGCCACGTTCTGCAGGCCCAGCACCGAGCCAACGATGCCGCCCAGCGCGCGCGGCACCTGGGCCTTGCTGCTGTTCGCAAACCCGCTGCGGCCGGCAAGCTGGTAATGCACCAGCGGCGTGTTGAACGCCGCCTTGACCGTGCCGGCCGTACCGCGCGCCGACACCAACAGCCGGTTGGGCGCAACGTCGATATCGATAAAGCCGTTCTGCCGCAGATAGCGCACCACGGCATCCACCTGTGCCTGCGTGGGCGCGTGGTTGGCCAGGAACTGCTCGCTGGTCAGGTACTTGCGGTAGTGTGAGCTGCTCGGGTCGTTGACATCGTGCGCGAGCGCCTTAAGGCTGGCCTCATTGCGCAGCTTGAGACTGATCAGTACATCAGTGGTCTGGCCGGGCGCGACCTCGTTGGCGGCGCCGCGCGCCATGAGTTGCGGGCCGGTGACGAAGGCCTTGGTGTGGGTGTCGACCCAGTCGGTGGCGGCATGCAGCGGCCCGGCCGCGAGCACCAGCGGCCATGCACAAGCCAGTTGACGGCACAAAGTAGAAAGTTGCTGCGTGGGGAGAGCAGTACGGAGCATCGGATGTCCTTTTGAGGAGTACGACGTTGCAGGACCACGCCGCTTGTGACGACGTGGGCGTCGTTCACCGTATCCAACGCGTTGCCCTCGCAACAGTGCGAAAACAGTCAGTTGCATCCGGAGCGCGCTGCATCTAGCACCCCTCGCCGGGCGGTTGCGCAAGGCAGCGCTTGCCTTTATCGTGATGCGATCCGCGATTCGAACCCGCGCCCAGATGAGCGCCCAGCAAACCACTTCCCCCGCCACCCCTGATTCACCGACCGACCTGCGCGAGCGCATTCGCATGGCGCGCCCGTCGCTCTCGCCGGCCGAACGCCAGGTGGCGGACTGGGTGTTGCGCCAGCCCGGTACAGTGCTGAGCCTGCCGGTGGCGGCCATCGCGCGTGAGGCCGGTGTCAGCCAGCCGACCGTGATCCGCTTCTGCCGCTCGATGGGCTGCCATGGCCTGTCGGATTTCAAGCTGCGGCTGGCGCAAGGCAACGTGGCCCGCGATACCGCGCCGGCGCGCATCGCGTCCCCCTCGGGCATGCGCGTCCTGCAGAACGCCATCGATTCGCTCACCACGCTGCAGGACCGCTTCGACCCGGGCACGCTCGATGCGGCGGTGGCGCTGGTCGACAACGCCCACCGCATCGATCTCTACGGCTTCGGCAGCTCGGGCGTGGTGGCGCTCGATACACAGACGAAATTCTTCCGCTACGGCATTCCTGCGAATGCGTATAGCGATCCGTATCTCGTGTCGATGTCGCTGAACGTGCTGCAGGCAGGCGACGTGGTGATCGCCATTTCCAAATCGGGTGCGCTGCCCGAACTGCAGACAGCGGTGGAGCGTGTGCGCGAACTGGGCGTGCGCGTGATTGCCGTGACAGCGCCCGGCAGCCCGCTCGCAGCACTCGCCGATGTGGTACTGCCCGCTGGCGTTGACGATACCGTGGCCGACCGTTCGATGGTCGCGCGCATCTTGCACCTGGCGCTGCTCGATGCGCTGGTGCTGGAAGTGGCGCTGCGCAAGGGCAGCGCACTCCATCACGCCGATCAACCTGAGTAACGCGAAAGCTGCGTCAGTGTCCCTGGGCCACCGCGTGGTCCATGGCAGCGCAAAGGCCGATCAGCCCCGGGTACGGAGAATGAATCACGTACACCGGCATCGACGCCACATAGGTCGAGAAGCGGCCCTTGTCTTCAAAGCGGCGCCGGAACGGTGAGTTGGCAAACGCCGGCCCCAGACGCGGGACGATGCCCCCGCCGATGTACACGCCGCCGCGCGCACCCAGCGTGACCGCCAGGTTGGCCGCGATGGTGCCGAGAAACGCGCAGAACGTATCGACGGCATAGCGGCAGCGCGCATGGTCGCCGGCGGCGTCTTCCATCTCGCCAAGTGCGATGGCGGTGATGTCGGCCGCGCGGCGCAGGGTGGGGCCTTGCTGCCAGAGGTCGAAGCACGCACCCAGCGCCTCGTAGATCAGCTCCAGGCCCATGCCGGAGATCAGCCGCTCGGCCGACACATGGCCGAAGCGCTCGCGCGCGAAGCGCCAGATGACGGCTTCCTCGTCGTTCATCGGCGGGAAGGCGACATGGCCGCCCTCGCCGGCCACGGCGATGTAGCGGCCCTCCTGCGTCGGCAGCAGCGATGCAACGCCCAGGCCCGTGCCGGCACCGAGCAGCGCCCGCGGTGCATCGGCCAGGCTGGCACCGCCGCCCACCTGTTCCAGCTCATCTGCGGGCAGATAGGGCAATGCGTGCGCCAGCGCGGCAAAGTCGTTGAGCACGACAAAGGTGTCGAAGCCCAGCGACTGGCGCATTGCCTCGATCGAGAACGCCCAATCGCGGTTGGTCATGCGAATCTGGTCGCCCAGCACCGGATTGGCGATGCCGATGGCCGCATGGCGCACGCCAGCGGTTGCGATTTCCGGCGGCAACGATGCCAGGTACGCGCGCATGGCCGCTTCGAGCGACGGGTAGTCATCGCCGGCCAGCACACCGATGTGGGCCAGGCGCATCGGCGCCATCTCCAGCGCAAAGCGCACGTTGGTGCCGCCAACGTCGGCCACCAGCCGCGGGTAGGCCAGCATATCGGCCAATTGGTCGGCCCCAGTGCCCGCGTTCACCTCATGTAGTCCAATAGACATCGAGCGGTACCTCCCGCTGATGAATGACGTAGCTCACCGGCAGCGCACGCTGTGCCGCGCCTCGCGCGGCATCGTCGAACACACCGCGCTTGACCGGCCCGGAGATCGAAAGGAACAACCGCCGCGCCGCACACAGCGCAGACAGATTCAGGCTGATACGCCGATGCGGCGCTGTGCCCGGACGCACCGGCAGATAGGCCGGCGCCTGCGTGCGATCGAGGCCCTCGTTCAATTCGGGCGCGTCGGGAAACAACGATGCGGTATGCCCGTCGTCGCCCATGCCGAGAATCACTACGTCGGGTTGCTGAAACGGATCATTGGCAGTCGCCACGCATGCATCCACGTCAACCGATTCACCATGCACGTGCGGTGGCAACACCAGCGGAAAAAAGCGCGCCGCAGCCGCGGCATCCTGCAACAGGTGCTCGCGGACGAGGCGCGCGTTGCTGTCGGCGTGCTCGGGCGGCACGGCACGCTCGTCGACCAGCGTGATCGACACATCAGCCCAGCGCAGCGGCAACACGCGCAGCGCGGAAAACAGCGCGATGGGCGAACGCCCGCCCGACACGGCGAGGCACACGCTGCCCTGCTCGGCAATCACATGCGTGAGCGTGCTCGCAATGGACTGGGCCAACGCCTGGACCTGCGCGGTGGCGTCCGGAACTGCGTGCCAGCGCATCGCCATTACATCTCCTCGTGCCAGGCAGCGTTGTCGCGCGAGAGCAGCGCGCTCGATGCCGCCGGGCCCCAGCTACCCGCGGTGTAGCCCTTGGGCGGAATGCGTGCTTCGTTCCACGCTTCAATGATCGGCTCGACCCAGCGCCAGGCTTCGGCCTGTTCATCGCGGCGCACGAACAGGCCCAGCTTGCCATTGACGGCGTCCATCAGCAGACGCTCATAGGCGCCGGCATGGCGCACGCCGCCGTGGTCGGTAAAGTCCAGGTCCAGCGTGGACGGCTGCAGGCCGAGCGCCGCGCCCGGCGTCTTGGTCAGGAACTGCAGGCGGATGCTCTCTTCCGGCTGCAGGCGGATGACGAGACGGTTTTCCGGGAACTGGATCAGCGGCTTGGGAAACAGCGCGTGCGGCACATCGTGAAAACGCACCACGATCTCCGCCAGGCGCTGCGGCATGCGCTTGCCGGTGCGCAGGTAGAACGGCACGCCAGCCCAGCGCCAGTTGGCAATCTCGGCCTTGATCGAGACGAACGTTTCGGTACGGCTGTCCGGCGGAATACCCTGCTCATGCAGATAGCCCTGCACCGGCTGCCCCGCAATGGCGCCTTCGAGATACTGGCCGCGCACGGTCTTCTCGGGCACCTCTTGCAGCGGGATCGGCTTGAGCGCCTTGAGAATCTTCAGCTTCTCGTCACGGATGGCGTCTTGCGACAGGCTCGACGGCGGCTCCATGGCGACGATACACAGCAGTTGCAGCAGGTGGTTCTGCACCATGTCGCGCAGCGCGCCGACACCGTCGTAGAAATCGCCGCGCTTTTCCACGCCAAGCTGCTCGGCAATGGTGATCTGCACGTCCTTGATCCACTCGCGGCGCCACAGCGGCTCGAACAGCGCGTTGCCGAAGCGGATCGCCATCAGGTTCTGGACGGATTCTTTCCCGAGGTAGTGGTCGATCCGGTAGATCTGGTCTTCGGCAAAGAACTCGGCCACGGCGGAGTTGATGCGCTCGTTCGACGCGAGATCGGTGCCCAGCGGCTTTTCCAGCACCAGCCGCACATTCGGCGTATTCAGCCCGACACGGGCGAGCTGCTTGCAGATATCGATGAAGAAGCCAGGCGCCGTGGCCAGATAGCACACGGTCACTGGCGCGCGGTCCTCGCCCAGCGCGGCGGCCAGTCCATCGAACTGTTCGGGTTTGCGGGCGTCGACCTGCTGGTAGACGATGCGCTCGGCAAACGAGGCCCAGGCGTCGTCGGAAACGGGCGCGCCGGAATACAGGCGCATGGTCGGGCGCGTTTCACGCTCCAGCAGGGCAAGGTAGCCGGCTGTCTCCAGCGGCTGCGTGCCGATGGCGAAGATCCGCCCGCGCGGGTGCAGTTCGCCGCCCTGATGCGCATCGAACAAGGCCGGAATCAGCTTGCGGCGGGCAAGATCGCCCGTACCGCCGAACAACACCATGTCGAATGCGGGCACCGACATCGTCATCTCCTGTGTGTGAGCCATCGATTAGGCTAGCCTAGCTGACTAGCAAGACAACACGCGTTTTAAGCTCATTTTGTAGTATTACTACATCGCGAGCAAGGCGTTCGTGAAACTGCCCCGGCAAGCGTTTCCGGCGAGACTTTTGCCACAGGGCACGGGCTCTGGCGCGTCTTCTGGCACGCAATTCGCGTGCTCGACCGTGTTATCGGCGCTGCACCGGATGCGATACCTGTGGAAAACCCTGCACCACATCCGGCGCATTTGTAGGAAAATTACAGCATTCCGTCCTGCCCGGACCTACCCCCCAGGAGAACCCGCATGGCCCTGCACCGCACTTTGGCCGCCGTCACCCAGCGCATCATCGACCGCAGCCGCGGCCCCCGTCAGGCCTATCTGGACGTCACCCGCAAGAACGCCGGCCGCAAGGTCGAGCGTACGCTGCTTTCGTGTACGAACCTCGCCCACGGTTTTGCGGCCATGCCGGGCGAAGCGAAGATCCGCCTGAAAGCGCTGGAACGGCCGAACCTCGGCATTGTCTCGGCGTACAACGACATGCTCTCTGCGCATCAGCCGCTGGAGGCGTTTCCCGCATGGCTCAAGCAGGCCGCGCTGGATGCCGGCGGCACCGCACAGTTTGCCGGCGGCGTGCCGGCCATGTGCGATGGCGTCACGCAGGGGCAGGATGGGATGGAGCTGTCGCTGTTCTCGCGCGACACGATTGCCTTGTCGACGGCCGTGGCGTTGTCGCACCAGATGTTCGACGCGGCGCTGTACCTGGGCGTGTGCGACAAGATCGTGCCGGGGCTGGTGATCGGTGCGTTGTCGTTCGGCCACCTGCCCGCCGTGTTCGTGCCGGCCGGCCCGATGACCACCGGCATCAGCAATGATGAAAAAGCCCGCACGCGGCAGCTTTACGCCGAGGGCAAGCTCTCGCGCGCCGACCTGCTGGAAGCCGAATCCAAGTCGTACCACGGCGCCGGCACCTGCACGTTCTACGGCACGGCCAACTCCAACCAGATGCTGATGGAAGTGATGGGCCTGCACCTGCCGGGCACCGCCTTCATCAACCCAAACACGCCGCTGCGCGAGGCGCTCACGCGTGAATCGGCGCGCCAGGCGCTCAAGCTCGTCTTCAGCGGCGACCAGTACACCCCCATTGCCGACGTGCTGAGTGAGCGCGCCTTCGTCAACGGCATCGTCGGCCTGCTGGCCACGGGCGGCTCGACCAACCACACGCTGCACCTGATTGCGATGGCGCGCGCGGCCGGCATCCTGCTCACGTGGGATGACTTCAACGATCTGTCGGGCGTGATTCCGCTGCTGGCGCGTGTCTACCCGAACGGCAAGGCCGACGTGAACGAATTCCAGGCGGCGGGTGGCCTCTCCATCGTGATTCGCGAGCTGATCGATGCGGGCCTCCTGCACGACGACGTGACGACGATCATGGGCAAGGGCCTGCGCCGTCATTCGCAAGAGCCCTTCCTGGACGGAGACGAACTCGTGTGGCGCGATGGTGCCGCGGCCTCGCTCGATACCAACATCGTGCGCGGCGTGGCCGAGCCGTTCTCGCCGGACGGTGGCCTGCGCGTGCTGGACGGCAACATCGGGCGCTCGGTCATCAAGGTGTCGGCGGTCAAGCCGGAGCATCGTTTTGTGGAAGCGCCAGCGCGCGTGTTCCTCGCGCAGGACGATCTGATCAATGCATTCAAGGCCGGCGAACTGGAGCGCGATTTCGTGGCCGTGCTGCCGTATCAGGGCCCGGCCGCCAACGGCATGCCCGAGCTGCACAAGCTCACGCCCACACTGTCGGTGCTGCAGGAGCGCGGCTTCAAGGTCGCGCTGGTGACGGACGGCCGCATGTCAGGCGCGTCAGGCAAGGTGCCGGCTGCCATTCACATCACGCCGGAAGCGCTCAACGGCGGGCCGCTGGCGCGCGTGCGCGATGGCGACATCGTCGTGCTGGATGCCGAAGCGGGCACGCTCTCGGTGCGCGTGTCGGAAGATGAGTGGAATGCGCGCCAGGTCAGCACGCCCGATCTGTCGCATTACCACGCAGGCGTGGGGCGAGACCTCTTCTCGGGTTTCCGCCGCAATGTGTCCGCGGCGGAAGAAGGCGCCTGCACGTTGTTCGTATCGGCGGGCGCATAAGCTGAAGGCAAACTGACCGGCCCAGAGGTCGATACCGGGGCCGGTTGCTTCTACAGCATCGACTTGTCGATCGAGATACCCAGCTCACCCGCCATCTGTTCGACGAGCGCCTGAAGCCTGGCCACCTTGTCGGCCAACTGCTTCTGCTCCGCCTTCAGCGCTTCAAACTCAGACGGTGCGATGGACTCGTCAACGCCGTCGCCCTGACGGATGTCGGCTTGCGCGACTTCACCGCAGAGCAAGTGCATCCAACGGCTTTCACGCTCCCCCGGCATACGTTGCAGTTTGACGACATAGGGTGGATCGTTCTCGGCCAGTTCATCCAGAAACGCTTCAACGGATGAAATATCGGCAAAGGCGTGGAACCGCGCGGCGTTCAGTCGCAGCTCGGCTGCGGTCTGCGGACCGCGCAGCAGCAGCACGGTAAGCAACGCGATGGATTGGCTCGGCACACCGAGCACGCGGTTCATGTTGTGCTCGAACCGCGGCACGCGGCTGCTGCTGCCCTCCATGACCAGGCTCATCGATTTCAGCCCGTCGATGGCCGTGAGGATCTCGGCTTCGGTGACGGACATGACCGGCGCACGCGCGGTTTTCTGATTGCAGCCGGCCGCCAGCGCATTGAGCGTCAGCGGATAAGTGTCGGGTACCGTGTGCTGCTTTTCGACCAGAACGCCAAGCACGCGTCCTTCAAGTGCGGTGAGGGTACGGATGGCACGACGCTGCACAGCGTCGGGATTGATATTCATGATGGGGCGGCGACGGATACGCTGGTTGGGGCAAATCGAATCCCAACATCATATCCGGCACCCGCAGGCAGGAGGCCCTGCCTGCGCAACGACAGCGAAACTCAGCCCTTGGCCGGGCCGCGCACCAGCAACACAGGCGTGGTCGCCTGGCGGATGAACTTCTCGGCCACGCTGCCCAGCATCGCATGCGCCAGCCCACGGCGGCCGTGCGTGCCGATCACGACCACATCGGCGCCACTGCGCACCGCTTCGCCTTGCAGAGCGGCGGCCACATCCTCACCCACGTTCTGCGTTTCCACCAGCACCGTTTCCTGCTGCAAACCGGCAGAGGTGAGCGTTGCGGCGGTGTCGGCCAGCAGCGCGGTGCCGGCCTGGATGAACGACTTGCGCAGCTCGGTCGGGTCGTAATAGCCGACGTCGAACAACATGGCGGGGCTGTCGACGATATAGACGGCACGGACGGTGCTCTGGAATGCCTTGGCCAGGCGCACGGCCTCGGCCAGGGCCAGCTTGCTGGTTTCGCTGCCATCAATGGCGACCAGGATCTTCTTGTACATGGTTCAAGCCTCGCAGGGGAGTGGTTGTCGGAATACTGTGCTGACTGTGCTGGGGCAGCGTTTTGGCCACCCACACGCTATTCTGTGACATCGAACGCCCTTTTGCGTTGCGCCAAATCAGATGGCCGCGACCATGCGACGCAACAATGCACCGTCATCCGCCCGCTCCTACGCCCGAGTTGATTGCTGCTTACCGCAGCGCGCGGTATCGCGTCAGCGCACCGCAAGGCGACGTGCTGCTGCGCGTCGATGCCATCAACCCATGTGTGGCGGCATTGCTCGCGCAAGCCGATTCACCGTGGGCCGTCTTCGTGACGGCGCATCAGCCTTTCTCCCGCGCGGTGTCTGCCGATGAAAACGCTGCGCGGCAGGCCGAGCTGCTGGCCTGGGCCATCGCGCGCGGCATGCCCTGGCTCTCTGGCGAAGGCGGCCCGCCAGAAGATGCCCCGGCGAACACGTGGTCGCCCGAGCCGAGCCTGCTCCTGTTCATCGAAGACCCGGCCATCGCCGACACCCTGATGCTCACGTTCGAGCAGAACGCCGTAGTGCTGTGCGATGCGCACGGATTTTGTACCTTGCGTTGGCACCCGTATCTGCCAGACTGATTTTGCACAAGGCACTTGGCGCACAGCGCTTTGCAGCACCGTAAGTGGCGCTTCCGATTCCTAAGTGCTTGCGTAGATACATCAGCAGGAGGTTCGTATGGAACTGCACATGCAATCGCATCATTGGGAGCGCCGCATGCCCGACTGGCTCGCCGCCAGCGTGGCCGGCCTCGTGGGCGGCGCACTGGTCATCGTGCTCGAATTCTTCTGGTCGACCATGGTGCTCAATGAAAGCCCATGGCGCCCGACCCACAAGATCGCCGCCATGGTCATGGGCCGGGGCGCACTGGAAGAGATGTCGTTGTTCAGCTACAGCATCGTGGCGACGGCTCTCGTGCTGCACTTCGTGCTGGGCGCCATCATGGGGATGATTCTTGGCGCCATCATCGCGCCGTTTCACTTCGATTCGAGCCCGGGCATGCTCGCGGCCGTCGGCGTGGTCTTCGGGATCGTGGCGTACGTGGTGAACTTCTACGGCATGACGGCCGTGTTTCCGTGGTTTGTGTCGGAGCGCGGCTCGGGGCCGCTACTGGCGAACCTGCTGTTTGGGGTCGCGGCGGCCATCACCTACGGCATGCTGGAACGGCGCGTGCGGGAACCAATGCACTGACACGACTTTTCCTGCGGCGCCGCAAGCTGAGCGGCGCTATCAGGAGGCGGCCGCCTCTGGCAACACATGCCGGAGGCGGCCGTTTTGCATTGCGGCGCAGCACGCAGATGCCGCATTGGCGCGATCCGTACGCGGGGTGCGCCTCGTCCTTACGTTGCCTTGCACGATCCGAGTGCGCGACCTAGCCTGTCTTTAGCGTGTTGAGGAAGTCCCTCGCCGGAGGTGCCCATGGCCCTTGCGATTGCGCTCGTGCTGATCGTCGTGCTGGCGGTGGGGTTTCACTTTGCCAGCCCGTGGTGGATCACCCCGATCGCCTCCAACTGGGTGCGCATGGACGACACGCTGACGATCACCATCGTCATCACCGGCGTGCTGTTTGTCGCCATCAACCTCTTCGTCGTCGCGGCGCTCCTGCGCTATCGCCATCGCGATGGCCAACCCAACCAACGCGCCGCCTACGAGCCGCACAACACACGACTGGAATGGTGGCTGATCGGCGTCACCAGCGTGGGTGTGGCGGCGCTGCTCGCGCCCGGCCTGTTCGTCTATGCCGATTACGTACGCCCACCAGCGAACGCCCTGCAGATGGAAGTGCTCGGCCAGCAGTGGCAATGGCGCTTCCGCTTTGCCGGCCCCGGCGGCAAGCTCGGCACGACCGACGTGCGCTACATCAGCAACAACAACCCGTTCGGCATGAACCCGGCTGACCCGAACGGACGCGACAACTACCTGATCGAAACCCCCGAGCTGCACCTGCCGATCAACCGCCCGATCCAGGTACTGGCGCGCTCGCGCGATGTGCTGCACGACTTTTATGTGCCGCCGTTCCGCGCACGCATGAACATGGTGCCGGGCATGGTCACCACCTTCTGGTTCACGCCCACCAAGGCAGGCCGCTACGACATCCTGTGTGCGCAGCTTTGCGGCATCGGCCATTCCAATATGCGCGGCGTGGTGGTGGTAGAAGACGAGGCTGCGTTTGCGCGCTGGCTGGCGCGGCAGACCACCTTCGAACAAAGCCAGCGAGCAAAAGTCCTGGCCGCACCGGCTGCGGCCGGTGGAAGCGCGCAGGCGCTGGCCGATCAGGGCCAGGCGCTCGCCCAGGCCAAAGGCTGCGTCGCCTGCCACTCGGTGAATGGCAGCCCTGGCGTCGGCCCGACATGGAAGGGTTTGTACGGTTCCACACAGATCATGGCCGACGGCTCGACCGCGGTGGCCGATGAACCCTATCTGCGCGCCTTCATCCGCGATCCGAAAGCGCGTGTGGTCAAAGGCTTCGCACCCATCATGCCGAACTTCGACCTGAGCGAGCAGGAACTCTCAGCGCTGGTGGCGTACATCAAAGCGCAAGGTGGCGACGCTGCGGCGACCGCTGCAAAACCGTAGCGAGGGGAAACCATGTCCTACGCACACGCCGACGCCGACCATGGCCAGGGTCACGCACCGCAAAGCTTCTGGACACGCTACGTCTGGAGCCAGGACCACAAGGTCATCGCGGTGCAGTATTCGCTCACGGCCATCGCCATCGGGCTGGTGGGGCTCGTGCTGTCGAACCTGATGCGGCTGCAGCTGGGCTTTCCGGGCAAGTTCGCCTTTATCGACGCCAACCACTACTACCAGTTCGTCACCATGCACGGAATGATCATGGTGATCTACCTGCTCACGGCGCTGTTCCTCGGTGGCTTCGGCAACTACCTGATCCCGCTGATGCTGGGCGCGCGCGACATGGTGTTTCCGTTTCTGAACATGCTCAGCTACTGGGTGTATCTGCTGGCCGTGCTGGTGCTGGTGGCGAGCTTTTTCGTACCGGGCGGGCCCACCGGTGCGGGCTGGACCTTGTATCCGCCGCAGGCGATCCTGCCCGGCACGCCGGGCACCGAATGGGGCATCGTGCTGATGCTGGTGTCGCTTGGGATCTTTATCGTGGCGGCAACGATGGGCGGCCTGAACTACGTGACCACCACGCTGCAGGCGCGCACGCGCGGTATGACGCTCATGCGCATGCCGCTCACGGTGTGGGGCATCTTCATCGCGACCATCCTGGCGTTGCTGGCGTTTCCGGCGCTGTTCGTGTCGGCCATCATGATGTTGCTCGACAAGACGCTGGGCACCAGCTTCTTCGTGCCGGCGGTGGTATCGATGGGGCAGCAGCTCAAGCACAGCGGCGGCAGCCCGCTGCTGTTCCAGCACCTGTTCTGGTTCTTCGGGCACCCCGAGGTGTACATCGTGGCGCTGCCCGCCTTCGGCATCGTGTCGGACCTCATCAGCACGCACGCGCGCAAGAACATCTTCGGCTACAAGATGATGGTATGGGCCATCGTCATCATCGGAGCCTTGAGCTTCGTCGTCTGGGCGCATCACATGTTCGTGTCAGGCATGAACCCGTACTTCGGGTTCTTCTTTGCCACCACCACGCTCATCATCGCCATCCCGACCGCGCTCAAGGTCTACAACTGGGTGCTCACGCTGTGGCGTGGCGACATCCACCTGACCGTGCCGATGCTGTTTGCCATCGGCTTCATCAGCACGTTCCTGATTGGCGGGTTGACGGGGCTGTTCCTGGGCAACGTGAGCGTGGACATTCCGCTGTCCAACACGTACTTCGTGGTGGCGCACTTCCACATGGTGATGGGCGTGTCGCCGATCCTGGTCGTGTTCGGCGGGCTCTACCACTGGTATCCCAAGGTAACGGGCCGCATGCTGAACGACACGCTGGGCCGCGCGCATTTCTGGATCACCTTCATCGGCACGTACCTGATCTACTTCCCGATGCACTACCTGGGTGTGCTGGGCATGCCACGGCGGTACTACGCGTATGAGGGCTACAGCTTCATCCCGCCCTCGGCGCAGACGCTGAATACGTTCATCACCGTCATCGCCATCATCGTGGGCGTGGCGCAGTTGCTGTTCCTCTTCAACCTGGCATGGAGCCTCGTGCGCGGCAGGAAGGCCGAGGCCAACCCGTGGCGGGCAACGACGCTCGAATGGCAGACGCCGCAGACTCCGCCCGTGCACGGCAATTGGGGGCCCGCGCTGCCGGTGGTCTACCGCTGGGCATACGAGTACAGCCCGCCCGACCGTGTGGATGACTTCGTGCCCCAGAACGAACCGCCCACCGGTGCACTCGACCTGGGAACGGAATCCGGAACCGACATCCTTCACGCCGGCGGGGTGCGCACATGACGACCCTGCCCCGCCACTTTGTTCCCGATGCTTCGCCTGTATTGCCACCCGCGGGGCGCATTGGCCTGCGCGTCTTCATGGCCGTGGTGACGGCGCTGTTCTCGCTGCTGATCCTGGCCTATGCCATGCGCATGCGCGAGCCGGATTGGATGCCCGTTCCGCACCCCGTGCTGCTGTGGTGGAACACCGGCGTGCTGGCGCTGGCGAGCATGGCCATGGAACTGGCACGGCGCGCGCAGGCACGCCGCTCGATCTGGCTGCTGGCGGGTGGCGTGCTTGCCGCGCTGTTCGTCTTCGGCCAATGGGCAGCGTGGCAGCAACTGTCCGCCACCGGGCAAGGCGTGGCAGTCAACCCATCCAACAGTTTTCTGTATGTGTTCACCGGCCTGCATGCAGCGCATGTCATCGGTGGCCTTGTCGTCTGGGCGGTGACGGTCGCGCGGCTGCGCAAGAACGCCGATCGCACCCAACGTGCCGTTGCCCTCTGCGCGACGTACTGGCACTTCCTGCTGGCCGTGTGGCTCGTGCTGCTGGCCGCAATGTGGTGGATCACGCCCGCATTCGTCAGCGCCATCTGCGGGCCGTTGTACGGAGCCACGCCATGAGCAACCCCACGCTTCCCACCGACTCGGCCAACGCCTTGCCCGAGGGCTGGCCCGGCATCGTCAACGACTGGTCGGGCGACCGCGAAACCTTCAAGGTGCCGTGGGGCAAGGCCATGATGTGGATCTTCCTGCTGTCGGACACCTTCGTCTTCAGCAGTTTCCTGATCGGCTACATGACGGTGCGCATGTCGACCACGGTGCCGTGGCCCGACACGGCCGAAGTGTTCGGCATGAAGATCGGTGGCGTGGAGGTGCCGTTGCTGCTGATCGCCATCATGACCTTCGTGCTCATCAGCAGCAGCGGCACCATGGCCATGGCCGTCAACTTCGGTTATCGGCGCAATGCAAAGCGTGCCGCCGCGCTCATGCTGGCCACGGCATTGCTGGGGGTCTGCTTCGTCAGCTTGCAGGCGTTCGAGTGGACCAAGCTGATCGTGCTCGAAGGCGTGCGCCCCTGGGGCAACCCTCTGGGTGCAGCGCAGTTTGGCGCGTGCTTTTTCATGATCACCGGGTTCCACGGCTTTCACGTGACCTGCGGCGTGATCTACCTGCTGCTGGTCGCACGCAAGATCCGGCAACCGGGCTTTGCCGAGCACGGCAACTTCCAGATCGTGGAGATCGCGGGCCTCTACTGGCACTTCGTCGATCTCGTCTGGGTGTTCATCTTCGCGTTGTTCTACCTGTGGTGAGGCAGCCATGAACCACACCGACCCATCCTCCACGCCAGCAGTGCCCGACACCCATGGCCAGCAGCACAGCATCAGCGTCTACCTGAAAATCTGGGGCCTGCTGTTCGTGCTCAGCACGCTGTCGTACCTGGTCGATTACTTTCGCGTGGAAGGCCTCACACGCTGGGTGCTGATCGTCGTTCTGATGATCGCCAAGGCGGGGCTGATCGTCTCTGTGTTCATGCACATGATGTGGGAGCGGCTGGCACTGGTGTACGCCATTCTCATGCCGCCGCTCGCGTTGCTGGTGCTGATGGTTCTGATGGCGGCGGAGGCGCATCACACGTTCGGGATGCGCATGTTGTTCTTCCACTGAGCCGCCTCTCGGCTGTCGCTTGACTTGCCGGCCCAGGCCAGCCACACCTACCTTTTCCGTCCAGTATCAATCTGGTGAATGTCGCGCATTCACCAGCCGACTGGCGTGCCTCCTCGGTGCCCGCTACCTTCAGCGCACACCTACAAAAAACTGAGGAGACACCATGCTGCCCCACCCTACAACCATCGACGTGCGAGCGTGGCTCGACGGCCAACGCTTTTCCGCGTTCCAATGGCGCGTCGTTGCGCTGTGCTTCTTCATTGTTGCCATTGACGGCTTCGACACCGCCTGCGTCGGCTTCATCGCGCCGGCGCTCGTGCAGGACTGGCACGTCACCCCCGGCGTGTTGGGCACCGTGTTCAGTGCCGGCCTGGCGGGGCTGATGGTTGGGGCCCTTGCCTTTGGCCCACTGGCCGACCGCATCGGGCGCAAACGCACGCTGCTGATCACGGTAGCGGCGTTTGGCGTTGCCACCGTGGCATCGGCGTTTGCACCAAACGTGAGCGCGCTGATCGCGTTGCGGTTCCTGACGGGCCTTGGCCTGGGCGGCGCCATGCCCAACGCCATCGCCCTCACGTCCGAATACTGCCCGGAGCGCCGACGGTCCTTCCTCACCACGGTCATGTTCTGCGGCTTTACATTGGGCTCGGGCTTTGGCGGCATCGTTGCCGCGCAACTGGTGCCCGACTTTGGCTGGCGCAGCGTGCTGCTGTTTGGCGGCGTCGTGCCACTGGTGCTGGTGCCATTGATGGCCTTTGCGCTGCCGGAATCGGTGCGCTACTTGGTGTCCAGTGGTGCCGACAACACCACGGTCGGCAAGCTGCTCAACCGCATTGCGCCATTGGCCGTCACGCCCGACACGCGCTTCGCGCTGCATGAAGCCAAGGCGCCGGGGTCGCCGGTGCGGCAGCTCTTCCTGCCGGCTTTCCGCACGGGCACGCTGCTGCTGTGGACGGTGTTCTTTATGAGCCTGCTGATCGTCTATCTGCTGACGAACTGGCTGCCGACGCTCATTCACGCGGGTGGCGTGTCGCTCGCGCTGGCGTCGCGCATTGCGGTGATGTACCAGGTGGGCGGCACCATTGGCGCGCTCATCATCGGACGGTTGATGGATCGGTACCCCGCGACGATCGTGCTGTGCGGCACCTACGGCCTGGGTGCCATATTCCTCGCCCTGACAGGCGTGACACAAGGCACGATGCTCGCCTTTGCCGTCACGGGTGTGGGCTTCTGCATCAGCGGCTCGCAAATCGGCGCGAACGCATTCGCGGCCCAGTTCTACCCCACCGCCAACCGTGTGACAGGGATCAGTTGGGCACTGGGCGTAGGCCGTCTCGGTTCGGTGTGCGGTGCACTGGTGGGCGGCGTATTGCTGACGGCAAACATCGGGTTCCAGCTGCTGTTCCTGATCGTGGCGGTGCCGGCAGCAATTGCGGCGGTGGCCATCTTCCTATGCGGCAGCCAGGCAAAACGTACCGGCGCCGGGCAGGCATTGCCCATTGCCCCGGAAGGCACGTAAGCATTCGGCCTGTTGGGGGCGGATTACGGACCTCAAACAGTGGAGTGTCACTGTTTGAGGTCGAAAATTTCGACCTCAGGGCGCGGCGTTCGACAGTCCGAGAGCGGAACGCCAGCCCCAACCCGCCGAGCGCGACGGTCCGAGGGCGGATTGCGAGCCTCGGAGCACGGAAGGGTCGAATGTTTCAGGGCGGAGCACGAGCCTCCAACAGTCGCGTTCGAGCCTTCGAGGCTGAAACGTCAGCCTCCGCACGCGGCAGCCGAGTGTTCGAGAGTGAGGCACGCCACCCAGACGGTGGAGCTTGTCCATCAGAGCGCCATCGTCGGGCGATCGAGCCTGACGCTCGACCCTCGGAAGTTGGAGCATCAGTGTTCGAGCCTCAGTCCTGACGATCCCCAGTTGGAATTCGAATGTTCGACGGTGGAGCGATGCTCCAGAACTCGCAGGCAACGAGGCGGCACACCCTTGTGTCCTGCCTAGATAGCAAACATCTCGAACAACAACTGCCGCAGCCATTGGTTGGCCGGCTCGCGGTGATTGCGTCCGTGCCACAGCACATTGATGGTGATATCCGGAATCTTGGCCGGGCAAGGCGCCGTGGCAAGGTCAAACGGTTTGAGCGTGCGCGTGGCATAGGCCTCGGGCACCACCGCAATCATGTCGGTCGACTGCAGGATGTGCCCCAGCGCCACGAAGTGCGGCACACGCAGGCTCACCCGCCGCGGCATCCCTGCCCGCAGGATGGTTGAATCCACCATGCCGTGGCCCGTTCCCTCGGCCACGATCGACACGTGCTCGGCTTCCAGGAAGCTCTTCATCGTCATGCCGTTCTTGGCGAGCGGATGGCCCTTTCTGAAGAGGCACACATAGCGCTGCTTGAACAGCCTGCGCTGGAAGAACCCCGCCTTCAGGTCCGGCAGAAAACCAATGGCGAGATCCACACGGCCGGCCTCCATCTCATCGCGCAGCGTGTCGGCATGGTTGCGCACCGTGCTGATGGTGACCCCGGGTGCGTCCTTCTCCAGGCGGCGCATCAGACTGGGCAGGAAGTAGATCTCGCCGATGTCCGTCATCGCAATGGTGAAGGCGCGTGTGCTCGTCTTGGGGTCGAACTTGGTCGTGGCATTGAGCGAGTTGTAGATCGCCCCGAGCGCGTAGGCGATGGGCTCCGCAAGTGTCTCGGCAAAAGGCGTCGGCACCATACCTTTGGATGTGCGGATGAACAGCTCATCTCCAAACAACTTGCGCATGCGGTTCAGCGCATTGCTGATGGCGGGTTGCGAGATGCCCAGTGTTTCCGCCACGGCCGAGACACGACGCTGCCGAAGCAATTCATTGAAGACGACCAACAGGTTGAGGTCGATGTCCTGCAGTTCCACCGCGTGTCTCCTCTTGTTCTCGCATTATCACTGCGAGTGATATGAGACATCAGGTTGCTTCTATTTATGTATGTCGTCAAGCGGGCCATGATGCTTCCACACAGAAAAACGACTAGCCCGGAGACACGGCATGGACGTCACCGTCACCCCACTGCAGCGCATCGTCAGCGCGCGCTCGGGCGATAACCTGCTCGAAGTCCTTCGCACCAACGAAGTCCCTATCTCGTACAGCTGCATGGCCGGTCGCTGCGGCACGTGCCGCTGCCGTGTCGTATCCGGCAATGTGGCCGTCACGGGTGGTGCCGACATGAACAGCCCCTCGGCCTCGGGCCAGATCGTGCTGGCCTGCCAGACCACGCTGGTAGAAGACTGCGCAATCGAACTGCCGGAAGTGGACGAAGTGGTCGTGCACGCCGCCCGGATCGTCAAGTCGAAGGTCGCGTCCATCGAGAACATGACCCACGACATCAAGCGCATCCGGCTGGATCTCGCCAAGCCGCTCGATTACTCGCCCGGCCAGTACGCCACGCTGCAGTTCACGCCCAAGCATGTGCGGCCGTATTCGATGGCCGTGGCCAACGAAGGGAACACGCTTGAGTTCCATGTGCGTGTGGTGCCGGATGGCCGTGTCACTTCGTACATTGCCAGCGAACTCAAGGTGGGCGATGACGTGCGCGTGAGCGGGCCGCTGGGCACGGCGTATCTGCGCCGCCGGAATGCAGACCCGATCCTTTGCGTTGCGGGCGGCACCGGCCTCGCGCCCATTCTCTCCATCCTGCGCGGCATGGCCGATGCGCGCATGACCAACCCGGTACACGTGTACTTCGGCGTGCGCTCACCCATCGACGTGTACGGCACCCATTGGCTGGATGCGCTGCGCGAGCGCCTGCCGAACCTGCACACGCACGTCGTCATCACGACATCCAACACAGACCACCGCTACCGCTCGGGCGTCGTGACCGACGCAGTGGCGAGCGACTGGCAGAGCCTCACGGGCTGGCGCGCCTACCTGGCCGGCGCGCCCGTCATGGTGGACGCCGCGAGCCTGCTGTTGCGCCAGCGCGGCGTGCTGCCCGAACACATCTACGCGGATGCCTTCTACGCCGTTGGCGTCTGAAGCCGCACGCCCATTACAAGCCTCGGAGACACCCATGAAAGAGTCGACCCTCACGTTTTCCAGACCCGTCTGGAAAGACGATGGCTCCAGCCGGATTCCATTCCGCGCCTACACCGACGACGAGATCCACCAGCGCGAGCTGGAACGCCTGTTCTACAACGGGCACTGGTGCTACGTCGGCCTGGAAGCGGAGATACCCAACGCGGGCGATTTCAAGCGCACGGTGGTGGGCGAACGTTCGGTGATCGTCACACGCACGCCGGACAGCTCGATTGCCGTGGTGGAGAACGTCTGCGCGCACCGCGGCGTGCGCTTCTGCCGCGAGAGATCCGGCAACCGCAAAGACTTCACCTGCCCCTACCACCAGTGGAACTACGACCTGAAAGGCAACCTGATCGGCGTGCCATTCCGGCGGGGCGTGAAGTCCGAAGGCAAGGTGCAGGGCGGCATGCCTGCCGATTTCGATCCGAAGGAACACGGCCTCATGCAACTCAACGTGGCCGTGCGCAACGGGGTCATCTTTGCCTCGTTCGACCACGACTTGCCGTCTTTGGAAGACTTTCTCGGGCCGACCATCCTTGGCTATTTCGACCGCGTGTTCGACGGTCGCAAGCTGAAGATACTTGGCTACAACAAGCAGCGCATTCCGGGCAACTGGAAGCTGATGCAGGAGAACATCAAAGACCCGTATCACCCGGGGCTTCTGCACACGTGGTTCGTCACGTTCGGGCTCTGGCGAGCGGACAACAAATCCGAGCTGAAGATGGATGCGCTGCATCGCCACGCCGCGATGATCTCCACGCGCGGCACCGGCGGGAAAGGCGCCGTCACCAGCGGCGTCACCAGCTTCAAAGAGAAGATGACGCTGCACGACGACCGCTTTCTCGATGTTGTGCAGGAACCCTGGTGGGGCGGCCCGACGGCCGTGATGATGACCGTCTTCCCGAGCGTGATCATCCAGCAGCAGGTCAATTCCGTGTCGACACGACACATCCAGCCCAACGGCCACGGCTCATTCGATTTCGTCTGGACCCACTTCGGCTTTGAAGACGACACCGAAGAGATGACGCAGCGCCGCCTGCGCCAGGCCAACCTGTTCGGGCCCGCCGGCTTTGTCTCGGCAGACGACGGCGAGGTCATCGAGTTCTCCCAGGAAGGCTTTGAGCAGAAGCCGGGCCACCGCACCGTGGCCGAACTCGGCGGCCGCGAAGTGGGCGACACCGACCACATGGTCACGGAAACGCTTATCCGCGGCATGTACGAATACTGGCGCAAGGTGATGGAGATCTGACATGGCTGACGTGACTGACACGCTCGATTTCTCGACCTACCAGCAACTGCTGGCCCTCTATACCCGTTACGCCAGCGCCGTGGACAACGCGGCGTGGGATCAATGGACCGACCTCTTCGTCGACGACTGCACTTACAAGGTCCAGCCGCGCGAAAACTACGAACGCGGCTTTCCGCTCGCCACGCTGTCGTTCGAAAGCAAGGGCATGTTGAAGGACCGCATCTACGGCATCACAGAGACGATCTTCCACGACCCGTACTACCAGCGCCATGTGGTTGGCCTGCCCGAGGTCACGCATGTGGAAGGCGACCGCATTGAAGCGCAGGCCAACTACGCCGTGTTCCGCACCAAGCCCGATGCGTTGTCGACGGTGTTCAACGTCGGCCGCTACATCGACATCATCGTCCGCACCGAAACGGGATTGAAGCTGAAGTCGCGCACCTGCGTGTTCGACAGCGAAATGATCCCGAACTCGATCATCTATCCGATCTGAGGTCTGCCCATGAGCAATACATCAACCACCACCTGGCTCAAGCTCATCAGCGTTGACGACCTGCCGGACGACGACGTGATTGCCGTCAGTGCCGGCGACGCGGAGATCGCGGTGTACCGCGTTGCCGGTGAAGTCTTCGCCACCGACAACGTCTGCACGCACGGCCACGCGCGCCTGTGCGACGGTTTTCTCGACGGCTACGAGATCGAATGCCCGCTGCACCAGGGCAAGTTCGACGTGCGCTCGGGCAAGGCGATGTGCGAACCGCTCACGACCGACGTGCGCACGTTCCCGATCAAGATCGAAGACGGCCACGTCTTTGTCGAGCTGTAAGGGGATGGCCATGACATCAACCACGCTGCAGACCGAGCGCGGCGCGTACTACGCGCAACTCGATGGCAGGCAACTGGCGCCGCTGTGGGAATCGCTGCATTCGCTGGTGCCGCGCGAGCCCACGCCGCGCATCGTGCCCGCCATCTGGAAGTACAACGAGGTGCGCCCGCTGGTCATGCAGGCCGGCGCCGTCATCAGCGCGGAAGAGGCCGTGCGCCGCGTTCTGATCCTGGAGAACCCGGGGCTGCCGGGCAAGGCCAGCGTGACATCCACGCTGTACGCGGGGCTGCAATTGATCCTGCCGGGTGAGATCGCGCCGAGCCACCGGCATACGCAATCGGCGCTGCGCTTCATTGTCGAAGGCCGTGGCGCGTGGACTGCCGTCAACGGCGAACGCACCACGATGCACCCCGGCGATTTCATCATCACGCCTTCGTGGACGTGGCACGACCACGGCTGCCCGACGCTTGAGGATGGTGGCGAACCCGTCGTCTGGCTGGACGGCCTCGACATTCCGCTGGTGCAGCAATTCGACTGCGGCTTTGCCGAGAACTATCCGGAAGCGCAGCAACCCGTGATGCGCCCGGAAGGCGACAGCTACGCGCGCTTCGGCCACAACATGGTGCCGGTGCGCCATCGCGTGACCGACCCCACGTCACCGATCTTCAGCTACCCGTATGCGCGCTCGCTCGAAGCGCTCGACACGCTCTACCGCCACGGCGAACTGGACCCCTGGGACGGCGTGAAGCTGCGCTACGTGAATCCCGCCACCGGCGGCTGGCCGATGCCTACCATCGCCACCTTCATGCAGTTCCTGCCCAAGGGCTTTGCGGGCAAGACCTACCGCAGCACCGACGCCACCGTCTACAGCGTGGTGGAAGGCCGCGGCACGGCACGCATTGGCGACGCGCAATTCGAGTTCGAGCCGCGCGACGTGTTTGTCGCGCCGTCGTGGGCGCCGGTGCAGCTCAACGCATCGGAGGACGCGGTGCTGTTCAGCTATTCCGACCGGCCCGTGCTGTCCGCACTGAATCTGCTGCGCGAAGCGCGTACCTGACAAGAACCCACTCCATTGCTCTTGCGGCGTGCCAGACGGCACCGCCGCCGGGCCGATTCACGCCTGACCCCTGCGCTTTGACCGACCACACTGAGCCCACCATGACCTACGTCTTCACGCCCCCTGCCCTCACCACGGTGCCCGTTGCAGGCAGCAGCGACCAATTTGCCGTCCGCCGCGTCTATTGCGTCGGCCGCAACTACGCCGCCCACGCCCGTGAGATGGGCTACGACCCCGACCGCGAACCGCCGTTCTTCTTCTGCAAGCCCACAGACGCCATCGTGCCGGTGGCGGATGGTCAAACGCTTGAACTGCCGTATCCCTCGCAAACGCAGAACTACCACTATGAAGCCGAGCTGGTGGCCGTGATCGGCAAATCCGGCGCCGACATCTCCGTGGACACCGCGCTCGACCATGTGTGGGGCTACGCCGTCGGGCTCGACATGACCCGCCGCGATCTGCAGATGAAGATGCGTGAGATGGGCCGCCCATGGGAGATCGGCAAGGCATTCGATGTGTCCGCGCCGATGGGCCCCATCCATCCGGTCAGCAAGATCGGGCACCCGCAGCAAGCCGGCATCTGGCTGACCGTCAATGGCGAGACCAAACAGCGCAGCGACGTATCGCACCTGATCTGGTCGGTGGCGGAAACGGTGGCGTACCTGTCGCAGTTCTTCCGTCTGGAGCCGGGTGACGTGATCTTTACCGGCACGCCGGAAGGTGTCGGGGCCGTGAAGCCCGGCGACCGCATCGTCATGGGCGTGAATGGCCTGGGCGAGCTGAAAGCCTGCATCGTCTGAGCAGGCGCGCCATGCAGCTCTACAGCTTCTTCAATAGCTCGACGTCGTATCGGGTGCGCATTGCGCTGGCGCTCAAAGGGCTGCCTTACGAGACGCTGCCGGTGAACATCCGCACCGGCGAGCATCGCGCGGCAGGCTATGTGGAGCACATCAACCCGTCGGCGGGCGTACCGGCGCTCATCGACGGCGAGATGCAATTGAGCCAGTCGCTCGCGATCATCGATTACCTCGATGCGCGCCACCCCGAGCCACGGCTCATTCCGCTCGAACCGTTGCAGCGGGCGCGCGTGCTGGAACTGGCCAACGCCATCGCTTGCGACATCCACCCGATCAACAACCTGCGCGTGCTGCGCTATCTGCAAGACGTGCTGAAGGTCACGCCCGAGCAGAAAGACGCGTGGTATCGCCACTGGATCGACGAAGGCATGGCGACCGTCGAGCGCCTGCTCGCGCGGTACGGCACCGGCCCATGGTGCTTTGGCGATGCGCCGACGCTGGCCGACGTTGCGCTGGTGCCGCAGGTTGCCAACGCGCTGCGCATGGGGTGTTCGCTGGAGCGGTACGAGCACGCGATGGCGATCTACCAACACGCCAGTGCGCATCCGGCCTTCAAGGCTGCGGCGCCGGCACAACAGCCCGATTTCATCGCTTGATTCGCCACCAAAACGCCTGATGCACCGATGGGTGCACGTAGGGCATCCACGCAAAAAAACACAACGGAGGAGACCTCATGAACCTGCGCCACCTGGCGTTTCCCTTGCTGCTGGCAGCGCCCGCGCTTGCCGCCGCACAATCAGCAGCCCAGTCCGTGACGCTGTACGGCGTCATCGATACGGGCGTCGAATACGTCAACCGCATCGGCTCGGCCGGCAATAGCGTCGTGCGCATGCCCAACCTGAGCGGCACCGTACCCTCGCGCTGGGGCCTGCGCGGCACCGAAGACCTGGGCGGCGGCGCCAAGGCGCTGTTCACCTTGGAATCGGGCTTCGCGCCCGACAGCGGCACGAGCAACCAGGGCGGCCGCCTGTTCGGTCGGCAGGCGTGGGTGGGCCTGTCCAACAACTGGGGGCAGATCAGCCTCGGCCGTCAATACACGATGCTGTTCTGGGCCACGCTCGATACCGACCTGCTCGGCCCCAACGCGTACGGTTCCAGCTCACTCGACACCTACCTGCCCAACGCCCGCGCCGACAACGCTATTGCCTACAAGGGCAAGTTCGGCGGGTTCACGGTCGGTGCCACCTACAGCTTTGGCCGCGATGCCGTCAACGCCGGGCCCAGCCCGTCCGGCACCAACTGCGCAGGCGAAAACCCTGCCGACACGCGAGCCTGTCGCGAGTGGTCTGCGCTGCTGATGTACGAGACCGGCAAGTGGGGCGTTTCTGCCGCATATGATTCCCAGCGCGGCGAGCCCGGCGCGTTTGCGGGGTTGACGTCAAGCTCGCTCAAGGATGAGCGCATGGCGTTGGGCGGCTATGCGCTGTTCGACCGCGCGAAGGTTGGTCTGGGCTGGATCGGCCGCCGCAATGGCGCATCGGCCACGCCGCGCAGCGACCTCTTCTATGCGGGCGCCGCGTACGACCTGACACCGGCACTCACGCTCACGGGCGAGGTCTTCCACCTGCGGTTCCACAACAGCGCCAACAAGGCATGGCTGGGGGCGGTGCGCGCCAGCTACGCGTTCAGCAAGCGCTCGTCGGTGTATGCCACGGTCGGCTATATCGACAACCGCGGCAGCCTGGCGCTGTCTGTAGACAGTGCCGCCACGGGCGCCGCACCCGCCGCCGGCGGAAACCAGCTCGGCACGATGATCGGCATCAGGCACGTGTTCTGACCTGCCATGAAAAAGGCCCGCCACTCTATGCGAGTGAGCGGGCCTTCAAATTTCAAAGCCAGAACGGTGCCAGCTCAGCCGACGGCCGTAGCATCCAGCGCCTGCGTGAAATCCGCCAACAGATCGGCCTCATCTTCAATGCCGACCGACACGCGGACCAGCGAATCGGCAATGCCCATGGATGCGCGGCGCTCCGCGCCCATTTCCCAGTAGATGGTCGGCGCGACCGGAATCACCAGCGTGCGTGTGTCGCCCAGGTGCGTGGCGCGCACGGCGTAGCGCAGGTGGTCGAGCATGTCGACGTAGTCTGCGCCGTCCACCAGTTCGAAGCTCAGCAGGCCGCCGTAGTGGCGGAACAGCTCGGTGGCGCGTGCGTGTTCGGGGTGTTCCGGCAGGCCGGGGTAGTACACGCGTGCCACCTTCGGGTGCGCGGCCAGCGTGCGGGCCAGCGCCAGGGCATTGCTGCAGGTGCGGTCAATGCGCAGCGCCATTGTTTCGGCCCCCACGGCAATGCGGTGCGCGGCATCGGCAATCAACGTCGCGCCCTGGTCACGCAGGCCCTTCTTGCGAATCTGCTGGATGCCCTGCATTTCCGGCTTGGCCTTGCGGTACGCCGGGTAGATGTTCGGATACGTCGTCCAGTCGAACAGGCCGGTATCGACCACCGCACCGCCCAGCGCGTTGCCGTGCCCGCCGATGTACTTGGACAGCGAATGCACCACCAGGCTCGCCTGCGCGTCGCGCGCGCGGAACAGCCACGGCGAGGTCATCGTGCCGTCGACCACGTAGATCAGGCCGCGTGCCTTGCACACGTCGCCAATGCCCTTCAGATCCGCCACCTGGGTGCGCGGGTTGGCAATGGTTTCCACGAAGACGAGGCGCGTATTCGGCTGCACAGCGTCGGCCACGGCCTGGGCAGACGTGGCATCGACGAACGTCACCTCCACGCCCAGGTTGCGCAGCGTCTCGAACACGCTGTTGGTGTTGCCGAACAGGAAGGCGCTGGAGACCACGTGGTCGCCCGCGCGCAGCATGGTCGAAAACACCGCCATGATGGCCGCCATGCCGGTGGCGAAGCACGCGGTGGCCACGCCCGCTTCCATCATCGTGATCTTGGCTTCCAGTGCGGCGGTGGTCGGGTTGCCCTGGCGCGCGTAGGTGTAGCCGGGCTTGCCCTGGAACACGTCGATCAGCTCGCGTGTATCGGCATAGCCGTACGTGGTTGACGTGTGCAGGGGCTTGTGGACGGCGTAGTGCTCGACGCCGGCTTCACGGTCGGCGTGCAGGAGGGCGGTGGTCAGTCCGGTCATGGCGGGGCGGCAGAAAGGCGGGGTAGGACAGGAAACAGCAGGAAAGTCCTGCATTATCGCGCGATTCCGGGGCCGCCTGGGCGCCAGAGCCCGGGCGGGCGTGGAACATGGCTTGCGTCGCACCTCGCGTTGCAAGACTGACCGAATTCCACGCCTGGTGACGAGTCCGTCTTCTGCACCGTCCCACTTCGGGCCGCGCCTTCATGCAAGCCGGCAGACGGGCGGGCTGGTCTGCGATGTGGAGCGCGGCACTACGGGCACGTCTTCCAGAGGAATGTCGCCAATGCCGTGGAATACGACAGCTTTCATGATTGACCCCTAGTTGGTCAACAGGGCACCGCGCCGGTTGCGCGGTTTCGCCCAAGACACGCAACCCCAGTGCCTGCCGTTTTACGAACCGCGCACAGCCAGCACGAAGAACAGGAGCGTACTGGCGCACATGCTCAGCGTCGCCAGCCACGCCGTGCCATGCAGCAGGCGGGAGCTGCGGAACGGCCCCATCACGGCCTTGCGGCGCGACATCAACTGCAGCATCACCATGACAGGCGTGGCCGCCACACCATTGAGCACAGCCGCCCAGTACAGCAACTTGAACGGTTCGATAGGCAGAAACACCATCACCGTGGCCACCGCCATCACGAGCGCCAGGAACAGGTAGAACTTGGGCGCGCGGTGCACCTTCGCCTCCAGGCTGCTGTGCCACTGGAAGGCCTCGGCAGCGGCATAGGCGGCGGAGCCCGCCAGCACCGGCACCGCCAGCAGCCCCGTGCCAATCACGCCCACGGCAAACAACGTCTGCGCAAAGCGCCCGGCCACAGGCTTGAGCGCTTCAGCGGCCTGTGCGCAGGTCTCGATTTGCGTGAGGCCGTGCGTGTGCAGTGCGTAAGCGGCCGTCAACATGATGCAGAAGGCGATCAGCGCCGACACCACCATCCCGACCGTAGTGTCGATGCGGATGCGTGCGAGCTGATCCTTCGCCTGCCACGGCGCTTTCTTGAGCGGCGCTTCGTCTTCGGCCAGCCGTGTTTCCTCGACCTCGCCCGCAGCCTGCCAGACAAACAGATAGGGGCTGATGGTGGTGCCAAACACCGCCACCAGCGTCATTGCATAGTCTTTCGACCAATGCAGCCGGGGCACCACGGTGTCGTGCAGCGCGTGCACCCAGTCCACCTTCACGACAAATGCCGTCGCCACATATGCCAGCAGTGACAGCGCCGTCCATTGCAGATAGCGCGCATAGCGGCGGTACGGCATCCAGACTTGCAGCACGAGCGTGAAGACGGCAAACAGGCATGCATACCACGCTGTCGCCCCCCCCAGAAGCAGGCGCACGCTGTCGCCCATGGCCGCAATGTCGGCACCCACGTTGATGATGTTGGCAAGCGTCACCAGCGCCACAAATGCATAGGCAAGCCATGGCGACTGATGCCGCCGGATGTTGGCGACCACGCCCTGCCCGGACACGCGCCCCAAGCGGGCGCTGACGAGCTGGATGGAAATCATCAGGGGCAGCGTCAGCAACAGCGTCCACAGCATGCCGGTACCCATCTGCGCGCCGGCCTGCGCATAGGTGGCGATCCCGCTCGGATCGTCATCTGCGGCGCCGGTGATCAGGCCGGGCCCCAGCCGGCGGTACCACGGGGCGTCGTCTGCGGCAGGCACGTTGCGCTCAGCTGCGGTTATCTGTGGGTGAAGCGCCGGGGGTCTGGTCGCCGGGGTCGTGCAGCTTGTCGCGGGTGATGCCAGGCGGCACCTCGCCCTGGCGCATGCGGCGCAGCGTGTCGTGCGGGCTCTGCTGCTTGGGTGCCGTGCTGCCGGTGCGGCCGACTTCCGCATTGGCCGGCCGGTCGCCCGGCTTGCGGTGCGATTCGGCCTGTTCCCAATCAGCCTTGCGTTGTTCGGCGTCTCGGTTTTCCTTCTGTTGCTTGTTTCGCATGGCTGGCTCCGGTGTGCGTGTGTGCAAAATCAGCGACGCTTGCGGATCAGGCTGACCTGTCCGTTGCGCTCCAGGATGGCGGCCTCCACATCGTCGAGCGTGCGCGAGCCTAAGGTCTGGCGCACGCTCTCTTGCAAGTCGCCCATGGTGATGAGCGCCGCATCCATCTGCCCTTGGTCGAAGCGCCCTTCGCGATAGACCTCGCGTTCGCGCCCCGCGATGAGCCGGTCCAGCTTCGGCAGCCGCACGCATGCCCACCCCAGCAGGCGGTGCACGGCCACCAGCGCGAGCGACGCCGACACCGTGGCCACAAACGGCGAGGCCCCGACAATCGCTCGGCTCAGCGTCGCGCCCAGCAACACGGCGACAACGAAGTCGAACGGCGCCCGCTGGCCGAACGAGCGCCGGCCCGACAGGCGCACCAGCGCCAGCCCGATGGCGAACACGACCACCGCGCGCAATGCGGTTTGCAGCGGGTTGAGATCCTTGCCTTCGCCAAACAGGAACAGCAGCGTGTCCATGGCGCCTCCCGTGGTCGATGTGGAGTCTGTTCCACCAGCAGAGCAAGCGGCGTGCCTCAATGCATGCGCCGCAGACTGCACCTCACCCCGCGATCGTGCGCAATGGCATGCCGCGTGCTGAAAGCCGGTGTATCCGCACTTTCATAGCGAGCCCGCCATGCCCGACCAGCCACAGCAGCAACCGCCACAGCACCAGGACCGTCAGCCCGGCACCGAGGGCAACATGACGCCACGCCCGCGCGCGGAGATGGAGAATTACGTCGGCAGCGGCAAGCTCACCGACAAGGTCGCCATCGTCACCGGCGGCGACAGCGGCATCGGACGCGCCGTCGCCATCGGCTTCGCCAAGGAAGGCGCGGACGTGCTGATCGCCTACCTGGATGAACACGACGACGCCAACCAGACCTGCCGCCTGGTACGCGCCACGGGCCGCCGCTGCGAAGCCATTGCCGGCGACCTGGGCGACGAAGCGCATGCACGCGCAGTAGTTACGCAGGCGGTGGCCATGTTCGGCAAGATCGATCTCGTGGTCAGCAATGCGGCAGAGCAGCATCCACAGCAAAGCCTGGCCGACATTGATGCGGCGCAGCTGGAGCGCACGTTCCGCACCAATGTCTTTGCGATGTTCTATTTGATACGCGCGGCGCTACCGCACTTGCATGAAGGCGCGCGCATCATCGCGACCACGTCGGTCACGGCGTTTCGCGGCAGCGGGCACCTGGTGGACTACGCCGCCACCAAAGGCGCGATCGTGGCGTTCACCCGCTCACTGGCGCAGCAGTTGGCGGACAAGAGCATCCTGGTGAACGCCGTGGCGCCGGGGCCGATCTGGACGCCGTTGATCCCGTCCACCTTCGATGCTGAGCACGTCGCCAAGTTTGGCAGCAAGGAACCGCTCGGCCGGGCCGGCCAGCCGGATGAAGTGGCGCCCTGCTACATCTTTCTTGCGTCTGCCGATGCGAGTTACATGACGGGGCAGACGCTGCATCCGAATGGGGGGGAGATCGTCAATGGGTGACGGGGTGGCGATGCTCCCCCCCCTTCCACATCATCAAAACGCCGTCCGCATCCCCACCATCGCGCCGAGCTGGTTCACGCCCTTGGCGGGCGTGGTGCCGCCGCCTCCGGCGCTGACGGAATACTGCGCGTTGGCGCTGTTCCAGAGATAGCCAGTCTGCGCATACAGCGCCATGCGCTTGGACAACGCATAGACGCCGCGCAGCACGGCCATCGTTGCGCTGCGGCTCTGGTCGGCATTGACGATACGGAGCAGGCCGGCATCGAGCGTGAGCGCACCCGTGAGCGGATAGCTGCCGTTGACGAAGTACAGGTTGGAGCGGACATCCCCAGCAACGGCTTGCAGGTGGCGGCCGATCCAGCCGACGCCAAGCTTGGCGTTGCCGAGCTTCACATAACCGTTGGCGACGATGCGGCGGTCCTTGTCGCCCGCATCGGTGAACGCGATGGGCGCGCTGCCGTTGAAGAACGATGCAGTAGCCCCGGTGCCGCCGCGCTGCTCTTCGTAGGCGCCGGCCACACCAAAGGTGGCGGCGTCGTACTTCACCATTGCCGACATGGTGCGGCACGCCGATGCATTACCCGCTACCTCTCCCGCACACGTGCCGGACGCGGGCACACCGCCCGCGGCATCGTGGCCGAACGAATACGTGGCGCCCACCGTCAGGCCGCTGAAAGTGCCCTTGTAGGCGATGGTGTTGTCTGTGCGGGCGTTGGGGATGTAGGCGTCCAGTGAACCGATGGCGTACTGGCTGGGGCCGAGAATGTCAGCATCGGCCAGCGACAGAAACACCATGCTGTACTGCCGGCCCAGCGTGACGGTGCCGTAATCGCTTGCGAGCCCGACCCACGCCTGCCGGCCGAAGAGACGACCTCCCTGACCGGAGGTGCCGGTGTCTGTGTTGAAACCGCTTTCCAGCGTGAACACGGCCTTCATGCCGCTGCCCAGGTCTTCAGCGCCGCGCAGGCCCCAGCGCGAGGGCAACGTACCCGTCACCGAGGGGATGCGTGTTAGGCCATTGCCGTTGGCGTTGGCATGGCTCACGTATTCGATGCCGGTGTCGATCAGGCCGTAAAGCGTGACGCTCTGGGCGTTGGCCACGCCGCTGGCGAGTGCGCAGGTGGCCGCTGCCAGCGCGAGACAGTGCGTGCGCAAGGTGGTGGTTTGCATGTGGGGCCCCTCCTAGGGTCGAGCCGGTCCCGCCCCCCATGTCTGGCGGGCCGGCAGTTTGGAATGCGTGGAAGGCGCCATCCGGGCGGACGGCGCGAGAAAGAAGAACCGCTGCGTCAGTCCTGCACGCGTGGCCGCTTGAGCAGCAGCAACGCCGCCAGCGCCGCAACAACAGTGACGGGGATGCTCGCGCCGATGATGGTGGTGGCGTGCTGCCCCATCGCCAGCAACTGGCCCGCCAGCAGCGGCCCCGCGATCGAGCCCAGCCGGCCCACAGCCACTGCGGCACCCACGCCGGTACCGCGCACGACAGTCGGGTAATAGGCCGCCGCCAGCGCGTATAGCACCGACTGCGCCCCAATCACAAACAGCCCGGCCATGAACGCCCCGGCCGACATCGATGCCATACCGCCTGCGGCGGCCAGCAACGACAGCGCCGCGATGATGCCGACATACATGCCCGATACCACCCAGCGCGGGCGCGCCGCGTCCATCAGCATGCCGATACCCAAAGCGCCTGCACCGCCACCGATGTTGAACAGGATCTGCACCATGCCCACCTGCGGCCGGCTCAGCCCCTGCGCGGCCATCAGCGAAGGCAGCCAGTTGAGCAGGAAATACAGCACGATCAGCGTGAAGAAATAGCTGACCCACAGGAACAGCGTGGCGGCCGTGCGGCGCTCGCCAAACAGTGCCCATGACACGGGCGGTGGCTGGATGGCGCCACGCTGTGCGCTGTCGAACCGGCGCGATTCCTGCAGCGTCAGCAGCAGCGGCACCACGACCAGCGGGCCGAAGCCGCCCACGTAGAAGATGTGACGCCAGCCGGAATCGCCCGCGCTCAACATGCCGACCACCGCGGCGATGGCGCCGCCAAACGGGATGCCGCAATACATGACGCTCACGGCGGTGTTGCGCAGGCGTGTGGGTACCGCTTCGGCACACAACGCGATCAGGTTGGGCATGGCGGCACCCAGGCCGATGCCGGTGGCAACGCGGATCATCAGCAGGCTGTTGAAATCCCACACGTGCGCCGTGGCGATCGAAAAGATGCCGAACAGCGCCGTGGCCAGGATCAGCACACGCTTGCGGCCGATGCGATCGGCCAGGCGGCCGCCCAGCATGGCGCCCGGCAACAGGCCGAACGTGCCGGCGCTGAAGGCCAGGCCCATCTGCCCGACCGATAGGCCGAACTCGCGCGCCATGCGCGGCGCGGCCACGCCGATGGATTGCAGATCGAGCCCTTCAAGCAGTGCAACGATGAAGCACAGCCCGAGGGTCATGGCGACACCGGGGCCAACGTTCTCCCGGGTCAATGTCGTGGTGGTGGTTTGCATGGCGTCTCCTTCCGGATGTTGGGCGGCCGTCATTGGCAACTGAAGCTCGACGCGTCGTTGACGTTACCGGTGCCCGTATAGCGGGCGTTCTTCGGGTACGCGCACAGCGGGCGCGTGCGGTCGTGGCCGGCGGAATTCCAATCGCTGGGCACTTCGGCATTGGGCACGGCGTTGGCAGGGCCGCGCGCGGTGGCGACCACGCTGTCGGGCGCCACGCCGTGTTCCACCCAGGCCACCAGCGGCGTGAGCATGTCGAACTGGTCGGCGGTCGGGCCGCCCGCGCAGTGGTTCATGCCTGGCACCGGATAGAAGCGCGCGAAGTTGCTGGCATCGCCGCCGTTGGCAACAGCCAGGCGCTGGTACCAGTCGGTCGTGTCGTCGGACGAGAACACCGGGTCGCTCGTGCCGTGATAGACCATCAGCTTGGCGCCGCGCCCCTTGAGCGTGCCGAGGTTGGTCTCGTCGGGCGGCGTCATGAACGACCAGGCGGATTCGGTGTACGTGGCGTCGGTGGCGAAGATCTTCGGCGCGTCGGTGTCCATGTTGAACGCCAGGCCATACGCGGTGAGTGACGTAATGGCGGATGCGGGCTGCGGCGTGGTCGTAAACACGAACGCCAGTGCTGCGGGGTCGAGCTGAATGGAGTTGCCCTGCTTCCAGGCAGCCCAGTTGCTGCCGCTGATACCGGCATCAAACGAAAAGCCCGAATACAACGCCTGCCCTGCGCTGTTGTGCGCGCCGGCAAACAGATTGGCCATCACGGTCTTCTGCGCGGCGGTCAGGCAAGTGCCGTCGCGTGCGCCGGTGCAGGTCGGCACATCGTTAGCGAGGCTGAAGGCCGTCTGGCACGCCTTGAGGTTGTTGATCATGCCGTCGGTCGTGCCATCCAGCGCATCGCACTTGGCGAGCACGTGGCTGGCCACCATGGCGCGCTCCGTTGCGCTCAGGGACGTGGTGATGTCTGGAAAGCCGGCACTGGTGTTGGCCGTGGCCACCGTCGCCAGCTGCTGCGCGCTGTACACCTCGTTGATGGCCGCCTTGGGCAGATGGAAACCCGGGTCGCCGGCCACAATGCCGTCATACGCATTGGCCGAGCGCGCAGCGGCCACCATCGCATGGCGCCCGCCGTTGGAGCACCCGCCAAAGTAGCTGCGGTCCGGCGCCTTGCCGTACACCTGCGCGATCATCGACTTGGCCATTGGCGTGAGCGTGGCGACGGCGTTGTAGCCGTAGTCGAGGCGCGCCTGCGGGTCACGCCCGAACAGCGGCACCTGGCTGCCGTTATGCCCAGCATCCGAACTGATCACGGCAAACCCCGAGCCCAGCGCACTGCTCACGGGCCCGCCACCCAGCGCGCCCAGCGCGGTGGCCACCGAGCCATCCAGCCCGCCGTTGGCCTGATAGAAGAAGCGACCATTCCACGCCTTGGGCAGGCGCATTTCAAAACCGATGGCGTAGGTCTTGCCGTCTACCGGGCTCACGCGCGTGTTCATGGTTCCGGTGATCAGGCAATGCTCGGGCACGGCGTTGCCGCCAACGGTCAACGTGCCTGCCGCCACGGTAGAGACGGCGGTGATGCTGGTGTTGGCAAAGCTCAGCTTGCCGGCAAAGCTCTCGCACGTGGTGGCGAGCGTCAAGCCGGTGGCAGGCGTGAGTTGTGGCAGTTGCGATGCTTGCGACGTTGATGCGTCGCCTGTGCTGTCGTCGTTGCAGCCGGCGCAGCTCAGCGCGAGGGCGAGCGCGGTCAGCGCCATGCCCCGTGACATGACGGTCTTCATGAGTCTCCTCCTGGGTGGATGAACCAGTCTTTGCCGGTTGGTCGTATTGCTGCGTTGGGATCAGCCCGCGCGGATGACAGCGGGATCGCCATCGCGATACAGCGTGTCGACCTGCTCTGCACGGTGGGTCAGCACGGCACGCTGGTTGAGCGTGCCCTTGTCGGTGATCTCGCCACGGTCCAGCGACGGCGGCGCGTCAAGCAAGCGCAGCCGCGCCACGCGCGTGGCGCTGCCGGTGGCCGTGGCGTTCAGTTCATGCAGCAGCGCGGCAAATGCGGCGCGCACGGCGGGGGCAGCCAATACTTCGGCCACGCCCGCGGTGGGCGGCAGGCCAGACAGGCTGCGGCATCGCTCCATTTGCGGAAATACCAGCAAGCCGATGTCGTCACGGTTCATGCCGGCAATCACCACGTCCTGCACGTACGGCGCGCCCGCCGCGATCACGCGGGCGCGCAACGGCCCCACGCTCACGAAGGTGCCGGAGCTGAGCTTGAAGTCCTCCGCGATGCGGCCATCGAAGACGAGGCCTTTCTCGGGGTGCTCCGGGTCGTAGAAACGCAGCGCGTCGCCGCTGCAGTAATAGCCGTCTTCGTCGAAGACGGGAGCCGCGGGCTCTTCGCCCAGGCGCCAGTAGCCACGCATGACGTGCGGCCCGCGAAAACGCGCCTCCAGCTTGTCGCCCACGGGCACGAGCTTGAGTTCGCACCCCGGTGCCGGCGTGCCGACATAGCCGGAGCGCATGATCGGCGCGGTGGTGAACAGGCAGCACGGCGAGGTCTCGGTCATGCCCAGCCCGGCCATGATGCGGATGCGCTCGCCGCAGTGCTGGCCGGTCACGCGCTCCAGCCGGTCCCATGCCTCTTGCGACAGCCCGGCACCGCCAAAGAAGTAGAGCTTCACGCGCGAGAAGAAGCGCTCGCGCAATGCCGGGTCCCGTTCCAGCGCCAGCGCGAGTTCTTCCCACCCCTTGGGCACGTTGAAATACGCGGTGGGCGCGATCTCGTGCAGGTTGCGCAGGGTCTCGTCGAATTTGCCCGGCACGGGCCGGCCGTCATCGATGTAAAGCGTGCCGCCGTTGTAAAGCACGATGCCAACGTTGTGGCTGCCGCCGAAGGTGTGGTTCCAGGGCAGCCAGTCCACCAGCACCGGCGGCTCCTTGGCAAATTCGGGAATGGTCTGGCGCAGCATCTGCTGGTTGCTGCACAGCATGCGGTGCGTGGTCGGCACGGCCTTGGGCGCGCGTGTCGAGCCGGAAGTGAAGAGCACCTTCACCAGCGTATCGGGGCCGGTTGCGGCCTGCGCGGCGTCTGCTGTCGTTACGGGCGTCTGCAGCAATGCGTCGAACGCCGTGGCGGTGCGGCCAGGCAAGCCGCCGTCGCGCGTGATGACCTCGACGCCCTCCGGCACCACCGCATCGATGGCTTTGGCGAAGGCCGTGCCATCTGCCGCATAGACAAGCCCCGGTGTGAGCACGTCGAACACGTGCCGAAGCTTGCCGAAATCCGTCGAGACCAATGCATACGGCGGCGACACCGGCGCATACGGCACGCCCGCCCACATGGCGCCCAGTGCCAGCTGCAGATGCTCAAGATCATTGCCGGACAGAATCGCCAGCGGGCGCTCGGTGGAGACACCACGATCCAGCAACGCCTGGCCGATGGCGCGGGCGTGCTCCAGCATCTCGCGATACGTCAGCTTGATCCACGCGCCGTCTGCCCCGCGGCGTGCAGCCAGCACACGATCCGGATGGCGCTGCGCGCCCGCCACGAGGCAGTCGGTCATGCGTTGCGGATGCTCGGCAAGCGCCTCGGTATTGCGCACGTGCCAGACGGTGCCGTCGCGCGCGTCCATCTCGCAACGCGCAGGCGCATCGCTCACGGCAACCTGCCTGTATGGGTGATTTGGCACACCTGCCGGGGGCGGCGTGTGATGCCCGGTTTGAACCTGCCGGCCTTGAGCCTGCATTTCGACGTGATTCACGTCTTGTCTCCTGAATGCGCCGCCCGTTTTATGGTTGTGGTGGGCGGTTGCCGAACTTCAGATCGGTTAAATCGGATAGTGGCGCGGCGTATTCTGCAAGGTGATCCAGCGCAGCTCGGTAAATTCCGCAATCGATGCCTTGCCGCCAAAACGGCCATAGCCACTGCTCTTCACGCCGCCAAACGGCATCTGCGCTTCATCGTGCACGGTGGGGCCGTTGATGTGGCAGATGCCCGATTCGATACGCTGCGCAACCCGCATGGCGCGCGACACATCGCGGCTGAACACGGCGGCCGACAAGCCGTATTCGCTGTCGTTGGCCAAGCGGATCGCCTCTTCGTCGCCATCCACGCGCGCCACCGTCACCACGGGGCCGAACGATTCCTCGTTGTACAGCCGCATGGCAGGCGTCACGCCATCCACGATGGCCGGCTGCACGATGGCGCCATCCATGTGCAAGCCAACGGGCAGCGCGGCGCCGAGCGCGCGGGCATCTTCCACCAGCGCCTGCACGCGCTTGGCCGCATCCACGCTCACCATCGCGCCCAGCTGCGCGGTGGCGTCGGTCGGGTCACCTGCGCGAAGCGTGCGCGCCTTGGCGGCCAGCTTGTCGACGAGGGCATCGGCAATCTTGCGATCGACGATGACGCGTTCGGTCGACATGCAGATCTGCCCCTGGTTGAAGAACGCACCGAAGGCGATGGCATCCACCGCGGCGTCGAGATCCGCATCGTCCAGCACCAGTACCGGCGCCTTGCCGCCCAGCTCCAGCAGCGCAGGCTTCAGATGCCGCGCGGCGTGCTGCGCAATGATGCGCCCCACGTGCGTCGAGCCCGTGAAGTTCACGCGCCGCACGGCCGGGTGCGCGATCAGGCGTTCCACCACCTGGGCCGCATCGGCCGGCGCGTTGCTCACCACGTTGACCACACCGTCGCCCAAGCCAGCCTCTTGCAGCACGGTGCCGATCAGCCGGTGCACGCCCGGACACATCTCCGAGGCCTTCAACACGACCGTGTTGCCGCACGCCAGCGGCATCGCCAGCGCGCGCGTGCCCAGGATCACCGGCGCGTTCCACGGCGCAATGCCCAGCACCACGCCGCACGGCTGACGCACGGCCATCGCAAAGTTGCCCGGCACATCCGACGGGATGACGCTGCCGTCGATCTGCGTGGTCATGGAGGCAGCTTCGCGCAGCATGTTGGCCGCCAGCATGACGTTGAAGCCGATCCAGTTGGGGCTGGCGCCGGTTTCGGCTGCGCCGGCATGGATGAATGCCTCGGTGTGCTGGTCCATCAGGTCGGCCGCCTTGAGCAGGCGCTTGCGGCGCTCGCCCGGCGGTAGCGCTGCCCACGCGGGGAAGGCATCGGCGGCGGCCTGCACGGCGGCGTCCGCATCCTCCAGCGTGGCAGCCGCCGCGCGCGAGGCGACCGCGTCGTTGACTGGGTTGCGGCGCTCGAAGGTGGCACCGTTGGCGGCTGGCCGGCTTTGACCACCGATCAGCAGGGTCACAAGCTGAGTCACGTCAGGCATGGGTTCGTCTCCGGGGGCGTTGGAGGGAGCGGATCAGGCGCGCTTGTATGCCTGCAGACCCGGCTTGATGGACTTGTCGTCCAGGAACTGCTTGAGGCCCTGCTCGCGGCCGCCCTCCGGGTCCCGCAGCGTGGCCTGGTCGAGCTTGGCGTACAGGTAGTCCTCGTTCTGCTCCCACGTCAGCTCGCGGCTGCGCTTGAAGCCGTGCTTGGCGGCACGCAGCACCACCGGGTTCTTCTCCAGCAGCTTCTCGGCCAGCGCCACGGTGCGGGCGCGCAGGTGGGCGCGCGGCACGCTCTCGTTGACGAGCCCCATGGCGGCGGCCTGCTGGCCTGTGAAGGTCTCGCCGGTCATGATGTAGTAGAGCGCCTGACGGTGGCCAACGGTATCCGCCATCGCTTTGCTGACGAGGTTGCCCGGCGGGATGCCCCAGTTGATCTCCGACAGACCGAAGGTGGCCTCGTCTGCGGCAATCGCCAGATCGCACGCCACCAGCGGCGAAAACCCGCCACCGAAGCACCAGCCGTTGACCATCGCGATGGTCGGCTTGGCATACATGCGCAAGAGCTTCCATTGCCACTGGCAGGCGTCGCGGCGGATCTTCTCCTGCAGGATCTCGGGGCCCGCGTCCACTTCGCGGAAGTATTCCTTCAAGTCCATGCCGGCCGTCCATGCATCGCCCGCGCCGGTCAGCACCAGCACCTTGGCATCGGCATCCAACTCCAGCGCTTCAAGCACCTGGATCATCTCCGCGTTGAGCGTCGGGCTCATGGCGTTGCGCTTCTCGGGGCGGTTGAACGTCACCCATGCAATGCCCTGGTCCACCTTCACGTCCACGGTCTGCCAGCGCCCTTGGTAATCAGCCATTTCCATCTCCTTGATCAGTCGGCTTGCTTGAGACACCCGCCGCCTTGTGTGTGCGGCGCGTCTCAGCTTGGTGCCCATTTAATATCAGGTAACCTGATATCACAAGGAGATTATCATTGCCGTAAACCCTGATCCGAACGACACGTAGCAGAATGTGCGCATCTGCATAGGTGCACACCCACTCACATCCATGGCGGCCACACGAACCAAACGCAACACCCCCCAGCCCGCGCAAGAGGGCGCCCCTGCAACGTCTGCCCGACTGCCCTACCTGATCGGCCGCACCGACCGCATCGTCAAGCGCCGCCTGGGCGAGGCGCTGGCGCCGCATGGGCTGACAGTCCCGCAGTTCACCGCGCTCTCTGTGCTGCATGCGCGCGGCAGCCTGTCGAACGCGCAACTGGCGGAACGCTCTTTCATGTCGCCGCAATCGGCCAATGAAGTGGTGAAGACGATGGAAGCGCGGGGCTGGGTGACGCGCACGCCCGATCCGACGCACGGCCGCATCGTCATGCTGGGCCTGACCGACGAAGCGCTCGCGCTGCTGGCGCTATGCGACGAGGCCGTCAGCCGGCTGGAGAAGGAAATGTTGCAGGGAATCGACGTCGCGCACGCCGCATTGCTGCACGATCTGCTGCTGCAATGTGGGCGGAATCTGCGCTGAGCGGGCACCTTCAGTTGCCCCGGCGGCCGCCGTTATTCAATGTAATAAAGTCTGATCATAGGAACATTCTGATCGACACCCCTCGGCGATAGAATGGCTGGTCGCCGCCGTTCGAGCGGCCTTCGTCCCCCATCAACGCACCGCGGTTCTGAAACACCTCCATGTGGATTGTCCAACTCGCGCTGCGAAGGCCGCTGACGTTCATCGTCCTCGCCCTGCTGATCCTGCTGGCGACGCCGTTTACGCTCATGCGTACGCCAACGGACATCTTTCCGGAAATCGATATTCCGGTCGTCAGCATCATCTGGAATTACAACGGCCTGCCCGCCAAGGAGATGGCCGACCGCATCGTGTCAGTCACGGAGCGCAGCCTGACGACCACCGTCAACGACATCGAGCACATCGAATCGCAATCGTTGAACGGCATCTCGATCGTCAAGGTGTTCTTCCAGCCGACGGCCAACATCCAGACCGCGCTGGCGCAGATCGTTTCGGTGTCGCAGGCGCAGGTGCGGCAGTTGCCACCGGGGACGACTCCGCCGCTGATCATCAAGTATTCAGCGTCGAGCATTCCGATCCTGCAACTGGGCCTGTCGAGCAACACGCTGTCGGAGCAGGAACTCAATGATGCGGCGCTGAACTTCCTGCGCCCGCGCCTGATTACGGTGCCTGGCATCGCCGTGCCGTTCCCGTATGGCGGCAAGAGCCGGCAGATCACGGTCGATCTCGACACGCAGAAGCTGCTGGCGCAGGGCTTGACGCCCGTGGACATCGTCAACGCGGTGGGCGCGCAGAACCTGATCCTGCCAGCGGGCACGCAAAAGATCGACGCCACCGAATACGGCGTCACGCTCAACGGCACGCCCGGCAGCATCGCCGCGCTCAACGCCATTCCGGTCAAGACCAGCAACGGCGCGACGCTGTACCTGGGCGACGTGGCCCATGTGCGCGACGGTTTCTCGCCGCAGACCAACGTGGTGCGCCAGGATGGCCAGCGCGGCGTGCTGCTGTCCATCCTGAAGAACGGCGGTGCGTCGACGCTGGATATCGTCAGCAATATCTACAAGCTGCTGCCCACCGCCGCGGCGGCGCTTCCGCAAGACATCAAGATCACACCGCTGTTCGACCAGTCGCTGTTCGTGAAAGCGGCCATTGAAGGCGTGATTCGCGAGGCGCTCATCGCCGCGTGTCTGACGGCCGCCATGATCCTGCTGTTCCTCGGCAACTGGCGCAGCACGGCCATCATTGCGGTGTCGATTCCGCTGTCGATCCTGTCGTCGATCATCGTGCTGCACCTGCTGGGCGAGACCATCAACCTGATGACGCTCGGTGGCCTCGCACTCGCGGTCGGGATTCTCGTGGACGATGCCACCGTCACCATCGAGAACATCGAGCGCCATCTGCACGAAGGCAAGGAGCCCGTTACCGCCATCCTGGACGGCGCGGCCGAGATTGCCGTGCCGGCCTTTGTGTCGACGCTCTGCATCTGCATCGTGTTCGTGCCGATGTTCTTCCTCACAGGCGTGGCTCGCTACCTGTTCGTGCCGATGGCCGAAGCGGTGATCTTCGCCATGCTGGCGTCGTATGTGCTGTCGCGCACGCTGGTGCCGACGCTGGTGATGATGCTCATGACCGGGCACACGCAAGACGCCAAGAAAGCCGACGCAAAACCGAGCACGTTCGGCCGCATCTATCGGGCCTTCAACACGCAGTTCGAGCACATGCGCGGCAATTACGCCGCCGTCCTGGGCGGGTTGCTGGAGCGCCGCCGCGTGTTTGCACTGTCGTTCCTGGGCTTTTGCGTGGCGTCGTGCGCGCTGTTCCTGGTGCTCGGCCGCGACTTCTTCCCCGATGTGGATGCAGGCCAGATCCGCCTGCACATGCGGGCACCGTCGGGCATGCGCATTGAAGAGACAGCGCGCCTGGCCGACGAGGTGGAAACCACCATCCGGCAAATCATTCCCAAGAAAGAGCTGTCGACCATCCTCGACAACCTGGGCGTGCCCAACTCCGGTATCAACCTGTCGTACAGCAACGCCGGCACCATCGGCACGCTCGACGGCGAAATCCTGATCGCCCTGCACGAAGGCGAGCGCAAACCCAGCGCCGAATACATCCGCCGCCTGCGCGAAGAACTGCCGAAACGGTTCCCTAGCGTGGAGTTCGCGTTCCAGCCCGCCGACATCGTCAGCCAGATCCTGAACTTCGGCCTGCCGTCGGCCATCGACGTGCAGTTCTCGGGCGCAGACGTGGCCACCAACAAGCAGCTCGCGGGCATGCTGGCCAACCGCATCAAGCAGATTCCGGGCGCGGTGGATACACATGTGCACCAGCGCTTCGACCAGCCCACGCTGGCCCTGAACATGGACCGCACCCGCATCCAGCAGGTGGGCCTGGAAGGGCGCGACGTGGCGCAGAACCTGCTGGTGTCGCTCAGCTCCAGCTTCCAGACCTCGCCCACGTTCTGGCTGAACCCGATCAACGGCGTGGTGTACCAAGTGGCCGTCACAAGCCCGCAGTACCGCGTCGACTCTCTTGATGCGCTGCTGCGCACGCCGGTGGCGGGCTCGCGCGGTGGCGCTGCACAGGCAGGCGGCCCGCAGTTGCTGGGCAACCTCGTGCAGGTCGGCCCCGGGGTGCAGCCGCAGGTTGTCTCGCATTACGACATCACGCCCGTGGTGGATGTGTACGCCGCCGTGCAGGGCCGCGACCTGGGCGCCGTCGCCAAGGAAGTGCAGAAAGCCGTTGACGACATTCGTCCCAAGCTGCCGCGCGGCGCACAGGTCACGGTGCGCGGCCAGGTGAAGACAATGGAATCGTCCTTCGTTGGCCTGGGTGTGGGGCTGGTGATGGCGATCGTGCTGGTGTACCTGCTGATCGTCGTGAACTTCCAGTCGTGGATCGACCCGCTCATCATCGTGACGGCCCTGCCGGCCGCGCTGGCGGGCATCGCCTGGATGCTGTTCGTGACGGGGACCACGCTGTCGGTGCCGTCACTCACGGGCGCGATCATGACGATGGGTGTGGCGACGGCCAACTCGATTCTGTTGATCTCGTTCGCCCGGGAGCGATTGGCCGAAGGCATTGCGCCTGTGCAGGCCGCGCTGGAAGCGGGCGCCACACGCCTGCGCCCGGTGTTGATGACGGCCCTGGCGATGATCATCGGCATGGTGCCCATGGCGTTGGGCCTGGGCGAAGGCGCAGAACAGAACGCGCCGCTTGGGCGCGCGGTGATCGGCGGTTTGCTGTTTGCGACCGTCTCGACCCTCTTCTTTGTTCCGGTGGTGTTTGCCAGCGTGCACAACAGATTGCAGCGGCGCGCCGCCCGGCGTAGTCACGATTTGCGGGGAAGCGAAGGACATGTCTGAACAAACATCCGGTGCCCATTCAGGGCCGCATTCAGGGCCGCATTCGGGGCACCTCGCGGGCGGCCCGCCCCACCACGTCGTCACGGTGGACCCGATCGAACAGGTCGACCGCGGCCCCGCCATGCGCCGCGCACGCTGGGTCGTGATTGCAGTAGGGGTGGTGCTGGCGCTGGGCGCTGCACGCACGCTGGTCGGCCGGTACTACAACGCGCATGCGCTGGAGCGGCAGGTGAACGCGCAGACCAGCCGCTACGTCACCACCATCGCCCCCAAACCGGCCCACACCAATCGCGAACTGACGCTGCCGGGCACGCTGCAGGGCTACGTTGAATCGCCCATCTATGCGCGCACCAGCGGTTACGTGCTGCGCTGGTTCAAGGACATCGGCGCGCACGTCGACAAGGGCGAAGTGCTGGCGCTGCTCGACACGCCAGAAGTGGACCAGGAACTGAACCAGGCGCAGGCCACGCGCAACCAGGCTGCCGCACGCAAGGCGCTGGCGCAGACCTCGCTCACGCGCTGGCAGAACCTGCGCCAGAAAGACGCCGTCTCGCAACAGGAACTGGACGAGCGCACCAGCGCCGCCAACCAGGCCCAGGCCGACCTGGCTGCCGCAGAAGCCAACGTGCGCCGCCTGCAGGAACTGCAAGGCTTCCGCCGCGTGGTGGCCCCCTTTGCGGGCGTGGTGACCAAGCGCAATGTCGATGTCGGCGCGTTGGTCAACGCCGGCAACGCGGGCGCCAACCGCGAGCTGTTTACGCTTGCGCAGACCGATCCGCTGCGCATCTACCTCTACGTGCCGCAGGCGTATTCGCAACAGGTGAAGGTCGGGCAGGACGTGGCCGTGACGCTGGCCGAGCTGCCGGGCCAGACCTTCCACGGCACCATCGCGCGCGCCTCCGGCGCCATCGACGCCACCACGCGCACCATGCAGGTGGAAGTGCAGTTACCCAACAAGGACGGTCGCCTGCTGCCCGGCGCCTATGTGCAGGTCGCCATCAAGGGCAAAGCCACCGGCGACGAAGCCGGCGCCAGCGCGAAGGCAGATGCACCGGTTGCATTCACGGTGCCGACCAACACGCTGCTCTTCCGCAAGGAGGGCCCGCGCATCGCCGTGGCAGAGAACGGCCACGTCGACCTGCGCCCCGTCACCATCGGACGCGACTACGGCCGCACGGTAGAAATCGTCTCCGGCCTGAAGGCGACGGACGCGCTGATCCTCAACCCGGCCGATTCCATCGAGCAGGGCGAAGCGGTGACCATCGTCACGCCTGCCCCGGCATCAGCGCCCGCGGCTTCTGCGCCGCATGCATCATGACGCGGTTGCGCACCACCACGCTGGTGGCATCGATGATCGCCGCGCTGGCCGGCTGCTCGCTCGCGCCGACCTACGAGCGCCCGGCCATGGACGTGCCCGCGCACTGGCAGACCGAAGCGCCCTGGCGCGCCGCGCAACCCGCCGACACCGCGCCCAAAGGCCCGTGGTGGCAGCGCTTCAACGATCCGCAGCTCGACAAGCTCGTCACGCAGGCGCTGGCGCACAACCAATCGCTCAAGGTTGCGTTGTCGAACCTGGAGCAGGCGCAGGCTCAGACGCGCGTCGCCCGCGCAAGCCTGCTCCCCACCCTCACGGCCACCAACAACGACACGCGCACGCGCACGTCGTCGGAACGGCCGCTCTCTTCATACACGAGCCCGACGATGTCGACCGTGCAGAGCGACTTCGTCCTGCGCGCCGACGCGAGTTACGAAGCCGATCTGTTCGGCCGCGTGCGCAACACCGTCGCCAACGCCGCCGCAAGTGAAGAGCAGGCGGGCGCCAATTTCGAGAACTTCCGCCTGCTGCTTGCCGCGCAGGTCGCCACCACCTGGTACAACCTGCGCGAGACCGATGCGGAAATCGCCGTGGTGCAGGAAGGTTTGGCGCTGCAGCATAAGGCGCTCGATTTCGTCACCTCGCGGCATCAGGACGGCGTGGCCTCGGGGCTCGATCTGGCGCAACAACAAGCGCTGGTGGACAGCACCGCCACGCAGGCCGAACTGCTGACCAAGCAACGCGCGCAGTACGAACACGCGCTGGCGACGCTGGTCGGTACACCGGCCCCGGCCTTCCATCTCGACCCCGCACCGCTGGCGGGCACCGCGCCGCAGATTCCGGTGGCGCTGCCCTCCGACGTAATCGAACGCCGCCCCGACGTGGCCGCCGCAGAGCGCGGTGCAGCGGCCGCCAACGCGCAAGTGGGCGTGGCACGTGCGGCCTTCTTCCCGAGCGTGATGCTCAACGGCGGCGCCGGTTGGGAAAGCCGCGATCTTTCGCTGTTGTTTTCTGCGCCTACGCTGCTGTGGTCGTTCGGCACGCAGATCGCCCAGACGGTGTTCGACGCTGGCCGCACGCGGGCACGCGTGGACATTGCCAATGCGGCCTACCAGGGCGCGATCGCCAACTACCGGCAGACGGTGCTGGGCGCGTTGCAGGAAGTGGAAGATGGACTGGCCGGGCTGCAATCGCTGGACCGCGCGGCAAACCAGGCGCGCCATGCCGTGGAAAGCGCCCGCAAGGTCTACGACATTGCGAGCGTGCGCTACGAAGGCGGGCTCGCAACCTCGTTGGACGTGATCACCGCGCAGCAATCGCTGTTGAACAACCAGCGCACGGCCGTGCAGATTCTCGGCCAGCAGATGACGACGAGCGTGTTCCTCGTCAAGGCGGTGGGCGGCGACTGGAACCACGCCGCGCCTGCGCCAGCAGCCACGCGGTAGGCGTCAGGCAACGCGGCGCAGAAAACCCGCGCCAACAAAGAGACCGCCCAGCCAGCTCAGCGTGAGCGCCACGGCAACGAGCATTTCAAGCAGATCGGTGGCATCGCCAGGTATGCGCAGCGCCAGCGCAATCACCAAAGCCATCAGCACACCCGCGGCCAGCACGCTCACCAGGAGCGCGCCCAGCCCGGTCGACAACGTGCGTACGACGGGCGGATGCACATGCGCCGGCGGACACAGCTCTGACATGCGCGCACGCACATAGGCCGCCGTGCGGGTGCCATCTGTGGCGTCGGCGTGATGCCGCATGACGTGCATCCAGGTTCGGGTGTCCAGCACCCCGGAACTCAGTTCCTGTGCAACGCGCCGCAGGGCCGCGCGTTCGCGTGCGTGGTCGGTGGCGTCAGAGGGCGTTTCATTGGGGGCGGGCTTGTCGAACACGGCCGGTGCTGCAGCAGGATCGGTCAGCCGCACCTCATGCCGATAGGTCACGCGCACGCGGCGCGAAAACCAGACGTACGCTGCCGAGCCGATGAGCAGCAGCGCCTCCGCTGCCAGCAGCAGCGTGATGGGCATGCGCCCTGCCGTACCGCCGGAGGCTTGCATGGTCCACGCGTGGATGCCGCCGCTCATGGCCAGCGTGGCCAGCAGCTGGAGCACGCCGTATCCGAGCCACACCATCGGAAACCAGCGCACACGCAAGAAGGCCAGGGTAACGAGCCCCAGCGGGAAGACGAGCCCAGCCAGCGCCGGCGCCGCCCGCGCCGGCCCGCCGTTGGCCTCGCCGAGCGTGAGCATCATGCCCATCGCCAGCACGATCGCCAGCGCCGGCAGCGTGTTCAGCCACAGCAGTGTCACCAGCCAGCCGCGTACGCCGTACAGGTGATGGGCCCGCGCGCGCGCCGCCGAAATTGCCATCCAACTCTCTTGCATGAAGCTCCCCGACCGGGTCTGCCATGCGTCGCATGTGGCGCCGCGTGACTTCTGAATTTTCGCGATTGTGTCACCGGGGCAAGGCAGTTGCCCCCCTCCAAAGTGGGGACAGCCGCACATTCTCGCCAATGTCTTGCCACATCCAATGCTGGCAAGGCTTTGCGGGTGATTAGTTGTTCTTAACTCAGATATTGAAAACGCTGAGTGTTGTATTGACGCCTGCGCGCAAGCGCTCCTGCACCGCGAACCCCTGCATGTCCGCTCCGCATACCGGCCCGAACCATTTGCATGTCATGTGGGCAACCAGGCTCCTTACACTCGCTGCAAACCACGAGGAAGCCGATATGCGCCCATACCGTTTGCCGCAGTGCCTGCTGTCCGCCCACACCCTGAGCCTTGCGCTCGCTGGTCCGGTCAGCGAGCGCACGCACCGCTGATATCTACGGCATCAAAGACCGCGGCACTGTGCAGCCCGGCAAGTTTGCCGATCTGGTCATCCTCGACCCTGCCACCTACGCCGACCGTGCGCGCTATGACAGCCGGGGCTGCCGCCCGTGCGTGTGCGCTGGCTGCTGGTCAATGGCACGGTGGTGGTGGCCGACGGCAAGGCTGCGCCGGATGTTCTGGCGGGGCGGGCGCTGCGCAAGTCAGCCGCTCAGATCACGTCGCCAAGTTCGCGCACATCGGTGCCGGTGCAGCACGCGAGTATCTCGGCGTCTTCCTTGCTGACGGACAGATAGACGTGCCCGACTGCGCTGTCGAAGTACAGGCTGTCACCGGGCGCCAGGCGAAAGGCTTCACCGTTTTCGAAGCGCAGTTCGATCTCGCCGCCCAGCACGAAGACGAACTCCTCGCCGGGGTGGCGGATGTAATCGGGAAAGTCGTCGACCGAGCGTGCGCGGATGTGCGCGCGCATCGGCAACATGCGTTTGCCGGTCAGTGCATCGGCCAGCATGCCGTATTCGTAATTCGGCGTGTCATAGATGACTTGGCCGCCCGAGGGCGTGAAGGTCGGGCGCAATGGTCCGGCATCCGGCGTGCGGCGCCGGCCGAGCAGTTGCTCGAACTCCAGCCCCAATGCCTGCGCCAGGCCGGCAAACTTTTCATACGTCAGCGCAATGTCGCCGCGCTCGGCTTTGGAGATGGTCGACAGCGCCACGCCAGAGCGCTCCGACAGCTCTTGCAGCGTCAGCCCGCGCGCCTTGCGTGCCTCGCGAATGCGCGCGCCGACCTCTTGGTGATTGAGCTGCGCCGGTGCCTCGTCGATTGGATGGGCCTGGATAGCCGCTTTTGCGCTGGATGCCACGCATGTCTCCGGGTTTTCTCGTATACGAGAATTTGATTTTTCTCGTATACGATAACTCAAACCCTCCCCAGCCTCCAACCTAGGAGAGCAGCCCGTGTCGACACTCGCCCTCGACAGCCGCCCCGCGCTGTCACGCACGCAAGTCATTGCCGCCACTACCATCGGCACAGCGCTGGAGTTCTACGACTTCACCATCTACAGCTACTTCGCCATCCAGATCGGGCAACTGTTCTTTCCATCGGCATCGCCGGTGAACCAGTTTCTGTTGTCGATCGGGGTGTTTGGCGTGGGCTTTGTGGTGCGGCCGCTCGGCGGCGTCATCATCGGTGCCTATGCTGACCGCGTCGGCCGCAAGAAGGCGATGGTGCTGACCATCATGATGATGGCGCTGTCGTGCGCGCTGATCGCCACGGCGCCCACCTACGCCACGGCCGGCATCTTCGCGCCGATGATCGTGCTTGCCGCGCGCCTGATGCAGGGCTTTGCAGCAGGTGGCGAATTCGGGCCCGGCACCACGCTGCTGGTCGAGTACGCCAGCGACCGCACCCGGGCGTTCTTTGCGAGCTGGAACTTTGCGGCAACCGCACTGGGGCTCGCGCTGGGCGCGGCGGTCGCCACACTCATCAACGTGACGCTGTCCAAAGAGGCGGTGCTCGCCTGGGGCTGGCGGCTGCCATTCCTGCTGGGCATTTTTGCCGCGCCAGCCGGCATGCTGATCCGCCGCCGGCTGGAAGAAACGCTCGACCGCCGCGATGCAGCGCCCGGTCACGCCAAGCCGCAGGGCGCCCTCAAGGCCGCGCTGACCACACATCTGAAGCTGACCATTCTCGGCACCTTTGCAGAGCTTGGCGGCTCGGTGTCGGTGTACATCACCGCGTTCTTCCTGCCGAGTCACGCGGTGCGCACGCTGCATATGTCGCCCACGGCGGCAGTGGCTTCCGGCGTGGTCAGTTCGCTCGTCCTGTTTGTGGCCGCACCGATTGCCGGGCGCATGGCCGATCGCTACACCCGCAAGCGCTTGCTGGTCACCTCGCGCATCATCATGCTGCTGGCGGTCTACCCCGCGTTTGCCTTTCTGGGCGCGCATCCAACGCCGCTGGCGCTGTACGCGGTATCCGCATTGCTGGCGGTATTCGTCGCCGCGCAGATCGTGCCCGTGCTGGTGATGATCCCGGAGCTGTTTCCCAAGCATGTGCGCGCCACCGGCATTGCACTCACGTATGTGGTGAGCGCATCGTTCTTCGGCGGGTTCTCGCCGTTCATCGCGAGCTGGCTGGTGGAGCGCACGGGCAACCCGCTGGCGCCGGCGTGGTATGTGGCGGCGGCATGCCTGGTGTCACTGGTGCCGGTGATCTGGCTGCGGGACCGTACCGGCGAAGCGCTTTAAAGGGAATGTTCATGTCGCACAACGACACACTCGTCAGCCGTTCTGCCGTGGAATTGCGTCGGATGATCGGCGCCAAGGAAATCTCGCCCGTCGAGTTGCTCGACGCCTGCATCGAGCGGATCGAAGCCATCAACCCAGCCGTGAATGCCATCACGGCGACGTGCTACAGCCACGCCCGCGACGCCGCCCGTGCGGCCGAGCGTGCCGTGCTCAATGGCGAACCGCTCGGCCTGCTGCACGGCCTGCCGCTGGGCGTGAAGGATCTGGAAGACACCGCCGGCCTGCTTACCACGTATGGCTCGCCCACCGCACGCAGCAACGTGCCGACGCAGGATGTGCTGCTGGTCGAGCGCTTGCGCGCAGCGGGCGCCGTGCTGGTGGCAAAGACCAACGTGCCGGAGTTCGGTGCCGGCGCCAACACGCGCAACCCGGTGTGGGGCGCGACAGGCAACCCGTTCAACCCGATGCTGAATGCAGGCGGTTCGTCGGGCGGGGCGGCAGCGGCGCTGGCGTGCGACATGCTGCCCGTCTGCACGGGCTCCGACACCGGCGGCTCGCTGCGCATTCCGGCCTCCAAATGCGGTGTGGTCGGCTTTCGGCCATCGCCGGGTCTGGTGCCGAATTCGCGCAAGAAACTCGGCTGGACGCCCATTTCGGTGGTCGGCCCGATGGGACGCACCGTGGCCGAAGCCTGCCTGCAACTGGCCGCCACGGCGGGCCTGGCGGCAAGCGATCCGCTCAGCTTTCACGTCGATCCACTGAGCTTTGCCACGCCCGCACCCGTCGATCTCTCCACCCTGCGCGTCGGCTGGACAGAGGACTTCGGCTGCTGCGATGTCGATGCCAGCATCCGCACGGTCTTCCGCGAGCGCATTGCCGCCATCGCGCCGATGTTCCGGTCGTGCGAACCCGTGCAGTTCGACCTGGGCGAGGTGCATCGCTGCTTTGACGTGATCCGCGCAGAGAGCTTCGTCGCCGGCCTGCACGATGCCTATACGCGCGACCCGGCGTCGATCGGCCCCAACTCGCGCGCCAACTATGAACTGGGCGCCGCCATGACGCTCGCTGACTGCGCGTGGGCCCAGGCTGAACAGACGCGCATCCTCAAGCGCTTCCAGGCGGCCTTCGGCCAGTACGACGTGATTCTGTCGCCCACGACGCCGGTGTCGCCGTTTCCATGGAGCGAGCTGTATGCCACGCACATCGACGGCCGCGCGCAGGAGAACTATTACCGCTGGCTGGCGCTGACGTACGTCGTCACGCTGACCACGCACCCAGCGATCTCCTTGCCATGCGGTGTTGACCACGCGGGCATGCCGTTCGGCCTGCAGATCGTCGGGCCCTTTCACGGCGACCGCAGAACGCTTGCCGTGGCGCATGCGCTTGAGCAGGCTTTCGATGCGTCTGATACGCTGCGGCGGCCGCGTCCAGACCTCGCCAAGCTCACGCAACCGACGCCTGCACTCCAATCCATCGTCACCGCGCCGCCGGTGTTCGATGCCGCCACGAGCGGCATGGGCACCTCGGCCGTCTGAACCTACAACGACCTCCTCGACATGATCGATATCCAACGCCTCCACACCAACGCCCGCATGAGCCAGATCGTGATCGCCAACGGCATCGTGCATCTGGCCGGGCAAGTGCCCGGCGTCGATTTCCTGTCGGTGACGGAGCAGACCAACAATATCCTCGAGCGCATCGATGCCCTGCTCGCCGAAGAGGGCGTGGACAAGACGCGACTGATTTCCGCCAACATCTGGTTGACCGATGCCAAGCACTTTGCCGAGCTGAACGCGGCCTGGGAGGCCCGGGCGCCGGCCGGCCACGCACCCACACGCGCCTGCGTGCAGTCAGGCCTGATGCGCCCGGGCATTGACGTGGAAATTGCCGTCACGGCGTTGGCCAAGCGTTAAGGAGCGGGTTGCCATGCGCTTCGACACCCTTGTGCTGGGCGCCGGCATTGTCGGCGTATCGGTGGCGGTGCATCTGCAGAAACGCGGGCGCGCCGTCGCCCTGGTGGACCGCCGCGCGCCGGGCTTTGAGACGTCGTTCGGCAACGCCGGGCTGATCCAGCGCGAGGGTGTGTATCCGTATGCGTTCCCGCGCGACCTGTCGACGCTGTTGCGTTATGCGAGCAATACGTCGGCGGACGTGCATTACCACCTGGGCGATCTGCCCCGGCTGCTGCCGTTTCTGTGGCAGTACTGGCGCAATTCGCACCCCACGCGGCACGCGGCGATTGCACGTGCGTATGCGCCGCTCATCGCACATAGCGTGAGTGAGCACCGCGCACTGGCCGAAGCCGCCGGCGCCATGCATCTGATCCGCCCCAGCGGCTGGATCAAGGTCTTCCGCAACACGGCCACGCAGGACAAGGAAACCCGCAACGTCGAACGCTGGCAACGCGAGTACGGCGTCGCCTTTGAAGCGCTGGACCCTGCGCGCCTGCGCACGGTTGAACCGCATCTGGATACATCGCTGCTGGGCGGTCTGCGCTACACAGAAGCCGATTCCGTGAGCGACCCGAACGCCCTGGTCACGGCCTACGCGAAATACTTCCAGCAACTCGGCGGCCGCCTGTTTGAAGCCGATGCCAACACGCTCACGCCCAACGCACCGTGGCTGCTGCAAACCAAGGAAGGCGAGCTGCGCGCCGACAACGTCGTCATCGCCATGGGCCCCTGGGCGGACGTCATCACCTCGCGCCTGGGCTACAGCCTGCCGCTGGCCGTCAAGCGCGGGTACCACATGCACTACGCGCCCGCGCAAGGTGCGCAGTTGAACCATCCCGTGCTTGATGCCGACGGCGGATATGTGCTCGCACCGATGGCGCGCGGCATTCGCCTGACGACCGGCGCGGAACTCGCGCACCGCGATGCACCCAAGACGCCCGTGCAACTCAACGCCGTCGAGCCCGTCGCCCGCAAGCTCTTTCCGCTGGCCGAACGTGTGGATGCGGAACCGTGGATGGGCGCTCGCCCCTGCACGCCCGACATGTTGCCGATCATCGGGCCCGCGCCGCATCATCCCAGCCTGTGGTTCGCGTTCGGCCATGCACACCACGGCCTGACGTTGGGGCCGATTACCGGGCGATTAATTGCAGAAATGATGACGGGCGAGACACCCACCGTGGATGCTCGCCCGTTCCGTGCACAACGCTTCTGGGATTCAGCGCGCTAGTTCAACCCGCCCTGGCACAGGTACTTGATCGACAGATAATCGTCGAGCCCGTACTTGGAGCCCTCGCGGCCGTAGCCCGATTCCTTCACGCCGCCAAAGGGCGCCGCCTCGCTGGCAAGCGCGCCTTCATTGATGCCGACGATGCCCGCTTCCAGCGCGCGTGATACCCGCTCGATGCGGCGGATGTCCTGCGTGTAGAAGTACGACGCGAGGCCGAACGGCGTGTCGTTGGCGGCTTGCACGGCTTCGGCTTCATCGACAAAGCGGAACAGCGGCGCAACGGGGCCGAACGTTTCTTCGCCGCACAGGGCCATGCCGCTGTTGGCGTCGGCCAGCACGGTGGGCGCATAGAAGTGTTCGCCAACTTCCGGCAAGCGCTTGCCACCGGCCAGCACGCGCGCACCGTTGGCGACGGCGTCCTGCACGTGGCGTTCGATCTTGTCGACAGCGCGGGCGTTGATCATCGGGCCGATCTGCGCATCCGGATCGGTGGCGGGTGCAACTTTCAGCGCGGAAACCCGCTCGGCTAACATGGCACCAAAGCGCTCATACACGCCGGCCTGCACGTAGACGCGATTCGGGCACACGCACGTCTGGCCGCCGTTGCGGAACTTGGCCGCCAGCAAACCCGTGATGGCCGCATCGAGGTCCGCGTCGTCAAACACGATGAACGGCGCGTTGCCGCCCAGCTCCAGCGACAGCTTCTTCAGCGTGCCCGCCGATTCGCGTGCCAGATGCTTGCCCACCGGCGTGGAGCCCGTAAAGGTGATCTTGCGCACGCGGCTGTCGTGCAGCCAATCGGCCACGGCTTCGATGCCGCGATCACGCGAGGCGGAAATCATGTTCAGCACGCCCGGCGGCAGCCCCGCTTCCTGCGCAAGCTGCGCCAGCGCGAGCGCCGTGAGCGGCGTGTCTTCCGCCGGCTTGGCGACAACGGTACAGCCCGCCGCCAGCGCCGGCGCGATCTTGCGCGCAATCATCGCCAGCGGGAAATTCCACGGCGTGATGGCCGCCACGATACCCACGGGCTCCTTGACGGCGCTCATTCGCTTGCCGCGCTGCTGCTGCGGGATCAGATCGCCATAGATGCGCGTGGCCTCATCGGCAAACCACGCGACGTACGAGGCGCCGTACATGACCTCGCCGCGCCCTTCGGCAAACGGCTTGCCCTGCTCCAGCGAAATCAGCCGCCCCAGCGCATCGGCATTGGCGACGATGGCCGCGTGCCAGCGGCGCAAGATTGCAGCGCGTTCGGCAGGCAGCGTATCGCGCCACGCGGGAAAGGCGCGTGCTGCCGCGTCGGTGGCGGCACGCGCGTCTGCGGCGCTGCTGTCAGGCACGTTGGCGATGAGGCTGCCGGTGGCAGGGTCCGTCACGGCAAAGCGTGCGCCGTCTGTGCTGGCAACCCATTGACCGTCGATCAGGTTGTCGGTGCGCACGAGCCCCGTCTGACGGAGTTGGTCGAAGCTGAAAGCCATCGTCGATTCCTTCAAGCCGTTCAACCGAGGTGCGCGGCAATCGCCTCGCCCACCTGCGTGGTGTTGGCGGTGCCGCCCAGGTCTGGTGTGCGCGGGCCTTCCTTCAACACGGTCTCGATGGCCGCGACGATAGCGTCGTGCGCGGCGCGCCCTTCGCCCTGGCCTTCGGTCAGGAAGTCGAGCATCAGTGCCGCCGACCAGATCATCGCGATCGGGTTGGCGATGTTCTTGCCGTAGATGTCCGGCGCGGAGCCGTGCACCGGCTCGAACAGCGACGGGAACGTGCGATCGGGGTTCAGGTTGGCGGAAGGTGCCAGGCCAATCGTGCCAGTCGTCGCGGGGCCAAGATCGGACAGGATGTCGCCGAACAGGTTGGTGGCAGCCACCACATCGAAGCGACCCGGCTGCAGCACGAAGCGGGCGGTCAGGATGTCGATGTGCTGCTTGTCGAGCGTGACATCGGGGTAGCTTTGCGCGACTTCATCCGCGCGCTTGTCCCACCACGGCATGCTGATGGCGATGCCGTTGCTCTTGGTGGCAAGCGTCACATGCTTGCGCTCCCGGCTCTGGGCAAGGTCGAAGGCGAACTTCAGCAGCCGCTCCGCGCCCTTGCGCGAGTAGACCGATTCCTGGATGACGATCTCGCGGTCGGTGCCTTCGTACATGATGCCGCCGAGCGACGTGTATTCGCCTTCGGTGTTCTCGCGCACGACGTAGTAATCGATGTCGCCCGGCTTGCGATTGGCCAGTGGGCACGGTACGCCTTCAAACAGACGCACGGGGCGCAGGTTGATGTACTGGTCGAATTCGCGGCGGAACTTGAGCAGCGAGCCCCACAGCGAGACGTGATCGGGCACCGTAGCCGGCCAGCCGACCGCGCCGAACAGGATGGCGTCCATGCCCTGCAGTCGCTGCTTCCAGTCATCCGGCATCATCGTGCCGTGCTGCTGGTAGTAATCACAACTGGCCCAGTCGATGTGCTGGGTTTCGAGGCTGATGCCGAAGCGGCGTGCGGCCGCTTCGAGCACGCGCAGGCCTTCGGGCATCACTTCGCGGCCGATGCCGTCGCCGGGGATCACGGCGATCCGGTAGTTCTTGCGGGTCATGTCAGGTCCGGTAGAAAGAGGAAGAAGAATCAGGCACCTTGCGGCGCGATGAACTCACGGGCGAGCTTGCGGGCGCCGTTGGCGAACATCAGGATATCAACGCCGGTGGCGACGAAGGTGCAGCCCAGTTCCAGATAGTGACGTGCCAGCGCCGCATCGGACGTCAACGTGCCGGCGGCCTTGCCCGACGCAACAATCGTGCGCACGGCGTTGTCGATGGCAGCCTGCACATCCGGGTGGCCTGCATTGCCACGGTGGCCCATCGACGCTGCCAGATCCGCCGGGCCGATAAACACGCCGTCCACGCCATCCACATTGCAGATGGCTTCAAGGTTTTGCAGCGCGGTAACGGTCTCCGCCTGGACGAGCAGGCAGGCTTCGTCATCGGCAACCTGCAGGTAATCGGTGCGGGCGCTCCAACGCGATGCGCGGCCCACTGCACTGCCCACGCCGCGAATACCGCGCGGGGGATAGCGCACCGCGCGCACGAGTTCGCGCGCCTCGTCCGCCGTGTCGACCATCGGCACGAGCAGCGTGCGCGCGCCAATGTCGAGCAGGCGCTTGATGAGCGACGGATCGCCGTTGTACGGGCGCACGATGGGCTCGGCGCGGTACGGCGCTACGGCCTGCAGTTGCGCGAGGATCGTGCGCACGTCGTTCGGGGCGTGCTCGCTGTCGATCAGCAGCCAGTCGAAGCCGGCGGTGGCGCTTACCTCCGCCAGGTACGGATCGCTCATCGCCAGCCAGAAGCCGATCTGGCGTTGCCTGGCGGCCAGCGCGGCCTTGAAACTGTTCGGGCGGTCAAGCGCGGGCGTTTGCATTGCGTTGGTCATGCGAATGGAGTGTTTCAGAAGTGGGCTCGAAGCTGATGGGTTCCACCTTGCCGAGCAGGAAAAGGTAATTCAGGATCGCCAAGCCGATCAGCGCGGCGGAAAACACCAGCGCCGGAATGAACGAGCCCGTGGCACCCACGATGGCGCCGGTGACGATCGGGCCGACCACGCCGCCCATGTTCGACACGCTGTTCTGCAGGCCCGCCACCATCGACACGTTGTTGCCCGGTGCCACGTCCGCCGGCAGCGCCCACACCTGCGACGCCGCCACGGTCGTGCCCGACTTGGCGATGCACAGCAGGATGACCGCAACCACCGCCGATTGCGCGAACGCGGCCAGCCCGATGCTCGATGCCATCACCAGCCCGATCACCAGGAAGAGCTTGCGCGTGGCCGTGAGCGAAAGCTTGCCCGACGCATACACGCGGTCTGACGCCCAGCCTGCAAACACCTCCACAAACATCGACACGAACAGCGGCAGCGACGCCATGAAGCCCATCTCCATCAGGCCCATGCCGCGTTCCTTGACGAGGTACGTCGGCAGCCATGTGATGAAGAAGTACGAGTTGTAGTTGATCATGAAGAAGCCGATGCACATCGCCCAGATGTTCCGGTGCGTGAGCAGCTTCGTCCAGGGCACCTTGGGTTCATCCTTGCGGGCTGGCGGCAGGCCGCGTTGGATGTGGGCGAGCTCCGCGGCGTTCACGCCCTTGTGCGCTTCGGGCGTTTCCTTGAACACCGCCCACCACACCACCGCCCACACGAGGCCCAGCGCGCCCGTCACCGCAAAGGTGATCTTCCAATCGAACATCACCAGCAGCCACGCGATGAGCGGCAAGGCGACAGCGCTACCCAGCTTGGAACCGCTGTCGAAAATGGCCGCCACCGTGGCGCGTTCCTGCTTGGGGAACCAGCGCCCTGTAATGCCCGCGCTGCTGGGGTACGCACCCGCCTCCCCGATGCCCAATGCCACACGCAGGCCCACCAGCGACTTGAAGCCGTTGGCCAGGCCCGTCAACGCCGTCGCAACGGACCACCACAGCACCGCAAACCCGAGCACCTTCTTCTGCCCCAAACGGTCGGCCAGAATGCCCGCCGGCAACTGCAGCAGCGCATACGACCAGAAGAACGCCGACATGACGACGCCCATTTCCACCGCGCTCAGGTGGAATTCTTTCTGGATGTGCGGCGCGGCGGCCGACAGCACGGTACGGTCGATGTAGTTGATGGCAATCGCCGCCCACATGAGGCCGGCGACGACCCAGCGCACTTTGGAGCGCGCCCCGCCTTGTGATGTGTCCTGCATGGTTTGTCTCCTGTTTTGTAATAGGTGATGCGTGCCTTCGAGTCGAGGCGCTAACTCACGATGCCCATGTGCCAGGGCACGAATTCATGGTCTCCAAGACCGAGCAGCTCGCTCTTGGTGCGCTCGCCCGAGGCGGTGCGCAGGATGTGTTCGAAGATGTCCTGGCCCATCTCTTCCACCGAACGTTCGCCGTCGAGAATGCGGCCGCAGTTGATGTCCATGTCTTCTTCAAGCCGGCGGAACATGGGCGTGTTGCTGGCGAGCTTGATCGTCGGTGCGGGCTTGGAGCCGAACATCGAGCCGCGCCCCGTGGTGAAGCAGATGAGGTTGGCGCCGCTGGCAATCTGGCCCGTCACGGCAACGGGGTCGTAGCCAGGGGAATCCATGAAGACGAAGCCGGCGCGGTCAATGGGCTCGGCGTATTCGTACACGGCCTGCAGGGGCGTGGTGCCGCCCTTCATGGCCGAGCCGAGTGATTTTTCGAAGATGTTGGCCAAGCCGCCCTGCTGGTTGCCGGGGCCAACCACACCGTTGAACTGGCCGTTGTGGCCGCGCGTGTAGTTCTCCCACCAGGCGAGCCGATCAAGCAGCTTCTGGCCGACTTCCGGCGACACCGCACGGCGCGTGAGCATGGTTTCCACGCCGTGGATCTCTGGCGTTTCCGACAGAATGGCCGTGCCGCCGTGGCGCACCAGCAAATCCATCGCGGCACCCAGCGCCGGGTTGGCGGTAATGCCCGAGAAACCATCGGAGCCGCCGCACTCCAGGCCGATCTTGATATGGCTGGCCGATACCGGGCGACGCACGATGGCGTTGGCCGCCGGCAGCATCTTCTGGATGGCGGCGATGCCCCCCTCGATGGTGGCGCGCGTACCGCCGGTGTCCTGCATCACGAGCGTGTGCATCAGCTTGCCGGTTTCCAGGCCTTGGCTTGTCATCAGATCTGCCACCTGGTTGCGCTCGCAGCCCAGGCCGACGATCAGCACCCCCGCCAGGTTTGGATGCCGCGCATAGCCCGCCAACGTGCGGCGCAGCACATCGAAATGCTCGGATGGCGACGACATCCCGCAGCCGCTCGTCTGCGCAAATGCCACCACGCCATCCACATTGGGAAACGGCGCCAGGCGCTCCGGCGTGAACCACGCCGCAATGTTCTTGATAACGGTGGAAGAGCAGTTGACCGACGCGAGGATGCCGATGAAGTTGCGCGTGGCCACACGGCCGTCGGGGCGGACGATGCCATTGAACGTTGCGCGCTGCGCCTCTGGGATGTAATCGACCGGGCGCACATCCAGGCCGAAACCCGGGTCGCGTGCATAGTCGATCAGCTCCACGTTGTGCGTATGAACATGCTCGCCCGCTTCGATATCGCGCGCTGCCCGGCCAATGATCGTGTCGTACTTGCGGATGAATTCGCCCTGCGCGATCCGCCGCGCGGCGATCTTGTGGCCGGCCGGCACCTGCGCGCGCAGGCGCACCGCGGTGCCGTTAATCGACAGGTTCGCCCCAAGCGACAGCCCTTCGCGCGCAATCAGCACGTTGTCTGCCGCGTTCAGCTGAATCAGCGGCCCAGCGTACGTTGGGGTTGCCTGCAACATCCTTTGCTCCTCCGGGCTGTCTTCTGGTGCAGCCGTCGTCTATCGTCAGTTTTGATGTTACCGGTTTATGTAACCGGTAACATTGGCGCAATCGTAGTCGGGTTTTGCGATAATTGCTAGCCCCTTCGTTCCCCTGTGTTTCCCTAATCGGCCTCTCGATCACGTGACCAAGTCCCCCGCCGTGTCCCTCTTAGAAACCGCACCCGCCGCCGCACGCCGCGCGCGCAAGAACACCGGGCGCGTCACATTGAGCGACCTTGCCAAGCTGGTGGGCGTGACCAAGGTGACGGTGTCACGCGCGCTGAACACGCCAGAGCTGGTATCGAGCGACACGCTGGAACGCGTGCGCGCAGCGGTACGGCAGACGGGCTATACGCCGGACCTGGTGGCCGGATCACTGGCGTCCAACCGCAGCCGGTTGATCGTCGCGCTCATCCCCACGATTGCGGGCAGCGTGTTCCAGGAAACGGTGGCGGCACTCACCACGGAACTCGCGGCGGCGGGCTATCAATTGCTCATCGGCCAGAGCGGCTATGACGAATCACGCGAAGACGCGCTGCTCGACGCCATCGTCGGGCGGCGGCCTGCGGGCATCGTGCTGACCGGCGTGGTGCATTCGGCCAGCGTGCGGCAGAAGCTGCAAGCCGCCGGCGTGCCGGTGGTGGAAACGTGGGACATCACGCGCAACCCGCTGGACATGCTGGTGGGCTTCTCGCACCAGAAGGTGGGGCAAGCGGCAGCGCGCTATCTGAAGCAGCGCGGCGCAAAGCGCCCTGCCGTCGTCACGCCCAGCGACCGCCGCGCGCAGGCACGCGCGCAAGCCTTCGTGAAGGCGTTCGACCCGGATGTCGACATTCCCGTGATTGCCGCTGAATCCCCTGCCAACCTGGGCGATGGGCGGCGTGCGCTGGGCGAATTGCTCGCGCAGCATCCGGACACCGACGCCATCTTCTGCGGCGCCGACATCCTCGCGCTCGGGGTGTTGATGGAAGCGGAACACCGCGGCGTTGCGGTGCCCGCACAGATTCGCGTGGTCGGCTACGGCGACCAGGTGTTCGCCAAGGACACCACGCCTGCCCTCACCACAATCCGCATCGACGGCACGGGCATTGGCAAGCTGGCGGCAACGTTGCTCATCGATCGCATCGAGCACGGCGACGAAGAACGCCGCACGGTCGACGTGGGCTTCACACTCGTTGAGCGCGACAGCGCGTAGCGCTCAGGCTGACACCGCTTCCGCATCGAGCGGAAACACAGGCCGCTGCACCTTCGCAAACGGAAAGCGCGCGTAGTCCGAACTCGTTACGCCGCCGCCGTCGCACTCCACCACGGCTTTTGCGATGGGCACGAACACGGGCCGGCAATACATGCGCGACTTCAGCAGAACGAAGCGCGCGGCATGCGGGTCCACGCCGATGTGCGTAAAGATACCGAGGTCCCAATGCTCCTGCGGCGTCTCGGTGACGACCACCTGCGCCGCGCCAATGTCCAGCAGCGCCGTGCGCCCCATGCGGATGCGCTGCCCGGTGTAGGTCGGCCCCGTGATCGTGTATTCACCGTCGCTGATGGCGGCGACCTTGCCCGTCAGCGCGCGCGGCACCGGGTAGATGCCCAGCTGCGCAAGCGGCACCTTGTCGCCCACCGGCAGCGTGACGGTGGCGCCAACGCCGGCCTCGATCATTGCGGCGACGGCCTCGGGGTCGCACACAGGCCCGACGGCGATGTCACTCAATCCTTGCTTCAACGCTTCGTGCAGGACGTGCATGTCGTCGCACGTGCCGCCGGACATGCAGTTGTCGCCGTGGTCGAGCAGCAGCACGGGGCCGCTGCCCGGCGCGTCCGCCAACTTGGCTGCGCGGGCGACCGATTCACTCAGCGGTTCGGAGCGGTAGACGAACCCTTCGCGGTCGGCCCAGATGGCATCAGCAATGCGTTGCGCCGCAGCGTCGGCAGCGTGCTTGTCGCCGTTGCCGACCACCACGATGGAAAGGCACGGCGCGGAAATGTCCGCCAATCCGAATCCGGCCAGGATCGACACGGCCAGCATGCCGTCCTGCTCCGCCTGCTTGGCCAGCGCCACGGCGCGGTGCATCGCGCCTTCATCGGTGCGGCTGCGCAGCGTGTGCGTGACCAGCGGCAAGCGGCGCCACGCGAGCACGGGGTTCGCGCGGCCGGCCAGCTTGTCGAACAGCAGGCGCCCTGCATGCTCCCCGGTTTCATACATGTCGACGTGCGGATACGTCTTGAAGCTGACCGCGATGTCGGCCAGGTCAATGAACTTCTGCGTGAGATTGCCGTGCAAGTCGAGCGCGACGGCAATCGGCACGTCGGGCACGACCGCGCGCAAGCGTTCGAGCAAGTCACCCTCGCCGTCGTCGCTGTTCTCGGCGACCATCGCGCCGTGCAGGTCGAGCAGCAGCGCGTCGCACCCCGGCGCAGCCGCGACAATCGCGTCGCACAACGCGGTGTACGCATCTGCGGCCACGCGCCCGCTGGGGTTCGCACCGGCAACAACGGGCACGACAATTTTCGCGCCGGCCGCCTCGGCCAGATCAATGAACGCACCGGCCGCCGTACGCGTGCCCTTGGCGGCGCGATAGGCGTCAGCGCCGTAGTGCGGGTTGAAAGATGCCAGCGGCGTCGGCACCGGCGAGAACGTATTGGTCTCGTGATTGAAGCGGGCGATCAGGATGCGCATGGGGCGGTCTGGTGGTGGTGTCAAACGCGGCCGGCGGCTTGCAGCATCGCGTGCAGCAGCACGTTGGCCCCGGCTTCGAGATGCTCTGGGCGGGCGTCTTCGATCTCGTTGTGGCTGATGCCGTCCTTGCACGGCACGAAGATCATCGCGGTGGGTGCCACACGGGCAAGGTAGACCGCGTCATGGCCCGCCCCGCTGATGACGTCCATCTCGGACAAGCCCAGCGCACGCGCCCCGCTGCGCACCGCGTCCACAAGCGTCGCGTCGAACGGCTGCGGCGGAAAATAGACCACCTGGCGCAACGCAATGTCGATACCGCTGCGTGCGGCCAACGCCGTCACGGCGTCATGGAGTGCGGCGTCCATGTCGGACAGCATCGCATCGTCGGCGGCACGAAAATCGATCGTCATCGATACGCGGCCTGGGATCACGTTGCGCGAATCCGGGTGCACGCTCAGGCAGCCCACCGTGGCGCGCGCATGGGGTGGCCGCTCCCGCGCGATGCGGTTGGCAATGCCGACAAGCTCCGCCGCGGGCAGCAACGCATCGCGGCGCAGCTCCATCGGCGTGGGGCCAGCATGCGCCTCCATGCCAGTCAGAACCACGTCGTACCAGCGTTGGCCCAGCGCGCCAGTCACCACGCCAATCGTCGTGCCGTGCGCTTCGAGCACCGGCCCTTGCTCGATATGCGCCTCGAAGTAGGCTCCGATCTGCCTGCCGCCAACCGGCTCGGCGCCTGCGTAGCCGATGCTGCGCAGCGCCTCGCCCACGGCCACGCCATCGCGGTCCTGCGCGGCCAGCACGGCGTCCAGCGCAAACTCGCCGATGAACGCGCCAGAGCCCATCATCACCGGCACGAAACGCGAGCCCTCTTCGTTGGTCCACACGGCCACTTCGATGGGCGCTTCGGTTTGAATGCCCGCGTCGTTGAGCGTGCGTAAGACCTCGATGCCGGCAAACACGCCGTAGTTGCCGTCGAACTTGCCGCCGGTCGGCTGCGTATCGATATGGCTGCCCGTCATGACCGGCGGCAGCGCATTGTTGCGCCCGGGGCGGCGTGCGAACAGATTGCCGATGGCATCCACGCGCACGGTGCACCCGGCAGCCTTTGCCTGCGCAACAAAGAAGTCACGGCCCTGGCGGTCGAGATCCGTCAGCGCCAGGCGCCGCACGCCACCCTTGGGTGTCGCGCCAATGCTGGCCTGCTGCATGAGCGTGTCCCACAGGCGCGCGCCGTTGATACGAAGTTGAGTCTCTGTCGTCATCATTTCTCGCGAGTTCATGCGGCCAGGCCGACGCCGAGGTAACGGTCCTTGACGGCGTCGTCGGTGCGGAAGGCTTCGTTGCTGCCGGTGTAGACCACGCGGCCCTGTTCAATGATCACGTGGCGGTCAGCCAACTGCGTGCAAACCTCCAGGTTCTGCTCGACCAGCAGGATAGACACGCCCGCCTGCTTGATCATCTTCAACTGCGCGACGATCTCTTCGACGATGACGGGCGCCAGGCCCTCCACCGGCTCGTCCAACATCAGCAGGCGCGGGTGGTTCATCAGCGCACGGCCAATAGCCAGCATCTGCTGTTCGCCACCGGAGAGGTTGGCGCCACCGTTGCGCCGCCGCTCGTGCAGGCGCGGGAAGATGCGGTAGATGTCGGCCAGTTGCCACGGAGAATCGCGCCGCGCGCCGAGCTTCAGGTTCTCTTCCACCGTCAGCAGCTTGAAGATGCCGCGATGCTCCGGCACGAGGCACAAACCCTGCGCGGCAATGCGATGCGCCGGCAGTCCGGCAATGTCCTTCCCGCGAAAGCGCACATGCCCGCGCGGCGGCACCACGCCGGCAATCGCCTTGAGCGTGGTCGACTTGCCCGCGCCATTGCGGCCAAGCAGCGTCACCAGTTCTCCCTCGCCCACCGAGAGCGCCACGCCCTGCAGCACGTGGCTCTTGCCGTAGTAGCCGTGGAGGTCTGCAACGTCGAGGATCGCCGTCGTTGTCATTTCTTGCCTCCCGTGATCATGTTGCCGAGATACGCGGCACGCACGCGCGGGTCCGCTCTTACGGCATCGGGCGTTCCTTCCATCAGCACCTTGCCCTGCTGCATGACGGTGATGGTGTCGGAGATGTCCATCACGATGTCCATGTTGTGCTCGATCAGCACGACGGTATGGTCCTGCGCCAGGCCGCGGATGAGCGCCTTCATGGCGGGCAGATCGTCCACGCCCATGCCGGAAGTCGGTTCGTCGAGGAAGATCGCGCGCGGGTTGGCGGCCAGTGCCATGCCCACCTCCAGCCGGCGCTGCTGGCCATGCGAGAGTGCGGCGGCCGGCGTATCGGCCAGGCGTGGCAATTCAAGCCGATCAAGCACGCGGTCAACCGTATCGGCGCAGGCCAGCTCGCCCTGCGGCAAGCGCCAGCCGTGCATGGCACGACGCGGCGCGGTACCGAGTGCCGCAAGGCGCAGGTTCTCGCGCACGGAAAGGCTCGGGAACAGGCTCGTCACCTGGAACGAACGTGCAATGCCGCGCTGCACGCGCTGGAAATCGGCCTCGCGCGTCACGTCGTGGCCATCGAAGACGATGGTGCCGCTGGTGATCATGCGTGTGCCCGTGAGCATGTGGAACAGCGTGGTCTTGCCGGCGCCGTTCGGGCCAATGACGGAGTGCACCGTCCCGGGCATCACACGCAGATCGACGCCGCCCAGTGCGGTGAACTTGCCGTATTGCTTGACGATGCCGGTGGCTTGCAGGATGGGCGTGGTGGTCATGCGCGTTCCTCCTGCACCGCCGGTGCATTACGCGTTGCACGCACGCGTTGCCACAGCTTCTGCCCGAGCCCGAACAGCCCGCGCTGCATGAACAGGCTCACCGCAATCAGCAGGAAGCCGAGCAACATCAGCCAGCGCGGCCACAGGCTGGAGAGCCAGTCCGACAGCAGCACGTAGAACGCCGCACCCAGCACTGAGGCAAACACGTTGCCCGTGCCGCCGATGACGGTCATCACCAGAATCATCTCGCTGACGTGGTAGTCGATATTAGCCAGCGGCGCGATGCCCGTGAGCATGGCGTGCAGTGCACCGGCCAACCCGGTCACCGCACCCGAGATGACGAACGCCAGCAGCTTGAACGTACGCACGTTGTAACCGACGGCGAGGGCGCGTTCTTCGTTGTCGCGAATCGCCAGCAGCGTGCGGCCGAATACCGATTCCGTCACGCGCTGCACGAGGAAGAACACAACAAGGAACAGCGCCGCCACGAACGCATAGAACGCCCAGGGTGAGCCGGCAAACGCCGGGCGCGGAATATCGAGCAGGCCGTTATCCCCGCCCGTGAGCGACGGCGTGGTGTAGGCCAGGAAATAGAACATCTGCGAGAAGGCCAGCGTGAGCATGACGAAGTACGTGCCGCGCTGGCGGATGGCAAACCACCCGACCACCGCCGCCACGATCGCACCGACCACGACGGCCAGAACAAGCGCCACGGGCATCGGCAGCGCCAGTTGCGTGAGGCCGATGCCCACGGCATAGCTGCCCAGCCCGAAGAAGATGCCCTGCCCGAACGACAGCAGCCCCGTGTAGCCGAGGAGCAGGTTGCAGGCCATGACGGCCATCGCGTAGACGAGCACTTCGGTGGCCAACGTGCCGGACGTCAGCACCAATGGCAGCAGCAACGTCACGCCCAGCGCCAGCCACCAGAAGCGGTAGCGCGAGAGTCCATGGAATGCGGCTTGCATCATCCCCTCCCCAGCAGGCCGTGCGGGCGCAGCAGCAGTACGGCTGCCATCGCCACGTAGATCATCAGCCGCGCGCCCTCGGGCCACAGCGTGCTCATCAGGCTCTGCACGATGCCGACCAGCAGGCCGCCGACCAGCGCCCCCGCAAAGCTGCCCATGCCGCCCACCACCACCACAACGAAGGCAACGCCGAGGGCTTCCACGCCCATGAAGGGCTCCGCACCGCGAATGGGCGCCGCCAGCACACCGGCCACCGCCGCCGTAGCCGCACCCAGTGCGAACATCAGGCTGAACATGCGAAACACGTTGATGCCGAGCAGCGACACCATCTCGGTCGATTCGCTACCCGCACGCACCGCACTGCCCAGCCGCGTGCCTTCCAGCAGCCACCACAGGCCGAGCGCCAGCACAGCGGTAAAACCGATCACGAAGAGGCGGTATTTCGGATAGACGAAATCGCCCCACATCACGACGCCCTGCAGCGCATCGGGCGCCGGCACATCCACGCCCAGCGGTCCCCACGCCACGATGATGAGTTCCTGCACGACCAGCGCCAGCCCCACGGTGACGACGATGTGGAACTCGTGCGCCTGTGCATACACGTGGCGCAGCAGCACCTTCTCCGTCACCCAGGCAAGCGCGCCGATGACGATGGGCGCAAGCACAAGCGCCAGCCAGAAATTCATGCCCATCTGCAGGGCCTGAAAGCAGAGATACGCACCCAGCGCATAGAACGCGCCGTGGGCGAAATTGACGAAGCGCAACAGCCCGAAGATGATCGACAGCCCCACCGCCAGCAGGAAGTAGAGCATGCCGATCCCCACGCCGTTGACGACCTGGAGCAGGTAGACGTTCATTGCGTTGATCGAAATGACACTCAGAAAGACAGGCGCCCGCGCTTCAGTGACCGAAGGCGGGCGTGCGGCAGATCAGCCCCTCAGGCCAGCTTGCACTGCGTCTGTTCAACCGGCAGGAACGCCTTGCCGACGGCCACCACGTCTGCAAAGTCGTCCTTGTCTTTCATGCGGCTCTTGGGCTTGCCCTTGAGCAGGTAGTAGTTCTTGAGCACCTGGTGGTCGGCCGCGCGAATCTCTTCCGGGCCCGTCAGGCCGTCGTACTTCATGCCCTGCAGCGCGGCGATCACGGCCTTCGGGTCTGCGCTGCCAGCCTTGGCCATCGCGTCGAGCAGGATCTTCGTGCAGGTGTACGAGCCTGCAAGGCTGTAGTTCGGGTTGGATTTGAACGCGGCCTGCGTCCGCTTGACGAGATCGTGGTTGGCAGGTGTATCCACGGCGTGCCAGTACTGCGCGCCGAAGTACACGCCGTCGCACAGGTCCGCGCCGAGCGATTCGAACTGCTCCAGGCCAGATGCCCACGCCACCAGGATCGTCGTGTTCTTCTTCATGCCGAAGCTCACTGCCTGGCGCAGCGTGTCGGACGACTGCGAGCCGAAGTTCAGGATCAGCAGCACGTCGGGCTTGGCCGCCATCGCGTTGGTCAGGTAGCCGCTGAATTCCTTCTCGGTAAGCGCGTGGTAGCTGTTGCCCACATGCTCGATGCCCTTTTCCTTGAAGATGTTCTTGGCAGCTGACAACAGCCCATCGCCAAACACGTATTGCGGCGTGATGGTGTACCAGCGCTTGGCCTTGGGCATCGATTCGATCAGCGGGCGCACGGTGCGCTCGATGGCGCCATAGGTCGGCACCGACCAGCGGAAGGTCGCGCGGTTGCAGTCCTTGCCCGTAATCTCATCGGCGCCAGCGGTGGTGATGAACACACCGCCGAACTTCTCCGCCTCCTTGCCCATCGCGAGCGATTCGGACGACAGGATGCCGCCCGCGAAGTAGCGCGCATTCTTCTGCTGCGCGAGTTCCTGCACCTTGCGCACAGCGGTGGCCGGCTTGCCCTCGGTGTCGAGCACGCTGTACGCCAGCGGCCGGCCAAGCACCTTGCCGTATTGCTCCACAGCCAGCTTCATGCCCAGGTCGGCGAACTTGCCGTTGGCAGCGAACGGGCCGGACATCGGCACCGGGCAACCGAGTTCGATGGCATCGGCAGCCAACGCAAGGCGGGCCTGCAGCAGGGACGCGGGCACGGCGGACAGCGCCGCCAGTTTGAGCAAGTCTCGACGATTCAAAGCGCACTCCTTGGGGTTCGTGTGGATACAGAACAGCGCTTGGAGCCACCACCGGCGGCGGCTTCCTCCTGGCCTTGACCGGCGAGGTTTTCGCCGACCATAGCGCCGAGCAAAAACCAGACCAGTTTCTTATATTTGTTATGATAAATAGGCGAAATCATCATAGAAGCCGTGTTGGCGATGCGTCAACGGTCAAGAGGTTGGTGTTTACGCCGAGGTGCAGGACGCGGTCCCGCTGCGCGAGGATGTGTGAAACCGGTGCGCGCGCACGATGGATGGGCATGCATGCACCACGCCGGGCAGCCGGGCGGCACAACCCCGCAGTTAGAATGCGCGCAACAAGGAACGGACATCCATGGCCACACTCGGAGCAGGCAAAACGGCGTCGATCGGCATCCGCAAGCAGAAGCGCGCCGACCTCGTCGCCGAAGAACTCAAGCGGCTGATCACGCAGCGCAACCTCAAGCCCGGCGACAGGCTCCCGCAGGAGATCAAGCTGCAGGAGACCTTTGGTGTGAGCAAGGGCACCATCCGCGAGGCGCTCAAATCATTAGAGGTGCAGGGTCTGGTGAGTGTGAGCACGGGCCCCGCCGGCGGCGGCACCATCGTCGAGGTGCCGCTGGACCGCACGTTCCAGCTCATGCAGAACTATCTGTTCTTCAAAGACATCGGCATTGCAGACGTCTACACCGTGCGTCGGCTGCTGGAGCCGGAGCTTGCCGCCGGTGCGGTACCGCATCTGACCGACGACGACTTCCGCGCGCTCGAACACACCATCGACCTGTGCGACCCGGCTTCTGCCAAGGCCGCCGCGCCGCTCGATCAGCGACAGGAAGACCTGAGCTTTCACGACATCCTGGCCGCGGCCAATCCCAACCCGATGCTGCGGTTCTGCTGCGAGCTGATCAACGAAATGATTCGGCAGCTTGTGGTGTTCGGCAACGAAACCTCGCAGAAGGACCACGCCAAGTTCGGCGCGTCCAACGTCAAGTTCCACCGACAGATTCTGGACGCGGCACGCGCGCGTGACGCCGAGACTGTGCGCGCACTCATGAGCACGCACATGGAAGACTGCACGCATCACGTCACGCGCATGAAGGGCCGCGTGCACGGCCGTCTTGTGCTGGATTCCGAGATGCCGCGCCGCAATCGGCCGCTTCTCGACGACCCCGACGACAGCGGCCACAGCGACGACAACGCGTGACGGCTCAGTAGGTCTTGTAGGGCAAGAACTTGCCGCTCATGACGATGCGCACGCGATCGCCCTTGGGATCGGGCTCGCGCGTGAGGTCCATGTTGAAATCGATCGCGCTCATGATGCCGTCGCCAAACTCTTCGTGAATCAGCGCCTTGAAGGTCGTGCCGTACACGCTGATGAGTTCGTAGAAGCGATAGATCAGCGGATCTGTTGGCACCGCTGTGGGCAGCGACCCCTTGTACGGCGTCACCTGCAGCAGCGCGATGGCCTCTTCGGGCAGATCCAGCGCCGCGCCAACGGCCTTTGCCTGCGCTTCGGTCAGCGTCATCTGGCCGAGCAGCGCGGCGGTGCTCCACTCCTTGCTGTGGCCGATGACCTCGGCCAATTGCGTCCACGTCAGTTTCTTTTTGATTTTCTGCAGGACGATCAGATCGGTTACGTCTTCGCGTTGCATGGTGGCTCCCTGGGTTGGGTGAGAAAACAGCACGCGACATGAGCAAGGTCGATGCCAACCCAGGAACGCCGCCCCTTGAAGGGTTGCGCAATGACGGCCATGCCGCCATCGCGCTTCGGACGTCGACGCGAAGCGCGTCAGAACCAGTGCATGATCCCGGTGTACACACCTTGCTGGCCAGAACCCGGGGCCGGCTTGCCGCCACCCGCCTCAACCGAGAAAGACGCATTGCTGCCGTTCATCACGGTACCGATGGTGCCGTACAGCAACGTGCGCTTCGAGAAGTAATAGTTGGCCCCCACCGTCAGCAGCGTGCCATTTCCGCCGCCTTGGTTGCGGTTGGCCCTGTATGCACCGCCGATCAGCGTCAAAGCCGGGGTGACCTGATAGTTGGCCCCCAGCCAGTAGGTTTGCTGGCGGGTCGCGCCGCTCGGGTTATCCGCGTCCGCCGTGGTGGCGCCACCCGACTGGATACGGCTGTAGCCACCAAACAGCTTGACGTCGCCAATCTGATAGGTACCACCGGCCGTGAACAAGCGGGAAGCCGTATAGAGGTTGGTGAACTCGCCGTTTGTGTCGCGAATTTCTTCGTAGAAGGCCTTGAGCATCAGCGGGCCGTTCTGGTAGGCCATGGCACCGGCAAGCTGCCTGCCAGCGTTGAAGTGCCCCGCCGTTCCGTTCAAGCCGGCTTGCGCGCGGAACGAGAAGCCACCCCAGGTCGGCGAGTTGTAGGTGATCGCCTTCTGGCGTGAGCCCCAGGTGCGGTTGGCCTGCAGCGTCTCGGCGCCCATGTTCTGCAGGCCCATCGGGTCAATCGACCATGTCTCGCCGTCGGGAATGCCCATGGCCCGGCCGAGCAACAGCGTGCCGTATGTGGTGCTCGACAGCCCCACGACAGCGAAACGATTGAACAGCGCATCCGATGAACCCGAGCCGGAATTGAAGCCGTTCTCGAGGTTCATCACAGCAGACAGCCCGCCACCCAGATCCTCAGAACCCTTGAGGCCCCACATGCTGGTCCCCCATTGGTTGCCGCCGTACTGCAGGTTGCTGGCGGTGCCGTTCGCAGTCGCAATCTTGTTCGTGTAGTCGATGCCGCCGCCGACGCGGCCATACAGCGTGACACTGCTCTGCGCGGCGGCCAGGCCGCTAGTGGCTGCCAGCAGGGCTGCAGCGGCAGCGATGGCAATCCGCTGGGATGGGTTCTTGATACGCATAGCTTTCGTCTCCTCAATTTGGCGTTGTCTTTGTTCGTTCGAGCCGAGTCTCTTGGCGGGCCCGGACAGGAGAATGAGGAGAATTGACAGCGCTGTCAATGTAGGGAGTTGCCCTAGTTTTTAGCCAATGTGCGTCACTGCCAGGCGTTGGAGACAATTGCGTGTGGTGCCTCAGACCCTAGGGCAAATCCCGAGATTGACAGCGCTGTCAATTTTGACCATTCTGCAGTCCCAACCGGCCCGTGAACCGGATGCCGGTGCCGGCCAGAGCGTCCTCGTACGTGATGGCGACGAATCTCCATGTGCGCAAGCCGTCCTGCAGCTAGCCACACGAGCCGTCGATGTACTACCGTCCTAATCTGCAGTACATCTTGCATCCGGACGGCACCAGCCAGAACAAGAACGCGTTCGTCATCGGGCTGACAGCCGGCATAGCGTTCTGAACGACAACATCAATGAAGAAGGAGACATTCATGCTTTCCCGCGTACTGAACACCATTGCCGCTGCAGCGGTCCTCACCTTCGCTGCCACCTCGGCCCACGCCAGCAAGGAAGCACCGGTGATCGGCTTCTCGATCGACGACCTGCGCGTCGAGCGCTGGACGCACGACCGCGACTACTTTGTCGAATCGGCCAAGAAGCTGGGCGCGACCGTGAACGTGCAGTCGGCCAACGCCAACGAAGCCAAGCAGATCGCTCAGATCGAAAACCTGATCGCCCAGAACGTCGACGTGCTCGTGATCGTGCCGTTCAACTCCAAGGTGCTGGGCAACGCCATTGCCAGCGCCAAGAAGAAGGGCATCAAGGTTGTGTCGTATGACCGCCTGATCCTGAACGCCGACGTTGACGGCTACGTCACCTTCGACAACGTGAAGGTGGGCGAGCTGCAGGCGCAGGGCGTCGTGAAGATCGCGCCGAAGGGCAACTACTTCCTGCTGGGCGGCGCCGCGACCGACAACAACGCGCGCCTGCTGCGCGAAGGCCAGATGAAGGTCCTCAAGCCGTACGTCGACAAGGGCGACATCAAGATCGTCGGCGAGCAGTGGACGCCGGAGTGGGACCCCTCCAAGGCGCAGAACATTGTTGAGAATGCGTTGACCGCAAACAACAACAACATCCAAGGCATCGTCGCGTCCAACGACGGCACGGCCGGCGGCGCCATCCAGGCGCTGGCACGCCAGAAGCTGGCGGGCAAGGTGCCGGTGTCGGGTCAGGACGCCGACCTGGCCGCCGTGCGCCGCGTGGCCGAAGGCACGCAAGCCATGACGGTTTACAAGCCGATCAAGGAAATTGCCTCTACCGCAGCCGAGATGGCCGTCGACTTCGTGAAGGGCACAGCGCCAAAGTTCAATACCAAGCTGAACAACGGCAAGAAGGATGTCGACACCGTGCTGCTGACCCCGACGCTGCTGACCAAGGACAACCTGGACAGCACCGTCGTCAAGGACGGCTTCTATACGCATCAGCAGATTTTCGGCAAGTAAGCAGTCGATGCAGCAGTCGGTCGTCGGTGGTCAGTGGTCAGTCGTAGTGAGTAGGAGAACGCCATGAGCAGTAACGGCACCCTGTTCGAGATGCGCAACATCGTGAAGTCGTTCTCCGGTGTGCGCGCGCTCGACGGCGTCAGCCTGGCAGTGAAGCCGGGTGAATGCGTCGGTTTGTGCGGGGAGAACGGCGCCGGGAAATCGACCCTCATGAAGGTGCTGTCGGGGGTCTACCCCTACGGCACCTTCGAAGGCGAGATCCTGTGGGAAGGCGAGCCGCTGCACGCGCATTCCGTGCGTGACAGCGAGCGCGCCGGCATCGTCATCATCCATCAGGAGCTGATGCTGGTGCAGCAGCTCTCCGTCACGGAAAACATCTTCCTCGGCAACGAGATCACCAAGCCGGGGGGCCGCATGGACTACGACGCCATGCACGCCAAGGCTGAAGAACTGCTCGCCCGCCTGCGCCTGACCGACGTGAACGTGGCCGCGCCCGTGATGAACTACGGCAGCGGCCACCAACAGCTTTTCGAAATCGCCAAGGCGCTCGCCAAAAACGCGCGCCTGTTGATCCTCGACGAGCCGACGTCATCGCTGTCGGCCAAGGAAATCGAGGTGCTGCTGTCGATCATTGACGACCTCAAGCGCGGCGGCGTGGCGTGCGTGTACATCTCGCACAAGCTCGATGAGGTCAAGCGCGTGTGCGATACCGTCACCGTCATCCGCGACGGCAAGCACATCGGCACGCGCCCCGCCGCCGACATGACCATCGACAACATCATCACGATGATGGTCGGCCGCGAAATGACATCGCTCTTCCCCAAGGTGGAACACACCGTGGGCGACGTGGTGATGGAAGCGCGCAACGTCACATGCTGGGATGTCACCAACCCCAACCGCAAGCGCACAGACAACGTGAGTTTTGCCGTGCGCCGCGGTGAGATTCTCGGCATTGCCGGCCTGGTGGGCGCCGGGCGTACGGAGATGGTGTCCGCGCTGTTCGGCGCCTACCCCGGCCGCTCCAGCGCCGAGATCATCATGGACGGCAAGCCGGTCAAGGTCGGCACGCCCGCACAGGCGATTGCCAACGGTATCTGCCTGGTGCCCGAAGACCGCAAGCGCCACGGCATCGTCCCGCTGATGGCCGTGGGCGAGAACATCACGCTTGCCACGCTGGCTCAGTACGCGCGCGGTTTGCGTGTCGACAAGGGCGCCGAACTCACCACCGTCGACCGCGAAATCAAACGCCTGCGTATCAAGACCGCAAGCCCCGCACTGGCGATTGCCAGCCTATCCGGCGGCAACCAGCAGAAGGCCGTGGTCACGAAGATGGTGCTGGCGATGCCGAAGGTGCTCATCCTCGATGAGCCGACGCGCGGTGTCGACGTTGGCTCCAAATACGACATCTACAAGATGATTGCCGACCTCGCCGCCAGCGGCGTGGCGATCATCATGGTCTCTTCCGAGATGCCGGAAATCCTTGGCATGAGCGATCGTGTCCTGGTGATCGGCGAAGGCCAGTTGCGCGGCGACTTCGTCAATCAAGGCCTGACCCAGGAGCGCATCCTGGCTGCTGCAATCAACGCTGAACCCGGCCGCCAAGCGGCTTGAATTGCCATGTCCAATATCCTGCAATCCCAACTCGCCCGCCAAAGCGGCGGCAATGGCGGCCCGCGCCTGGACGGTCGCGCCATCCAGCAACTGTTCGTGCGCTACAAGGTGCTGGCGCTGCTGCTGGCCGTCGCACTCATCTGGGTCTTCTTCTACTTCCAGACCAACGGCACGTTCCTCAAGCCCAACAGCATCTCCAACCTGTTCCTGCAGATGTCGGTCACAGGCATGCTGGCCTGCGGCATGGTGTTCGTCATCATCGCGGGGGAGATCGATCTTTCGGTCGGTTCGCTGCTTGGCTTGCTGGGCGGGCTGGTCGCCATCCTCACCGTCAACCTCGGGTGGAACACCTGGCTGGCCGTGGGCACGGTGCTCGTGGCGGGCGCGGCCATCGGTGTGGTCAACGGCTTCATCACGACCAAGCTGCGTGTGCCCTCGTTCATCGTTGGCCTGGGCGGCATGCTGGCCTTCCGCGGCTTGCTGCAGTGGAGCACGGACAGCGTGACGATTGCCCCGGTGCCCGATGACCTCGGCAACCTCGCGCAGAGCTTCGTGCCGGCATGGCTGTCGTGGTCGCTGGCTGCTGTCATCGTTGTCGGCTCGGTTGTGCTGACCGTGCGCCGACGTCGCGAGCGTGCGCGCCTGTCGCTCTCGCTCACGCCGATTTGGGCTGATGGGCTGAAGCTGCTGGCCATCGCTGCCGCCTCGTTTGGCTTCGTCGCGGTGCTCAACGACGCCAGCGGTGTGCCGCTGCCGGTGCTGATCTTGCTGGTGCTGCTGGCCATCTTCTCGTACGTCGCGACACAAACGGTATTCGGCCGTCACGTCTACGCAGTGGGCGGCAACATGGAAGCCACGCGCCTGTCCGGCGTGAACGTCGGTCGCGTCAAGCTGCTGGTGTTCGTGCTGATGGGCCTGATGTGTGCCTTCGCGGGCATCATCACCACCGCGCGTTCGGCGGCGGGTTCGCCCTCCGCCGGTGTGGGCGGCGAACTGGATGCCATCTCCGCCTGCTTCATCGGCGGCACGTCGATGCGCGGCGGTTCGGGCACGGTGTACGGCGCGCTGATTGGCGCACTCGTGATGGCCAGCCTCGACAACGGCATGCAGCAAATGAACGTCGACGCCTCGTGGCAGATGATCGTCAAGGGCGTGGTGCTGGTGGTCGCGGTGCTGATTGACGTGCTGTCGGGCTCCAATCGCGGCTGACCTCGGCGGCTGCCCCGTCGGCAAACGCCACACAACTCCTGGGCCCATCCGGCCCACCTTCCTGATCTGGAACGACACGGCGGCGCGCGATGATGTTGCAGCGCCAGCCGCCGGTCGCGCCTTTCTTTCCTTCATCCCGAACGGAATTCCACATCGTGGCTGACTACCAAACCCCTGCTCGCGTTCTTGTGACCGGCGTAGCTGGCAACCTGGGCCGCAAGGTCGTCGAGGCGTTGGCCTCTGCCCCGTGGTGCACCTCCATCATCGGCATCGACTGGGTCGCACAGAACGTCGAGTTTTCGCCGCAAGCGGCCCAACATTTCCAATGGGTCAAGGCCGACCTCACGCAAGCCGATGGTGCATGGACTGATCTGCTGAGCAACGTCGATGCGGTCATCCACCTGGCCGCCATCCACTCCACGCCAGACGCAACGTGGGAGCAAGCGCTGGCCTCCTACGGCATGACGCTCAATGTGCTGCAGGCCGCTGCCACGCACGGCGTGCGCCGCTTCGTGTTCGCCTCGTCCAACCACGCGATGGGCGCGTACAAGGACCAACCCCTGGCCGGCACCATCGGCCCCGGCAAACTCACCGCTGAACTGCCGCCCGCCCCAGGCACGCGCTGGAATAACGGTACAGAAGACGTCTACTCGCTCGCCTACGGAACGTCCAAGGCAATGGGCGAACGGCTCTGCAAAGCAGTAGGCGCCGTCTCCGAAGCCAACGGTGGCAAGCTGTCGATCGTGTCGCTGCGCATCGGCTGGGCGCTCCCCGACGAGAACGACCCCAACGAGATCAACTATTCCGGCACCGCTGACACACCCGTGCCGACCGAGTTGCCCGATGAAGCCAGCCACGTGGCGCTACGCTGGTTCCGTAACATGTGGCTCTCGAATGGGGATTTGCGCCGGCTGTTCCTCTGCTCCATTACGGCCGACCCGGCGCGCTGGCCAGCACCGGCCATCGTCGTGAATGGCGTGTCGAACAATCGCGGAATGGATTGGGGCCTGGAGACCGGGCGCGAGCTGCTGGGGTATGACCCGCAGGATGATTTGTATGCGTTGATCAGGCAGCCGGCCTAATCGCCACCTAACCGGCGGCCAAACTGCTCAACGCGCCGGCGCACACGTCGATTCCCGAATCACCAACTCATACTGCAAGTTTTCGTGCACCGAATGCGGCTTCAGGCCCGGTAGATGCGGGCGGTGGATCGCAATGAGCTGCTCCACAGCCGCATGCGCCATCGCCTGGATCGGCTGGCGCACGGTGGTGAGCGCCGGCCAGAGCTGGCGTGAGAGCGGCGTGTCGTCGTAGCCGCAAATGGAGAGTTCTTCCGGCACTTTGATGCCGCGTGCCTGCGCTACCCGGAGCACCCCGGCGGCCATGTCGTCGTTGCCTGCGAAGATGGCGGTGGGACGCGGCTCGCAGGAGAGCAACCGCTCAGCACAGGCAACGCCCGACTCGAACGAGTGCTCGCCCTGCTCCACCAGTCGTTCGTCGACTTCGATGCCGGCCTGCGCCATCGCGTCGCGATAGCCGAATACGCGCTGATACGCCGCGCCATGAGCGGGGTCGCACACCACGAAACCGATGCGGCGATGCCCGAGCCCGATCAGGTGCAGCGTCATATCACGCGCAGCAGCACGGTCTTCGGTGTTGACCGACAACCCCTTGTGCTCGCGATCGGCCGGTGCCAGACGCACGTAGTCGATGCCCGCTTCATCCAGCGCCGTGATCAGCGACGGCACATCCGACACCGGTGGCGTCAGGATGATGCCGGCCAGTGCTCGCTGGCGCGCACTCTGGATGATCTGCTCAGCGAGGTTCGGGTCGCGGTAGTTGCAAGGGGTCAGCAGCAGGCTGTAATCGAGCGCCTGGCAGGCTTCGAGCGCGCCGTGCTGAATGTTGACGATGTAGTTGTCGGAGGGGTTGTCGTAGACCAGCGCGATGATGTCGGCGCGCTTGCTGGCCAGTCGCCGGGCAGCCGGGTTGGGCCGATAGTCGAGCGTCTGCATCGCCTCAACCACCTTCGCGCGCGTCTTCTCGCTGATGTTGGGCTCGTGGTTGAGCACGCGCGAGACGGTCTTGATGGACACGCCCGCATGCGCGGCAACATCATCGACGGTGACAGCTCCTGCGTTGCGCTTCATGGTCTGACGATGGTCTGGCGAGAGTGGTTCTGGAACACGGAACGGGCGCTATCACGCGCCCGCCAATGTGTTCGATTTTACCGCCAACCCCCAAACGGCGCGGCCAAAAAACTAACGGGCGCTCAATCCCGAACGGCCGATCGGCAGCCGAACGATGCCTTGCGCCAGGCTCACACCCAGCAGAACGAGGCCGCCACCGATCCAGTGATAGCCGTGCACGGTCTCTCCCAGCATCACCGCAGCCATTCCTGCCGTGAAGACCGGCATCAGGTTCATCAACACCGCTGTACGCTCGCTGCCGATGCGCTTGAGCCCTTGCATCCACAGATACGACGCGACGATCGACGAGGCAATGCCCGCAAACACCACCAGCCCGATGCCCTTGGCCGGTACGGCCAGGCTATGCGCCGTCATGGCCACCGGCACAAGCATCACGACGGCCAGCAACACCTGCACGTACAGATTGAGCCACTGCCCGAACGGCAGCGCCCAACGGCGATAGAGGATGTTGTACAGCGCGTATGCAGTGGCGCCCGCAAGCACCAGCACGTCGCCGTGGTTGATGCCGCCATCGAACAGGTTGGCAGGTTCTCCGCGCCCCAGCAGGTACAGCACACCAAGGAGCGACACCACCACGCCCGTCACTGCCTGCGCCCCGACAGGCTGACGAAATACCACCACGTTCAGGATCAGGCCCAGCATCGGGATCAGCGCCCCGATCACGCCCATATTGGTCGCGCTCGTGCTGTGCGCCGCGTAATACGCCAGGCACTGGTACATCACCATGCCCAGCAGCGCGAGCACCGCAAAGCGCCGCCACTGCGCCAGCACAGCCTGACGTTGACGCCACAGCGGCCGCACGCAGAAAGGCGTCAGCACGATGGCCGCCAGCAGCCACCGGTAGAACGAAATGGCCGCCGGGTCCACCACGCCGGCCGCGGCCTTCGACACGATGGTGTTGGCAGCCCAGATCAGCACTGCCAGCAAGGGATACAGCACAGGCACGACGGCCTCCTCGAACAATGGAAGACCGCAGTTTAGTAATGTCTGGTTCAAAACATATACTTCGAACCAGACAACATCACCCCTCGAAAGCGACAACCGTGGCTGACACCCTGTACACCGCCTATCGCGAAGCCGATCTGCGGGTGCCGAAAGGCGCCCCGTTCTACTTTCGCTACGACCATTTCGAGCCCGAAACCGACATTGAGCCGCACACGCACCCGTGGGGCCAGATCAACCGGATCAGCCTCGGTTTGATGGAGGTGGTGGTCGATGGCCGCAGGCTGACTGCGCCCGCCGAATACGTGATCTGGGTGCCGGCCAATCAGCCACATTCGGCATCGATCCGGCAGGCGACGGATTTTCTCTCCGTGTACATGGCCGAACCGCTTGCGCAGCGGTTGCCGCCCATGGCCTGCCTGATTCCACAAACGCCGCTGGTGCGTGCGCTGTTTGAAGACTTCGCCACGCGCCGCGTCGCCGCCATGACCGACGCGTGGGACCTGCGCCAGTTCGAGTTGCTGGTGGAAATGTTGGTGCGTGCCGGCCACGCCGACAGCTACCTGCCCGACAGCACCGATCGCCAGCTCGAGCCCATCCTGCACGCCATCCGCCTGGACCCCGCCGAGGCCACCACGCTGCAGCAATGGGCCGAACGCGTGCACAGCACCGAACGCACACTTGCGCGCCGCTTCCACGCCGAGCTGGGCATGAGCTTCGTGCAATGGCGCAACCGCGTGCGCCTGCTGCGGGCACTGGTGTGGCTCAAGGAAGACCGCCCCGTGCAGGACATTGCGCTCGCGCTCGGTTATGGAACGCCCTCGGCGTTCATTGCGATGTTCCGCAAGCAGGTTGGGGTTTCGCCAGAGCGCTATCGACGGCAGATGGGCGGCGAGGCGGAGCGCTCTACCGCATAGGCCATCCGCACCAAGCGACCAAAGCGCGCGACCTCGTGCGCGTGCTTCGACGGTTCGAGCCTCAACCTTGGACGCTCCATGTGTATCGACCACAAAGAGGGCCAGTATCGACACGGGTGCGGGTGGTTTTTGATGCGTTGGCCACGCAGTTGAAGGCGCTTTGCCCAGGCTGAACAAAGGCAACACCGCACCGCAGCAACTAAAAACAATTGTGAGAACCCGCGCCGCATCGCCGTTTGCGGGCCGCAGTGTCCTTTAGAATTCGCTCTGTTGCAGATTTGGAAGTCCACACATGCGCACACCTCGGTTCGCATCCGCCCGGATGCTGGGCAGCGCGCTCACCCTGAGCACGTTGGCACTCAGCGGTTGCAGTTCGCTGATGTCGGAAGGCACGACTGCCGCAGCCGGCATCGGCGGGGCAGCCCTTGCTGCCAAGGTGACCGACAACGCGGCGGTGGCCACCGGCATCGGCCTGGGCGTGCAAGCTGGCGCACGGGCCGCGTTGCAACACAGCCAGCGTGTCGTCCACACCGAAACCCAAGACCACATCGCGCAGATTGCCGGCGCGCTGGCCGACAACACCGTCGGCAACTGGCAGGTCAAGCACCGCATCCCCCTAGAGCCAGACGAACACGGCCGCGTAGTGGTCACGCGTTCGATCAACGGGCCGCTCGTCAACTGCAAGGAAATCCTCTTTACCGTCGACGGAATGGAAGACGGCGCAGCGAAGGTCGACTTCTTCGTCGCCTCGATCTGCCATGACGGCAAGCAATGGAAGTGGGCGACGGCAGAACCGGCCACGGCGCGATGGGGTTCACTGCAATGAGCCGCGCGCGCTGGCTTGTAGCAGGGGGTGCGTGTCTGATGGCCGGTTGCTCGTCGGTGGGGCCGTTGACCGGCGCGGCAGCGGGCGTGGCCACGGGCACCGTCACGGGCAATCCGGCGGTGGCCTATGGCGTGGCCGTGTCGGTCAACGCCGCGACCGATGCCTCCATCAAATACGCAACGCGCAAATGGGCCGCCAGCGAGCAGGACGCGCTGGCGATGGCAGTCGGGCGATTGAGCGACAGCACGCCTTCGCTCAACTGGTCGCTCGAACGCATGATGGGCTTGACCAAGGCACACGGCCAGGTCGTGCTGGTACGCACGTTCACGACGCCGCTGGCCACCTGCCGCGAGGCCGTTCTGACCGTTCAGGAAGCCCTGGCTCCCAAAAATGCGCCCGGCGCCGGTTACACGATCTATGCGTGCCAGAACGGCACCACGTGGCAATGGGCGAACGCGGAACCCGCTGTGCCGCGCTGGGGCAACCTGCAATAGCGCGCCTCGTACGTCAGGACTTGGCGGTAAGGCGCGTCACAGCGTCCTGCAGAAACCGCTTGCTCGCCTCGACAATCGTGCGCTGCATGGCCTCCTCCGGCATGGCACGCGCGATATGGATGGCACCCACGAGCTGCGCAATCATCGCCCACGCGGCATCATCGTCACCCAGACGCTGCGCCAGGATCGCGTGCCCTTTGCGCATCTCTTCCTGATACAGCTTGCGCACTGAAGCATCTGCACGCGCGATCTCGGCGGCAAGGCCGGGCACGGCGCAGCCTGCTTCGGGGTGCTTCACGTGGGCAAGGCACAGGTAGCGATCCAGCTCGAAGCGCAGCCAATCTTCGGCCGTATCGTGCGGATTGCCAGCCCACATTTCGCGACTGGCGGCAAGTTCGGCTTCGATCAATGCCTTGAGCCAATCCGATTTGGAGCCGAAGTGGCTATAGAACGCGCCACTGGTCATGCCGGCCGCCTGCGCAAGCGCGTCCACGCCGGTCGCGGCAAAGCCGTTCACCTTGACCTTGCGGCCCGTGGCCTTCAGCAGCTCCTTGCGCTTTTCTTCCTTGTGACCGGGCTGGTATCGCATCTTTTCCCCTGCGTTTTTCCCGCTTGACACTATGCAATCAGTAGCATAATTTTGCTTTCGGTAACGATCGTTATTCTATAAACGAGGTGGACATGGAGACAAGCAAGAACAAGGCGGCCCTCGTCATCGGCGCGGGCGATGCCACGGGCGGCGCCATCGCCAGGCGCTTCGCGCGCGAGGGCTACATCGCCTGCGTGACACGCCGCTCGGCCGACAAGCTGCAACCGTTGGTCGAGGCGATCCGCGCGGAAGGTGGGCGGGCGCAGGGCTTCGCATCCGACGCGCGCAAGGAAGACGACGTCATCAAGCTCGTCGACGACATCGAGCGCGACGTCGGCCCCATCGAGGTGATGGTCTTCAACATTGGCGCCAACGTGCCGAGCAGCATCCTGGAAGAGACCGCGCGCAAGTATTTCAAGATCTGGGAGATGGCGTGTTTTTCGGGCTTCCTGGCAGGGCGCGAAGTGGCCAAGCGCATGGTCACGCGCGGGCGCGGCACGATCCTTTTCACCGGGGCAACCGCAGGCATGCGCGGCGCAGCCAACTTTGCGGCATTCGCAGGCGCCAAGCATGCGCTGCGCGCGCTGGCGCAGAGCATGGCGCGCGAGCTGGGCCCCAAGGGGATACATGTCGCGCATGTGGTGGTCGACGGCGCGATCGACACGGCGTTCATCCGCGAGAACTTTCCCGAGCGCTACGCGCTGAAAGACCAGGACGGCATCCTCAACCCCGAGCACATCGCCGAGAACTACTGGTATCTGCACACGCAGCCCCGCGATGCATGGACCCATGAACTCGACCTGCGGCCCTGGATCGAGCGCTGGTAGAAGCCTGTTCCAAGCCCATCGCAACATCACGACACCAGGAGACACACGCATGAAGCAGGTCGAATTCTTCTTCGATGTGGGCAGCCCTTACAGCTACCTCGCGTATCACCAGTTGCCGAAGATCGCGCAAGCCAAGGGCGCGGACATTGTCTGGCGGCCGATGCTGCTGGGCGGTGTGTTCCAGGCCACAGGCAACAGCAGCCCGGCGACGATTCCCGCCAAGGGCCGCTACTCCAATGTGGATCTGGAACGCTGGGCAAAACACTTTGGCGTGCCGATCCAGCAGAACCCGCACTTTCCGATCAACACGCTGCAATTGATGCGCGGTGCGGTGGGCATGCAGTTGCGCAGCGATGCGGAATTCCATCGCTACCTCGCCGCCATCTTCAGCGCGATGTTCGAGCACCCCCGCAATCTTGGTGATCTGCAGGAACTCGCTGCGGTGCTGGAAGCGGCCGGCATCTCACCCGCGCTGATGCTGGAGCTTGTGCAGGACGACCGCATCAAGCAGACGCTGCGCAAGACGACCGAAGAGGCCGTGGCACGCGGCGTGTTCGGTGCGCCCACGTTCTTTGTCGGCGACGAGATGTTCTGGGGGCAGGATCGTCTGCACTTTGTGGAAGCGGCACTCGCGTAGACGCCCGCGGACGCTGAGTTAAGCGTCAATCAGACGAGACATTAGAAAGTTTCACCTCAGATTGTTGGAGAACGAGCCGTTCTGGGGGATGCGCTTCCTGCGCGTCCTCTCTACGATGCGGGAGCGCATTCGATGCGGGGGCAGCGCATCAGCCATGTGCGCTGTGGCATCGAAGCGGCTTTCCAGACTCCAATCAATAAAAAGGACTTTCATGTTTCGCATTTTCGTATCCGGTATTGCGCTTTCTCTTGCCCTGTCCGGCTGCGCGGTCAGCGTCGGCAGTGGAACGGGCGTTGACAAGATTGCCGACGCCACGCAGGAATCGTTGCAAAAGCAATTCGTCCCCGGCGTCGCCAAGCGCGGGGACGTGGCGCTCGAACTGGGTGCACCAAGCGACAAGGCTGCGGCCGGTGGTCTCGATATCTGGAACTATCGCTACACGCGCGATGCAGCGATCGGTGTGATGTTTGTCGGGATTCCGATTGGTTCGAAAAAGATCGCCTCGTTCTACTTCGACGATGCGGACGGCGTGCTCAAGAAGATCGAATACAAGGTTCTGCAGCAGTAACCCCCGTCACACCTGCCGCGCCCGCCACCCATGGCGCGGGCGCCGCCTGACCAACGTCCGCCCTCGCGGCGGCATGTCAATTCCCCCATCCCCACGCTTGAATCTGCCTGGCTTGTGTAATTTAATACGAATCATTATCATTTGCGTTATCAAAAAAACTGAACACTGCCATGCACGGTATTGCCCTCCTGCTCGGGCTGCTGGCGGCGGGCTGCCTGTATGCGGCCGCGCCCAACCAGGTGCTGCTCGCGCCCGCCCCACGCCTGCGCAGGCGCGTCCTGTGTAGCGCCGCCGTTGCGTTGTCGGTCATTGCCGCCGCGCTGTGGAACGACGCGCTCGGCTGGCCGGGGGCAACCACCGCGGTGGTGCTCGTGGTGACGGGGGCCTTGTCGCTATGGCCCATGTTGGGTGCGTGGACACATCAACGGCGTGCAGGCGTTGGGGCGAGGTCATGAACGGCATGGGCACCAAGTGGCTGGCCGGTACCGTGCTGGGGCTGCCGCTGTCGGTCGCGCTGTGCACGCTGGCCATTCTGTGGCTGCCGGGCGGCTGGGACAGCGGCGTCATCGGTGCGCTGCTCGCGTGCCTGCCGCTGTGGGCCGTGATCATCAGCGTGAGCGTGCTGTTTCGGAGCAGCGCCCATGCGTGGGGCGTGCTGGCGGCAGCCAACGCGGTGTCGTTCGGCGTGCTATGGCTACCGCGCCTGATGGTGGCTTGACGTCGCCATGAAATCGACGACCTTACGTCTGTATCAGACGCTGCATACCTGGGTGGGCCTGATAGCGGGTTGGGCGCTGTTCATCGCGTTCTTTGCGGGCGCGCTCACCGTGTTCCATGAAGAACTGCATGCGTGGCAGAACCCGCTGCGCGCCGACCATCCCGCCGTTGCCATCAAGCCGGCCGATATCGATCACTTCGTGAACGCGCTGGTGCACACGCACCCGGCCGCAGCGGCAAGCGCATACGTCATCTTCCCCAACGAGGGCGAGCCGGAGTTCTCCGCGTACTGGCAGAACAGCAAGGGCGACTGGCAGATGACGACCGGCAGTAGGCTCGCTGCCGGCAAGACCTCGCCGAAAGATCTGTCGATCGAGCCCTCGAAGGGCGAGCTGGCCAATTTTCTGAACCGGCTGCACTACTCGCTGGGTCTGGAAGCGCCGGGCATGTACTTCATGGGCTTGATCTCGGTGCTGTATGGCGTGGCGCTCATCTCGGGCGTGCTGCTGCACCTGCCGCGTTTGAAGAAGGATCTGCTGGCCGTCCGCCCGGGGCGCAATCTCAAGCGCTTCTGGATGGACATGCACAACGTGCTGGGGCTGTTCAGCCTGCCCTTCCACCTGATCTTTGCGATCACCGCGCCGGTGCTGTGTCTGAGCATCGTGCTGATGACCGTGTTCAATACCGTGGCACTCAACGGCAAGCTGTTCGATGCGGTGCCGCGTGTGACCACAGCGGCTGGCACGGTGGTGGCCGCCCACCGCGCTGCGCCGATGCTGCCGGCCGAGCAACTGCTGGCCCGTGCACGCGAGGTGGCCGATCCGAACTTCACCGTCAAGTCGATCCACTACCAGCACATTGGCGATGCGAATGCCGTGGCGGAAGTGCGTGGCAGCAGCACGCGAGCGGTCGGCGACTACGGTTCAGTGGCGATTCGCGCGGCTGCCAATCAGCCCGACAGCGGCAAGCTTGTCGGCAACCAGACGCCCGATGCGCGCGACACCAATCACGCCATCTACAGCCTTGTCTACGGCCTGCACTTCGGCACTTACGGCGACATCGTCCTGCGTCTCGCGTATCTCGTGATGGGGCTGGCGGGGGCGTTCGTCTTCTATTCGGGCAACCTGCTGTGGATCGAATCGCGCCGCAAGCAACGCAAGGCCGATCAGCCACGCCTGCATCAACTGCTGGCGCGCGCCACGGTTGGCGTGTGCATCGGATGCTGCGCCGGCGTCATGGCGACATTCCCGGCGGCCCTGCTGTGGCCCGAGCGTTCGGTGGGCGTGACGTACTACACCGTGTTCTTCGCGGCGATTGCCTGGGCGATGCTGCGGCCGCCAGCACGCGGCGCCGTCGAACTGCTGAGTGCTGCCGCCCTTGCAGCGGTGCTTGCGCCCATCACCAATGCCGTCGTCACCGGTGACCACCTGCTGCGCACGATGGCGCGCGGCGACTGGATGGTGGCCGGTTTCGACCTGGGCGCACTGGCGCTCGCGTGCGGCTTTGCCGGCCTTGCCCGTGCGACGCTGCGCCGGGCGCGCCACGGTGCGCCCGATTCTGTCTGGGCCATGCCGGCGCGTGAATCGCGCACCGGCAACAACCTGCACCCGAGCGTCGCCAGAGAGCCATAGCTCCACACGCTCCGCACCAAATAACCACAACCACCCGCACAGACTCCGCGCATGCCGCCCGCCGGCTCGCGCGGGACTGCGCACGCCTGTCCACAACATTGATCCAGGGGAGCTTGATCATGCGAGCCGTTGCTTTACTACCCGCTTCACGCCGTACTATCGCTTTCCTTCGCCCAACGCCGCTGGTGCGCCGGCTCGCGCTGGCATTCGCCGCCATGGGTGCAGGGGCATCGGCGCAAGCGCAGCAGACCACCACGCAGGTCGACCTGCCCGCCACGCAAATCACTGCAGGCAAACCTGCTGCGTATGGCGCGAAGCAGGCCAGCACCGGCGCACTGGGCGACAAGGCTGTGCTCGATACACCGTTCACCATCAACGTTGCCACGCAGGAGCTGATTCAGAACCGGCAGGCGCAGACCATCGGCGAGGTATTCAAGGGCGATCCGGCGGTCACCGCCAACAACGACGGTTACATCGGCGAGGCATCGAACATCACCATCCGCGGCCTGCAACTGGATCTGCTGGAGGGCTACAAGGTCGACGGCCTGGCCGTGCCCAACTGGGGCAGCGATGTTCCGCTCGAACACTTCGAACGTGTGGAACTGCTCAAGGGCCTGTCGGGATTCATGTATGGCTTCGGCACACCGGGCGGCATCGCCAACTTCGTGACCAAGCGCCCCACCAACACCTTTGGCGGCAGCGCCACGTTCGGCTTTACCAGCGGCGGCACGCTCAAGGAATCGGTGGATGTGGGCGGGCGCTTCGGCCCGACCAAGGCGTTGGGCGCCCGCCTGGGAGTAGTGCATGAGGAAGGCGACACCTTCGTCGACGGCGGCCATATCAAGCGCGACTCTGCCTCGCTGGCGCTCGATGCGCGCATCACGCCCGATCTGCAGTGGTCGTTCGATGGCCTGTACATGCAGCGCAACGTGCAGGGTGCGTACTACGGCATCATCCCCGGCCAGGATTTTGGTGTGCCAGTGACGGAGTTCGTGCGCACGCCGCGCGCCATTGACGGCAGCCAGCGTGTGTCATCACCAGGCTCGTATTACGAGACCGAGATCAAATCCGTCGGCACCGAACTGAACTGGGCAGCCGCGCCCGACTGGAACGTGCGCGCCGCCTATCGCTACACGCAGCAGAACCGGGGCAATGCCGACAGCGCGATCCAGCTGACCGACAACACAGGCAACTTCAGCGAATTGCAGTACAGCTCGTACCAGCGCTACCAGTACAGCCAGGCGCAGGTGATAGCCAACGGCAAGGTTCGCACAGGACCGATCGAGCATGATCTCGTCTTTGGCACGTCGTGGCAGAGTCTCACGCAAGCCACGGGCGGCTTTGCTTCGACGATACTCGGTACGGGCAATCTGTACGACACCTCGGCGTTCGTGTCGTCTGGTGCGACACCGATGCGGGTGCCTTCGTCCGACGGTCTGGCTCGCACATCCAGGATCGACCAGACCGCCGTCTTTGCCAGCGACACGGTCAAATTCAGCGATCAGTGGTCGGTGCTTGGCGGGTTGCGCTACACGCGTTTCAACCAGACCGGGTACAACACCGACGGTAGCACTTCAGCCAAATACAACCGCGAGCCCATCACGCCCACGCTGGCGGTGATGTTCAAACCCGTGCAGCCGGTGACCTTGTACACGAGCTACGTGGAATCGCTTGAGGCCGGCGCCAGCGCACCAATCACAGCACTCAACGCGGGCACGGTATTCGGGCCGCTCAAGAGTAAGCAGGTCGAGGTGGGCGCCAAGGCCGAACTGCATGACTGGACATTCGGCGCAGCGCTGTTCCAGGTGCAGCGCGGGCTGGCGTATCTGCGGCCGGACAACGTCTATACGCAAGACGGCATGACGCGATATCGCGGGCTCGAATTGAGCGCACGCGGCAAGCTCGCGCGTGACTGGACGCTGCTGGGCGGCGTGCTGTTCATGAACTCCGAGAACACGGAGTCCGACGCCTCCGTGCTGGGCAAACGGGCCTATGGGTCGCCGCGCTTCAAGGCCACGGCCTATGTGGAATATGCGGTGCCGCCCATGCCGGGGCTTGTGCTCTCGGCGGGCGGCCAATACGTTGGCAACTCGGCGCTGGAAGCAAACAACAGCAACATCGTGCCGGGGTATCACACGTTTGATGTGGGGGCGCGGTATTCGACCAAGGTGAGCGGCAAACCGGTCACGCTGCGGTTCAATGTCGACAACCTGACGAATGAGAAGTACTGGTTGCCGAGCTGGGGGTTCATTCTTGTGCAGGGGGCGCCTCGGACGTTCAGGGCTAGTGCTACGGTTTATTTTTGATGTTTTTTGTTGTTGGTGCATCCCTGGTTTCATCCCCTGCCGGGGCTGACTCACTTTCTTTGGTCTTGCCCAAAGAAAGTAAGCAAAGAAATGCGCGCCCGATGCGGCGAACCCTTCCTTGAATTTATGTCGCAAGGAGGGGAAGGGAAAAACTCGCTTCGCTCAAACAGTTTCCCTTCCTCTTTCGTCCTTGCAACAGAAATTCAAGGCGCCGCATAGGGCAGCAAAGTCAAAGACCAACAGCCAAACAATCTGGGCGCTCGCCCAAACGGCAAGGCCAACCGCGCGACGGGTTGGCCTTTTTTTTTTTTTGACGTTGAGCCCTTGATGGCGCCTTGAATTTTTGTGAGCGGGCGGATAAAGGAAGGAGGCTTGTCTGAGCGCAGCGAGTTTGCCTCCTTCCCCGCACGGTCACACAAATTCAAGGGGAAGTCGCCATCTCGGGCGCGCCTTTCTTTTGCTTACTTTTCTTTGGCAAGACAAAGAAAAGTGAGTCGGTCCCGGCAGGGAACGAAAAGGAGATGGACCACAAAAACAAAAAACAAGTTGCATATCTAACCATCCTCACCTACCATCCACTTCACCATGTTCGACCACTGCCTCTACTTCAACACCACCGCCCTGGCCCGCAAGCTCGACCGCGTCTGGGCAGACGCCTTTGCGCCTTTCGATCTCACGCCGCCGCAGGGCTTCATGCTCCGTGCGATCGTCGACCGCCCGGGCATGCTGCAAAGCGAGTTATCGGAAGCGATGTCCGTCACGCGCCCCACGGCAACGCGCGCGCTCGATGGCCTGGAAGCCAAGGGCCTGATCGAACGGCGCAAGACCGAAGCCGACGGCCGCGAGACCGCCGTCTTTCCGACGCGGGAAGCGGTCAAGATCGGTGCGGCGTTGAACGAGGCAAGCGGCGCCGTCACCGCAAGGTTGAAGCGCGTATTGGGCAGTAATGAATTCACCGATACGGTGACGAAGATCCGAGGTGTGCGCTCCACCCTGACATGAGCGTCCATTTTTTTGATCAACTAGTTGCATTGCTAACCAATAAGGAAGACGATCATGCCGATTCTCAACGTCAAAGTCAGTGCCCAACGTTCTGCAGAAATGACGCAGAAGATCTCCACCACGCTGCTGGAACTCACCTCTCGCATCCTGGGCAAAGACCCGAAGGTCACGGCCATCGCCATCGACTATGTAGCCCCGGAAGACTGGGTCGTCGGCGGGCAGACGCTGGCCGCGCAAGGCAAGAACAGCGTCTATTTCGACATCAAGGTGACGGACGAAACGAATACGAAGGCGGAGAAGGCGCAGTACATCGCCGAGGCGTTCACGGCGTTTGCTGAGCTACTCGGCAATCTGCATGAAGAGAGCTATATCTATGTGCAGGACGTTCGCGCAGCGGCTTACGGCTACGGCGGCAAGACGCAGGAGTACCGCTACCAGCACGCGTGAATGTGCCGATCGCGTCGATCCCACCCAACAAAGAACAGGTGAAATCATGAACCGCATGAGCGCTTTCTTCGCGGCCAGTTGGCTGGCCGCCGGCTTGCTGTACTTTGGCCAACATTCGTTGCCGCTGACCGCGCTCTCGGGTGTGGTGTTGCTGGCTGGCTTCGATCTGCTGCGTCCGTGACGCTTCAGCGCGTGCGCTGTTGCGCCCGGTATTGCAAGGGGCTGCAACCCTGGCCGGCAGAAAACGCGCGGCTCAGTGCGCTGACACTGCCGTAACCGCATTCATCGGCAATGTGATCGAGCGGCAGCCGGCCCGTGCGCAGCAGAAACGCCGCCAGCTCCAACCGCAGCGTCGCCACGTAACGCCGCAGGTTGCTGCCCGTAGCGGCGGCAAAACGGCGCGTCAAGGTCCGCTCGCTCATCGCTGCCTGGGCGGCCAGTTCCGCCAATGCAGGCGGCACGGCCAATTCCCGCTCCACGAT